>NZ_JBHTAQ010000001.1:0-97417 GCF_042663665.1 Saliphagus sp. GCM10025317
AAACCGAACGGGCCGTCGAGACGCTCAACGAGGTGCTCGAGGACCGAGGGCACCAGCGCGAACTCGGCGCTGACGGCGGAATCCCAACCGAGGTGAACGGCGCGTGAGTCGCAGTTACCGGCACCCCGGGAACGGGGAAGACGACGGCAACGACGATCCTCGAGGATCGATTCGGTGATCGCCACGAGCACCAACTCGGCGATCGCCACGAGGACCGACTCGAGGACTACGACGTGATCCACCTCAACGACCTGCTCGAACGCGAGGGGCTGTACACGGCCGTCGACGAAGAGCGCGACAGCAAGGTCGCCGACCTGGATGCCCTCGAGGAGCGACTCGCGGAGCGAGACGACGTCCTGATCGAGTCGCACCTCGCCCATCACCCCGGCCGATCGCGTCGCCGTCTTGCGGTGTGAGCCGACAGTGCTCGAGGACAGATTGAGAGAGCGCGGTGAGAGTGCGGCTAAGGCTCGCGAGAACGCAGAGAGCGAGGCGCTCGACGTCATCCTCTCGGAGGCCGTCGACCGCCACGGACTCGAGTCCGTGTACGAAATCGACACCACGGACCGCGAGCCCGCCGCGGTGGCCGACGAACTCGAGGCCGTCGTCCGGGGCACACGAGCGCCGAGTGTCGGCGAGGTCGACTTCGTGGGGTACCTGACATGACCCTCGATAAGTTCCGACCGTACATCTCGAGGTTCCTGGATCCATTCGTCCGTGGGTTCGACCGGGTCGGAATGAGTCCCGACGGCGTGAGCGTTATCGCCGGGTTCGTGGCGATTGCCGCGGGCCTCGTGTTTTACCTCGGTGGCGTCGCCCACCCCGTCTGGTACGCCGTCGGCGCGGCCCTCGTTTTCCTGAACGGCTGGTTCGACATCATCGACGGCGCACTCGCTCGAGCCCAGGGCGTCTCCTCCCCGCGGGGGACCTGCTCGATCACGTCCTGGACCGGTACGCCGACATCGTGATCATCGGTGGACTCGCCGCCGGCGTCGGCGACTACTGGCTGGGCTTCCTGGCGGTTACGGGCGTCGTCATGACCTCCTACCTCGGCACCCAGGCCCAGGCGGTGGGCCTCGACCGGGTCTACGGCGGGCTCGTCGGCCGTGCCGACCGGCTGGCGATCATCGGAATCGTCGGCTTCCTCGCCTATCCTCTCGAGTCGTTCGACGCCGGTGGCCTCTCGCTCGTCGGCTGGCTGCTCGTCTTCCTCGCCGTCGTCGGCCACCTGACGGCCTTCCAGCGGTTCTTCTACTCCTGGAGCGCGCTCGAGTAGCGTCTGACAAGGTCCGACCCCTCGTCCGGGGCGGGTATCGAGTTCGATACGACCCGTCCGGATCGCTGGCGCCGTACCCTTTATCACGCGTGGTGCGTTAGACCCGACCATGGTTCAGTGCGAGATGTGTGGCGCCGAGACGTCGTCCCCGAAGACCATCAAAGTCGAAGGCGCGAAGCTGGACGTGTGTTCGAACTGTACCGACTTCGGCACCGAGGTGAAGACCGCTCATCCTCGAGCACGTCGACGAAGTACTCGACGGGCTCTGGATCGGGATCCGGGTCGGGGTCCAGCGACACGTCCTCGAGCGGCGGTCGCTCCTCGGGGTCCGGTGGCTCGCGTCGCCGAGACATGTTCGACGAGATGGACGAGATTGTCACCGACTACGACGACCGCATCCGGCGGGCGAGAGAAGAAGACCTCAGCCAGTCCGACCTCGCGAACGAACTCAACGAGAAAGCGAGTCTGATCCGCAAACTCGAGCGCGGGGATACCCTGCCCAGCGACCGGGTCCAGAGCAAACTCGAGCGATTCCTGAGATCAGCCTCACCGGCGGATCCGGGTCGAGCGAGGACAGCGACTGGGAGGGTGGCTCCTCGAGCGGGAGTTACACGCTTGGTGACGTCGTCAAGCGAAAGGATTGATCGAGCGCCGACCAACATTTTCCCGATCGCCGGTGTTGTTCACTGCGACCCGGTGTCCACTCGAGGGTCGAGCAGCGAGTACGCGAGGTCCTGAACGACGTTGCCGACGACGCCGAAGGCGACGATGACGACCGTCACGCCCATCATGACGGGAAGGTCGCGCGTCCAGACGGCGTTGTAGAAGAGCGAGCCGATCCCGCCGATGCCGAACACGGCCTCGATGATGATCACCGAAATCGCGAGCAATGCGAGCGTCTCCGCGAACACGAGCGAGAGCAACGGGATCGCCGCGTTTCGCAACACGTGTCTGGCGACGTCGAGCCGCCCACCGCCTTTCGCGCGAACGAGTTTGGTGAGGTCCGCGGTGTAGTACTGGCGAGCGTACGCTCGAGCGTAACTGACGATGGCAGCGAGCAGGGTCGTCGTAACCAGGACGACCGGGAGGACCCGCCCGTAGAGAAACGGCAACTCGGTCACCGTGATGTAGTTGAATTCGCTGCCCCAACTGAAGGCGGCAGCGGCAGTCGCGGACGCGCTCAGGATGAGGAAGCCGGCCCAGAAGTTCGGGATCGCGAACAGCAGATACACGATACCCATGGTTCCGTCGCCGCGAATCGAGCGCACGTTCATCGCGGCGTAGGCGCCGACGGTCAGCCCGAGCGTCGTCGCCAGCACGATCGCCGGGACGACGTACAGCGCCGTCTCGAGGGTGGCCTCGCGGACCAGCGGAAACACTGCCTCGCCGCTCTGGAAGGAATCGCCCCACTCCAGGGTGATCATGTTCCTCATCCAGTCGACGTACTGCTCGGTGAGCGGTCGGTCGAGCCCTCGGTCCGCGAGGTACGATTGGCGAATGGACTCGAGTTTGTCGGGATCGGCACCGCCGTAGGCCGCGAGCGCGAGTTGCCTGTCGAGCACCCAGTCTTCGGTCGCGGCGAACAGCGCGAACATCACCGTGAGCACGGCCCAGGCGGCGATCGCTCCCAGTGCCAGACGCCGAGCCAGAATTCGCACCACTCTCACTGGCGGTCACCTGCGAGTGGACCAGACGTGATGACGGAGTCGCGAATCACGAGTACTGCACACATGCCAGCCAGGGAAATATGAGTGTTGCGGTCGTGATGGAACAGAAACACTTATTCGCGGAGGCGACAGGTTCCTGCACGACTCGCAATGACGGAACCGGGATCGAACGCATCCGCCAGAGACGAACCGTCGGGGCAGACGGACGTCGCGGCGCTCGAGCGAATCGACTGGAATCGGGTCGACTCGTCGAAGCGCCGGTTTTCGCCCGAACGAATCGCGCTTGTAATCGGCGTCCTTACCGTCGGGCTGGCGTACCTCTACTACCGCTGGAGAGACAGCATCTATCTCGTCGCTCGATGGTACGTCGGCCCCGAAGATTGGCTGCTACTGCTCGCCCTGGCCGTGATCGTCGCCTACGGCGCCGTTCCGATGGTCCTCGATCCGTCCCGCGGCGGCGACTCCTCGCTCGACTTCGACGACGGTGGGCAACCGTCGCGACCCTCACAGTTCTCGTGATCGTCACTCTTACCGCGCTCTACACGATGATAACGGGGTTCCAGCCCCGGCTGACGTTATACTCGGGGACGGCCGGAACCGACAAACTCCAGCCGCCGGTCGGCTTCAGCGGTTCCTACCTGGAAACGGGAAAAGACTGCGTGGGCATGGTTACCGGGGACACGATATACGAACAGCAGTGTCACGGGAGCTGGGAGTACGTGCTCGGAACCGACCGCTGGGGGTACGAAATGGTCGACCTCCTCGTGGTCGGCGCTCGACCTGTGGCCTACGCCGTGCTCGTCACGGCCGGCATTATCGTGCCGCTGGCGACGATCGTCGGTCTCCTCGCGGGGTACTACGGCGGTTCCGTCGACGACCTCCTGATGAGCTACGTCGACGTCCAGCCAGCATCCCAGCGATCGTCATCTACATGATCGCGTACCTGTTCATCGGGGACTCGTTTTCGTCCTCCTCGCCGCGTTCGGCCTGCTATCCTGGGGCGGGATCGCCCGTATCGTCCGGAGCGAGACGCTACAACGACGCGAGGAAGGGTACGTCCTCGCCGCTCGAGTGCTCGGGGCCTCGAGGCCGTACGTCCTGCGACGACACGTCCTGCCGAACATTACCAATAGCGTGATCCCGGCGGCGTTCCACCTGATGGCCGTGCTCGTCCTGACAGAGGCGGCGCTCGCGTTCCTCGGGTTCCACGCCACGTTCCAGTCGTGGGGCATGACGATGGGCGAGGGGCTGTTCAGGGCGTCCCCGCTCGACGCGTGGTGGGTCTCGACGTTCCCCGCCATCGCCCTGGGACTGACGGTCGCGGCGTTCAAGGTGGCCGGCGACGGACTGCGAGACGCGCTCGATCCACGGGGGACTCATGACTGACACAGATCCACTGCTCTCCGTCGACGACCTGCACGCTCACATCGCGACCGCCGACGGTCCCATTCGGGCCGTCGACGGGGTGAGCTTCGACGTCCAGCCCGGCGAAACCGTCTGCCTCGTCGGCGAGAGCGGGAGCGGGAAGACGCTGACCTGTGATTCGATCACTGGTCTGGTCTCGAGTTCGCAGGTCGACGTCTCCGGATCCGTGACGTTCGAGGGCGAGGAGTTGCTCTCGGCCGACGAAAGCCGACTTCGATCGATTCGCGGCAACCGTATCGCCTATCTCTTTCAGAACGCCCAGAACGCGCTGGATCCGGTGTACACCGTTGGCGATCAGCTCGTCGAGGCGATCACGTTCCACCGAGACGTCAGCGACGAGATCGCGCGAGAGCGAGCGATCGACCTGCTGCAGACCGTCGGCCTCTCGCGACCGGCGGAGCGACTCGACGCGTATCCCCACGAATTCTCCGACGGCATGCGCCAGCGCGTCCTGATCGCCATCGCCCTGGCCACCGAGCCCGACCTGCTCATCGCCGACGAACCGACGTCCGCACTGGACGTCACGATTCAGTCCCGAATCATCGACCTGATCGACGACCTCCGACGAGAGCGAGCGCTGACGATGTTGCTCGTCACCCACGATCTCAGGGTCGTGGCCTCGCTGGCCGACCGCGTCGTCGTCATGTACGCCGGGAACGCCGTCGAGCGCGGGCCGGTCGAGGCCGTCCTCGAGCGACCGGGACACCCCTACACGCAGTCGTTGTTCCGGAATTTCGTGGGGCAGGGTAGGGCGGACGGGCCGGACCGCCGTACTGATACTGTCGGAGGTGACGAACCGGCTCCGCCGGACGGCTGTCGCTTCCGTCGGGAGTGCCCACACGCCGTCGAGGCGTGTCGCGCCGACGAACCGCCGTTCGAACCGGTCGCCGGCGTCGAAGACCACCGTGCGGCGTGCATCTACCACGGCAACCGACAAGATGCGAGAACGGTCCTCGACACTGTTCCCGATTTCGGCGCAGCGGGGAAGGGGTGACCGAGGATGACTGAGGCGGATCCGTTGCTTTCGGTCAGGAACCTCGAGAAGCACTACCCGATCACCAAGGGGCTCCTTCGGCGCGAGGTCGGGACCGTTCGGGCCGTCGACGGCGTGAGCTTCGACGTCCAGCCCGGCGAGGCGTTCGGGCTCGTCGGCGAATCCGGCTGCGGGAAATCCACGACCGCGCTGTCGGTACTCCGTCTCGAGGAGCCGACCGGTGGCGAGGTCCGGTTCGACGGCGACGACGTTCGCGCGTACGACGACGACGAACTGCGTCGCTTTCGCCGACGCGCACAGCTCGTGCTCCAGGACCCGGACTCGGCGCTCAACCCGCGTCGGACAGTCGGCGAGTCAGTCGAAGAGCCCCTCCGCATCCACGGCTTGCACGGTTCCCAGCGGCGCCGACACGTCGTCGAGGACACGCTCGAGCGCGTCGGGCTCTCCGCCGCCGCGGCCGACCAGTACCCACACGAGTTCTCCGGCGGGGAAAAACAGCGCATCGCCATCGCCCGCGCGCTGGTGTTGAACCCGGATCTGCTCGTCGCCGACGAGCCGGTGAGCGCGCTCGACGGCCGAACCAAGGCCGACGTCCTCGAGTTGCTGGGACGTCTCCAGCGGGAGTTCGACGTCGCGATCGTCTTCATCAGTCACGACGTCGGCTCGTGCGTCGGTTCTGCGACCGGGCGGCGGTAATGTACCTCGGCGAAATCGTCGAGTCCGGGGCGGTCGACGACGTCTTCGAGGACCCTCGCCACCCGTACACGCAACTGCTCGTGTCGTCGATTCCCAGCCTCAACCCGAACGCGTCGCGCTCCAGCGTCGAGTCCCTGACCGACGACCTCCCCGACGCGTCCGACCCGCCGTCCGGCTGTCGGTTCCATCCCCGGTGTCCGGCGATCATCCCGCCTGCCGACGCAACGATCCCTCGTGACCAGTGGCGAGGACTCGTGCGGTTCCGCTTTCGGCTCGAGAACGACTGGACGACCGCGGACGACGTGCGGGCCGCCGTCGCCGGGCCCGAGTCGGACGGTACAAACGGTCCTGCGACCATCGAGTCTGTCCCCGCCACCGACGACGCCGTTCGATCGAGGTTCGATCTGCCCGCGGAACTCGCGGATCCGGACCTCGAGGCGGCGCTCACGGCGACCGTCGAATCCATCGACGACGGCGACCTCGTAATGGCTCGAGACCACCTCGCGGCACCGACCGAAACCGTCTGTGAGCGCGAGTCGCCGACGCTCGAGACCCGCACAGAGGGCCGACCGGTCGCCTGCCACCGGTACGATCCGTCGGTACCCGGCGAGCCCGAGACGGACCTCGAGACGACGACCACTCGGTAACTATTTTGGTCGCGAGGGCCTCCTCTCGAGCATGTTCGTTCTGATCAACCTCAAGACGTATCCGTGTGACTCCGTCGCCGTCGCCGAAGCCGCGCGTGACGTCGACGAGACGACCGACGCTCGCATCGCCGTCGCCCCGCAGGCGACCCACCTCGAGCGAGTCGCCGAGACGGGCGTCGAAACCTGGGCCCAGCACGTCGATCCGATCGACTACGGGAGCAACACTGGGCACACGCTCGCGGAGGCGGTCGCGGATGCGGGCGCAGTGGGCACGTTGATCAACCACTCCGAGCGCCGCCTGAAACTCGCCGACGTCGACGGCGCGATCCGGGCGGCCGAACGTGCCGCCTCGAGACGGTCGTCTGTGCGAACAACCCGGCCCAGATCGGGGCGGCCGCGGCGCTCGGCCCCGACGCCGTCGCCGTCGAACCGCCGGAACTGATCGGCACCGGGACGCCGGTCAGCCAGGCCGATCCGGACGTCGTGGAGGACGCCGTCGACGCCGCCGCTCGGGTCGACGAGGACGTCACCGTGCTCTGTGGCGCGGGGATCAGTACCGGCGAGGACGTCGTCGCCGCAGCCGACCTCGGCTCGAATGGCGTCTTGCTCGCCAGCGGCGTCGCCAAAGCCGACGACCCCGCGGCGGCGCTCGCGGATCTGGTCGAGCCGCTGTGAGCGGGGATGGAAGCGAAATGGGGACGAGGATGAAGACGACAACGAGACCAGGGACGAGAACGAGAACGGAAATACGGACGAGAGCCAAAGTGACAGCACCGCCAGAGCCCGATACCTTTTCCCCACCGAACGTGAACTCGAGGCATCACCGATGAGCGACGATGACCGGAACTCACACTCTCACTCGCCCGCGAACGCAAACGCGAACTCGAATCCCGACGACACGTCCGACGCGCACCCACTCGAGGTTACCCTCGAGAACCGCCTAATGGGCCAGGGCGTCTACGTCAATTCGCTCGAGCGAACCGACGACCGAACGCGACTCGAGTACGAAATGGTGCACGACGTACCGGGCGTGACCACCCACGAGGTCAGTACCGTCGTTCGAATCGTCCTGACGGTCGCGGAGGAGCGCGAGTGGGAGCCAGGAACGCTCGAGGCAATCTCTCGATCCACCGACGGGGACCGGCGCGGGACGTGGCGAGTCGAACGCGAGTGGTTCGATCAGCTGGGGACGAACTCTTCGAACTCGAATTTTCGGACCTCGTTCTCGATACAATTACTCACGCCGGGGATAAGAAGTAGTTACATTCATTACGGATTGCTGTCTTCGGTTCCGTAGAGCTACTGATGACCGGAGAGCAGGTGTTCGTCTCCCACGCACCCGTCGACCTCGACCTCGTGCAGGAACTGTTCTCGACGGTCAAGAACTTCCCGTTCGGCGTCCACATCGCCCTCGAGGAGATCGAATCCGGTCGAACGCGCAAGCGACTCGAGGGCCGACTCGCCAACAGCGACGTCGTCGTCGCCGTACTCACTGAGGCGTCGGCGACCAGCAACTGGGTCAACCAGGAGATCGGCTACGCGCTCGCGAAGGGCATTCCGGTTCTCCCGCTGTACGACGAGGAGGCGTTCCGCGGCGGGTTCATCGCCGACGTCGAAGGAGTCGCCATCGATCGTGAGAACCTCTCGTTCACGATCTTCAACCTGCTCTGCCGGCTTCGGAGCGAACTCTCTCCGCTCGGAGCACTGTCAGTCCCCAACTGGTACGTCCGATTCCCGTGTACTGTTCCGGACTGTGGCCACCCGGTCACGCTGACATCACGCAGGGCCAGACGAAACTCTGGAAACTCTCGGAACACGGTCAGTTACTCGAGGCCACCTGCGAGGTCTGCGACGCCGCCTACGCCTTCGATCCGGCGACGATCGGGTTCGTCAGGCGTATGGACGGCCTCGAACGCACAGCGTGACAGTCACTTCAGCCGGTCGTAAGCCTCTTTGACGAGTTTGAACGCCGACTCGCTGCCGCTCTTCTTGTCCGGGTGGGCGTGTTTGATCTGGGTCAAGAATGCCTCGCGAAGCTCCTGACTCGTCGCGTCGTCGTCGACACGAAGGATCTCCCGCGCCTCAGACTCGCGCATCTCGACGCTGCTGACGACCCTTTTCTCCTCGGCCAGCGCCTTGCAGTCCGGACACATCTCCTCGGTCCGGCCGTCGATCGTCGTCACGTGATAGAGCTCTTCGTCGACGTACTCGTGACACTGGCTACAGAGCGTTCGACGGGTCGCGAGGTGGGTCGTCTCCGTCGCTTCGTCGGCGGGTGCGGCCCCATTGCCGTCCTCCGCCTCGGAACTTTCCGCCGTAAAGCTTCCCGACCTGGAGCTTCCCGCATCCCCGTGACCGGGAACCTCCTCGAGACAGTCGGGACAGCACGTGATCACCGTTCCGTCGGGTAAAACGACGTCCTCGAGATCGTTTCGCGAAACGCTCGAGTGGCAGCCATCGCACGTCCCGCGCGGTCGGTCGATCGACTCGAGTTTCCGGGCGGCCTCGCGGGCGTGGGGCGCACACGTCGGGCAGCACGCCAGCCGTTCTCCGTCCGGCATCGTCACGGTGGTCAGGTTCTCGAGCGCGACGGCCCGTCCACACCCATCACACCGTTCACGGCGTTGGTCGACCACAGCCATCTGTCACATCGTTTGTATTCGAACTATATTATTGTAGTCATCTCCTGAATCGCACGACGGACGGTTCGAGAGCGACGGGCGTTACCGAGCGAACCCAGCGATAGCGACGCCAGGTCCAGAAACCGTGACACCAATACGGGCTCCGCTCGGACCGATGAACATGGGAGCGCTACCTACCGTCTTCGATACCGATCGTCCTGGACAGCGAGCTATCGCGCAGTCGGGGCGGTCGACCTCGCCCTCATCACGGCGATCATGATGACCGGCCGACGCCAGCACGGCCTGCCGATCGCAAGCGAACCGGGAGCCGCCCTCGAGACCGCCTTGCCGTTTCTCGTCGGCTGGACGGTCGTCGCCCTCCTGGCTGGCGCGTACGCTCGACGTGCGATCGCGTCGACGAAGACCGCCGCCGTGGTCACCACCGTCGCGTGGCTCGGCGGGGCGAACGTCGGCCTCATTCTTCGCTCGTCGCCGTTCTTCGACGGCAATGCGCTGTGGGCGTTCAACGTCGTCATCACCGCCATTGGGCTGCTCGTGCTCGGAATCTGGCGCATCGGGCTCTCGGTGGGGCTCCGTAATGCGGGCTGGCTCGAGTGACCCCGGTCAGAAACGAGGGCCTCGAGTGCAGGTCGACCCGGATCAAATCGTTTGTCGAAGCGATCGACGATTTAAAACCGGCCGTTCACGGCTCGAGTGTGCACTGAGCTCGATAATATCGGTTTTGAGAGGGGATTTCGACCCAGGCCACTTTTGCCGATTGGAACCACTCGATAAGTTACGAGGATAATCCCCCCTCTATCTGAATCAGGGACAAATTCAATATCGGCTAATTATGGGAAACGCTTATATGCCTATTCCTCATAGAATGTAATAGATTATGGCTGGCTATTATGACATTGTTCTCGGACTTATCCCGGTCGCACTGCTCGGTATCACCGCTGCCCTGACCGTCGTCGGCGTCTCGTTGACGGCTGCGGTCCCGATTAGCGCTACCGTCGCAATCGGCGTCATCGGTCACGCGATGTTCGTCAACGGTCCCGTCGATTCCGTCGAGGACGCCCCAGCCACGCGCCCCAGAGTCAACTCCGAGTAACCCCAGCCACGCGGTTTTTATCTCTCAGTCTCCTCGTGGGAGTATGACCGACGTCCTGTTTCTCACCAGCGAAGAGACGGTCGGCCTCGCCTCGCCCGCAGACTACGTTACTGCCGTTCGAGACGGCTACCGCCAGCGCGGCGCCGGCGCATCCGCCAAACCCCGAACCAAACTCTTTCGCGCCGACCCAGGTGGGCTCCTGACGACCTACTCCGCCGTCCTTCCGGAAACCGGCGCGATGGGAGGCTACATGTACAGCGCCGGGTTCGGATCGGGCGACGCCTGGTTCGTCACGCCGCTGTTCGACGCCGACAGCGGTGAACCGATCGCCCTGCTCGACGGCGCCCACATGAACCCCTTCAAGACCGGCGCCGCCGGCGCGGTCGCCGTCGACGAACTCGCTCGCCAGGACGCCACCACGCTCGCCGTGATCGGCACTGGCCCGCAGGCACGCGGACAGGTCCACACGACGGCGACCGTTCGCGATTTCGAGACTGTTCGCGTCTTCTCGCCGACGGCGTCCAATCGGGAGGCGTTCGCTGCCGAGTTCGACGACAAGCTCGCCGCCAGCGTCACGGCCGTCGACTCGAGCGCCGCCGCCGTCGAGGGTGCCGACGTCGTGATCACCGCGACGACGGCGAGCGAACCCGTCTTCGACGGCTCGCTGCTCGAGCCCGGAACCCACGTTACGGCGATGGGGCAGTATCACCCGAAGAAGCGCGAACTCGACGTGGAGACGATCGAACGGGCCACCTACGTTCCCGACCTTCGGGACCGGGCGACCTACGACGCAGGCTCGTTTCTCGCGGCGCTCGAGGCCGGCGCGATAGCCGAAGATCACGTTCACGCCGAACTGGGCGACATCGTGGTTGGCGAGGCGTCTGGGCGAACGAGTGACGACGAGATCACGGTGTTCGACAGTGGAGGGACCGGGATCGAAACCGTCGCGGCCGCGGCGATGCTGTACGAACGGGCGACGGAGGAGGGACTTGGGTCGACCATTTCGTTCGCACCCGCGAGCGAAGCGCTGACTGGGCGACGTTCCTGAAACAAACGGCGAGAGAGCGGTCGAGCGAACGACCGGTTACTCGTCACTCGCTCTCGACGGCTACCTCGTGGACGACGACCGTCAGATGATTGAGTTTCGGTGGCAGGTGCTCCGGTGGGATCGCGATCGTCGGTTCGACGGTCGAAAGCGACCGATCGTACGTCAACTCCGCGTTCTGGGCGATCGACATTGGCCCCGAAATGATCGATCCCGTGAAGTCGACGCTCCCCGTTCCGATGCAGACGTCGGCCCAGTCGGCCTCGGGCGAGCAGTCGGCGTTGTTCAGGTACTCGTCAACGAGTTCGTTCGTCCCCTCGGCCGGTTCGTCCCGTGGCGCGTAGATGGTTCCCGTGAACGTCCCCTGGCCGATCGCGAACTTCATCTCCGAGGTTCCGTAGAGCTGGAAGCGCTGGGGATCGTCGGATTCGACGGTGACGCCGCCACTACCGCCTCCCATGGCTACGTCGCCGGTCGTGTAGACCCTCGCAACGTGATCCGTTCCCGCACCGTCGACGACCTCGATTTTCGCGTTGTCGAGTCCGATGTTCCCGTCGACGAGGACCGTCACGTCCCCCTCGCTCAGATCGACCTCGAGGTCGTCGTCTCGAAGCAACTCGTCCGCGTAGTAGGTCCCGTTCTCGAGGGTCGATCCGTCGATCGATCGGGCGTCCTCCGCCGACGTCTCGAACAGGTACGCGATGTCGTCGTCGAGCGGCCGAAGGTCCACTTCTTCGCCGCCCGTACAGTTGGCAGGCGCCTCGCAAGAGATACTCACGTTTCCGGTCGCCGAGATAGAGCCGTTCACGGAGGGGTTCCCGCCGTTATCGAGCACGTCCCCGACGGCGGTGACCGCTCCGTCGTAGGACCCGTCGGGATCGGGTTGTCCGAGGAGGACGGCGACGGTCTGGTTCGCGTGGTCGACCGTCACGTACTGGTCGCCAACCTGTCGCTCGTAGTGGGCCGCCCAGCCAGCGTAGTACGGGCTCTCGATCGTGATCGTGACGAACCGGCCCGCGACGCTCGGGATATCGTGGCTCGGCCGATCGCTCCGCACTTTCGAGAGACGAACCCGGTCGTTCGACACCGATTCGACGCCTTCGAGTCGCGTGATCGGCAGCCGGAAGGCGTCCTGGCGATACTCGGCCTGTGGCGCGGAGACGATTCTCGCCTGGGCGCCCGTGCCGCGGAAGACGCCACCGCCCTCGTAGGCGACGACCGTCTCGCCGTCGCGATACTCGATCGCCCGAATGGGTTCGTCGATAATGGGGTCCTCGAGTCCGGACGCGGTCACCGTAATGTGGCCCGATTCCACGAGCGAGACGCCGCCATTGGCGTCTGCCAGGCCGAGCGCGACCGACCGCGTGTCGTCGCTCGAGGCGGCGACCGTGTTCAGTTCCGAGCCGAGGTTGACGAACGACTGTTCGACGCGTTCGTCCTCGAGCTGGTCCGACGACGTCGTGAGGGCCCCGGTTCCCACGAGGACGATGCCGATGCTGGCGACGGCGACCATGCCGATGATGATCGTCAGGGCGAGTACCGGCGTTAGCCCTCGGTCGGCGCGGTCGATCATCGCGTGCCTCGCGATAGAACGCTACGTTGATCGCGGTTTCGCCGTCCCCACGGACCGCCCGGCGTGCTCCCTCCCTCCCCCCGGAGCTGATGGAGCAATTGAGTCATACACGCATTCATGACCGTCACCGATAATGATGTTTCCCATACGTTCCAGTTCCTGGACATAAATGTTGTGGGTGTCCTCGAGCATAGTGTATCCGCGTTCTCGAAATCAATTATCGTCTCATCGCTCTATCCGAGCCTCGAGGTCAGTGTCCGACCAGGTTCGTCGGGCCACGAATCGAAACGGTTAGGAACGCATTCGACGACCGACGGGACGTGGCTCGAGGTGAGACGGGAAGCGGCGACCGTTCACGTCGACTGGCGGGAGCGATGGTACTCGTCGTCGCCGGCGGACTCGCCTTGTTCGCCCCGACCGTCCGCCTCCTGCTGGCCGGCCTCGTCCTGCTGGCCGGCCCGGTGTCGATTTACGGGGGCCTCCTCGCGTTCCTCAGAGGGAATCTCGGAATGCGCAGTGCGTTTCGACTCGTCCTTGGGCTAGCGGTCGGGACGCTCGCTCCGATGTTACTCGTCCTGGCGCTGATCGCGTCGGGGACCTTCGCGTTAGTCGTGGGTGTTCTCGGTGGCTCGTGTAGCGTGCTGGCGCTCGTGTTCGCGTCGACCGCGTTCAGTCGCGAACGAACGCCGGCCGAGCGGTACGTCCCGCCGACCGACGGCTGACGGCTGACGTCGACCAGGGCGGATACGATCGACTCAACCAACCACGCAGAACAGTCGAGCGCTCGAGTGCTCGAACGGTCGAGAATATCGAACGCCGTCTACTCGAGTTGGATCGCAGAGAGTGACCGTACCGGGCCAGCTGTGCGAGAGCGGTCGTCTTCGGTCGTAACGACGAAGTCGACGTCCGTATCGACGTCGTCGACCGGAGGCTCTGAATCCGAATCCGAATCCGAATCGGAGAGCACGGTGACCGCATCCACGAGCAGCGGCGCGACGACGCCCCCGACGACCGCTCGCGGATCCGAAAGAGGCGCCCGCAGCGCCACCCGATCGCCAGTCTCGAGCCCCCACTCGTCGACGACATCGGTAGCCGTCTCGAGTACCGTCAGATGACTGTACCTGCGCCGGCCGTCGACGAGCAACGGCGTCCCGGGATCGATCTCGAGCGGCGGAAACGATGGGTTCTCGCTCCAGAGACCACTCTCGAGGTGACGGACTCCTGGATCGTCGGGGCGCTCGCCGTAACCGACTCGCTGAGCACCTTCGGGGAGGGCGTATTCCCCGAGGTCGCTAACCGGCGCGACGAGCGTTCGCAGATCCTCGCTCCCTCCCAGGTCGTGGGGCGGATCGAACCTGGTCCGGGACTCGAGCAGCGCTGTCCCGAAAAACGAGAGTAGCGCGAGCGGACCCGATCCGACGACGCCGACGGTGACGCCCCGGCGAACGCCCGTGTGGCGCAGAAAGTTCCCGGCCTTCCACGCCGAGGTACGAAGCCAGTGGGCGTCGTACGTTCGACCGGTTGCGTCCTCGAGTGCCGCCGCTCGCTCCGTCGTTCGCGTTCGAAACACGCAGCCAGCGTTTCCATACCCGACCTACTCACCGCGATTACAAAAGCGCCGTCACTTTCGCGTGGGTTCGGGGGAAGGGATGTAGGAATTAGAGACGAGAAGTGAGAGACTCGAGAAACGAGAACTTAGAAACTCCGCTTGATCTTCTCGAAGAAGCCCTCGCTCACCTCGATTTCCTCACCGCCAGCCTCGGCGAACGCCTCGAGCGCCTCTCGCTGCTCGTCGTTGAGCGACTCCGGCGTGACGATCTGCACGCGGACGTAGAGGTCCCCCTGGCCGTACCGCCGCAGGCGCGGCATCCCCTTGCCCTCGAGGCGGAACGTCTCCCCGCTCTGGGTTCCCTTCGGCACCTCGAATTCAACTGATCCCTCGAGCGTCGGCACCTGCACGCTGTTGCCGAAGGTGGCCTGCGGGAACGAGATCGGCAACTGGTAGTGGAGGTCGTCGCCCTCGCGTTCGAACTCGGGGTGGTCGGCGATCGAGATGTCGATCAACAAGTCGCCGTGGGGCCCCCCGTTCGGACTCGGGGCGCCCTCGCCCTCCATCCGGAGGGTCTGGCCGTCGTCGATGCCCGCTGGAATTTCGACGGACAGCGAGGCCTCGTTGCGAACGTACCCCTCGCCGCGACAGTCGTCGCAGGTTTCGGAGTACAGCGTCCCCTCGCCCTCACACCGGGGACAGGTCGTCGTCTGCTGGACCCGGCCGAGCGGCGTCTGTTGGACCTGGGTTACCTGCCCGCGACCCTGACACTCCGGACAGGTCGACGCCTCGGCCTCGGGCGGATGGCCCTCGCCGTCGCAGGTCTCACACGCCTCGGGGCGCTCGACCGTGAACTGCTTTTGGACGCCCTCGAACGCCTGCTCGAGGTCGATCTCGAGGCCCGTTCGGAGGTCTCGGCCCTTGCGGGGCCGGTTGCGACCGCGGCCGCGGCCACCGCCGCCGAAAACCTGCTCGAAGATGTCGCCGAGGCCGCCGCCCATGCCACCCATACCGCCCATGCCGCCGAACGGATCGCCGCCCATGCCGCCTGGGCCACCACCGCCGGCATCGAACCCGTGTTTCTCAGCCTGTTCGTACCGATCGTGGCCCATCCGGTCGTAGGCCTGGCGCTTCTCCTCGTCGGTGAGCACCTTCTTCGCCTTCTGGATCTTTTTGAACTTCTCTTCGGCGTCCGGATCGTCGCTGACGTCCGGATGGTACTCCGTGGCCTTCTTCCGGTACGCCTTTTTGATTTCCTCGGCGGAGGCGTCCTGGCTCACGCCGAGCACGTCGTAGAAGTCCTCGCTCATTCGTTATCCACTGGTATACCGTTGAGACACTTGAAACGACCGTTCTGCGTTCACTGCTCGAGCGAGGATAGAGTCGTGAAAGCGAGACAGCGAAAATCAGCTGATCGCTGACGGTCGGTTCAGATTAGCTTTCTGCGTTCCTCCTCGCTTTCGTCGGTTTTGTCGACATCGTCAGAGGCAATCTGACGAAACGACGAAACCGCCTCAGTCTTCGTCCTCTTCGTCGACGTCTTCGAAGTCGGCATCGACGAACTCTTCGCCCTCGTCGTCGCCAGCCGCACCGCCGGGGCCGGGGTTCGGGCCGCCACCCATGCCCGCGCCGGCTCCAGCGGCGCCCGCACCGCCTGCGCCACCAGCGCCGCCGGCACCCGCCGCAGCCGCCTCCTGGTAGATCTGCTTGCCGATCTCCTGAAGCTCCGTGCTCAGGTCCTCGGTCGCCGATTCGATCGCCTCGGCGTCGGCGTCCGAATCGTCGATCGTCTCCTCGAGATCGTCGACCGCGGCCTCGATGCTCTCGCGGAGGTCGTCGTCGACGTCGTCGTTCTCCTCGAGGAGCGTTTCGGCTCGCTGGATCGTCGCCTCGGCCGTGTTTCGAGCCTCGATACGGTCGCGACGCTGCTTGTCCTCCTCGGCGTGTTCCTCGGCCTCGCGCTGCATGCGCTCGATCTCGGCGTCCGACAGTCCGGCACCGCCCTCGATGGTGATCTCCTCGCTGGTGCCGGTTCCCTTGTCCTCTGCGCTCACGTTGACGATGCCGTTCTCGTCGATGGAGAACGTGACCTCGATCTGGGGCGTTCCCGCGGGCGCGGGCGGAATACCGGTCAGGTGGAACTCGCCGAGCATCTCGTTCTTGTTCGCGAGTTCGCGCTCACCCTGGAAGACCGGACCTGGACGGACGTCTGGTTGTCCGCCGCGGTCGTGAAGATCTTCGACTCCTCGGTCGGAATCGTCGTGTTCTTCTCGATGAGGCGCTCGAAGAGGCCGCCCTTGACCTCGATTCCCAGGCTCAGGGGGGTGACGTCGAGCAGGACGATGTCGTCGACCTCGCCGCCCAGCACGCCACCCTGGATCGCTGCGCCCAGCGCGACGGCCTCGTCGGGGTTGACGTTCTTCTGGGGCGCCTCGCCGATCAACTCCTCGACCTGTTCGCTGACCTGAGGCATCCGAGTCGAACCGCCGACGAGAATGACCTCGTCGATGTCCTCTTTCTCGTATCCCGCGTCCTCGAGGGCCTGTTCGGTCGGTTCGACCGTGCGCTCGATCAGATCCGAGGTGAGCGATTCGAACTTCGCGCGTGTGAGGGACTTCTCGAGGTGGATGGGGCCGTCGTCGGTGGCCGTGATGAACGGCAGGTTGATCTCGGTCTCCTTGCGCGAGGAGAGTTCGATTTTGGCCTCCTCAGCGGCGTCCTTGAGCCGTTGGAGGGCCTGTCGGTCCTCGCGGAGGTCCATACCGTGTTCGTCCTCGAACTCCTCGGCCAGCCAGTCGATGATCGCGTGGTCCCAGTCGTCGCCACCGAGGTCGTTGTCCCCGTTGGTCGCGACGACCTCGTAGACGCCGCCACCCAGGTCGAGGATGGAGACGTCGAAGGTACCGCCACCGAGGTCGTAGACGAGAACCGTCTGGTCGGAGTCGTCGTCGAGACCGTAGGCCATCGACGCGGCCGTTGGCTCGTTGATGATGCGCTCGACGTCGAAACCGGCAATTTCGCCGGCGTCTTTGGTCGCCTGGCGCTGGGTGTCAGAGAAGTACGCCGGGACCGTAATGACGGCCTTCTCGACGTCGTCACCGAGGTACTCCTCGGCGTCGCGCTTGATCTTCTGGAGGATCATCGCCGAGATCTGCTGGGGCGTGTACTCCTCGCCCTCGATCTCCACGGTGTAGTCCTCCTCGCCCATGTGGCGCTTGATCGACGCGATGGTCTTCTCCGGGTTCTGGATCGCCTGGTTCTTCGCCGGTTTGCCGACGAGGCGCTCGTCGTCATCGGTGAACGCAACGACGGAGGGCGTCGTTCGGTCGCCCTCCGCGTTGACGATAATCTCCGGATCGCCGCCTTCCATCACCGCGAAGGCGCTGTTCGTCGTCCCGAGGTCGATTCCGAGAATCTTGTTACTCGCCATCTGGTCCCCATTTGTGCGCACTTTGGTTTAAAGGTTACTACACGACTCGAGGTGGCGAATATAATCCACGTTTAGCGGCGTGCTCGCCGGATTGCGGTGGCCTACGAGTGATAGACGGTCGGTGGGACGATGTCGACTCGTTCTCGAGAAGACGGTATTCCTATCGAAGTGATGGTACTCGTCGAACGACCGTTATCAAGGTCTGTAATGCGGATTAAACAGGTTCGTTCGCCTCGAGAGAACAACGTCGAGAACAGTCCGATCTTCGTAGAATTCCATTCAGGGGCATCGAGTATTTCGATGCTAATCGGACGCAGAGACGACTTACATTAGCTCAAGAGTTCTTTCATGTACGGCTTAATTAATAGCTATTCATTCACACACCGTTGAATATCACAACAAATGCCCAATTATTGGACGAGAAAGTTTATGTATCATTGGTAAAGTCCCCTGACTGTATGGCACGCGACACTCCGGTCGACTCGAGTAGCGATCAGCTACCTAAACGTAATCAACGCCAAACGACTGATGGAATCCTCCATCGGCGTTCGTATCTCAAACTCGCTGGCTCGGCCGTTGGCCTAGTCGCCGGGGCAGGAACGGCGGCGGCCGCCACTGACGCCGAAGCCGACGTCAACATCGTCGATGCTGGTGCGGATAATTCCGGGAACACGTCGATCAACGACGTTCTCGAGTCCGTTCATGAGAATGGTACGACGATTTACTTTCCACCAGGAGAGTATCGTCTCGATTCCTTCCGGAACGGGGCGGACAACTGGACGTGGGTTGGCGAGGACGCAACGTTCGTCGTTCCATCCCACGTCACCGAGGGGTACCTCCACCTGACGGGCAACGGCTGGACCATCGACGGCATCGACATCGACTTGTCCGCCGATGGCGCGGCCCCAGTCAACTTCCTTCACGGCGGCGACTGGACGTTCAGGAACGTCGAGTTCGTCGGGCGGATGAGCGACCCCTCGAGTCGCGCCAACTCGGCTCCTCTACATGGACGCCGAACGCAGCACCCAGGGGCTCGTTGAAAACGTCCGCGCGATGGACGGCTCTGCGGCCGTCGACGACTCGTCGAATCGCGGCGGACTACAAATCGTCGGCTCCGAGGGTGACCTGACGCTGCGAAACGTAGCGGTCTCGGGCTTCGCGAACAACTCGATGTACTTCCACAACATGCCCGGTCACCTGTTGATCGACAACTGCTACCTCGAGGACACGAACACGGGTATCAGAATCGGTGGGAACACGACGGTTCGAGATACCGTGTTCAACCAGTCGCAAGCCCCACCGGCACGATGGTCTGGTGCGAGCGCGGCGCGCGGTATCTGGATCAACTCGAATAGCTCGACTTCGGGTGACATCACCATCGAAGGCTGTGAGTTCGTGATGAGCGATCCGAGTGGTGCCCACGCGATTTATACGTCGAATTCCCACGAGGGAATCGAGATCCGCGATTGCGTGATTCGCCAGGATAGCAACTTTTACGCTGTTCAGCTCGCCGAGGGCGGCTCAGGACAGACAGTCATCGAGAACGTCTCAATCACCGGCGACTCCTCGAAGGCGGGCATCTACCTCAGCGGTCGGAGCGGTGCTCGACTGCGCAATCTTTGTCTTCAGAAAGCCGGAGACGGCATCCGCGTTCGGAACTCGAGCGACGTTCAGATCGAGAACTCGACGATCAACGTCACCGGAACGTCCATCAGTGGAAGCCCGGCCACGAGCGGCATCTCGAATAACGGGACGTGTCCGGTCCCGGACGGCGACGGGGCACCGGAGGAGACGAACGACGAAAATCCTGGGAACGACGACGAACAAGAAGAGACGACGGAACCCGACGGAACGCCGATCCGTCTCGAGGGCGAAGCTGAGTACCGAATCGCCGTCAGCGGTGACATCCAACCGGCACCCGAGATCGCCCAGTGGGTAACCGAGGGCGAACAGTACGGGGACAGCGAGGTCGACTGGTACCTCACCGGCTCGTGGACGGAGTGGTACTTCACCGGCGAGATCGAGGCGTTCGAACTCGAGAACGTCGAGGAGCTCACCGTCTACCTCGACGGAGAGGAGGTGAACCCGGACGATCTCGGGGCGTCCAACGACACCGGATCGGCGGAGAAGACTATTCGACTCGAGGGCGAGTGCGACTACCGGATCACTGTCAGCGGTGACATCCGTCCGGACGAGTCGATCGCCCATTACGTGACTGAAGGCGAGCAGTATGGCGACGGCGAGGTCGACTGGTACCTTACCGGCTCGTGGACGGAATGGCACTACACGGGCGAGATCGAGACCTTCGAAGTCGACTCGACGGACGACCTCTGCGTGTACGTCAACGGCATCAGAGTCAACACGAACCGGTTGTAGTCATCGATAATCGCGGTCATTTCTCGTTTTCTCCAGTTAAACTCTCCCGAGGTCGAATTCTCCCGGTTCCTCGAGAGAACCAGAAACGGTGTACCGACGGTAGGATCCGGATACCGGCAGTAAAACCGCTTTAGCCCTCGAACGTCACTGACGGCCTCAGTGGGTTCACCTAGTACTGACACTACGGCAGGCTGTAAGTTCAGATATCGGGATAGTCTTTCGGTATTCTGGTGCCTGCAGTGACGGTTTCGCCGTCGTAGCCAGGAATCGAGAGGTGGTTGCCGTTTCGTTCGATCGTGAAGTGCAGGTGAGGACCGGTCGAATTACCGGTGTCGCCCATGCCACCAATCTTCTGACCACGCGCGACGCTCTCTCCTTGCACCACGTCGAAGCTGTTCAAGTGGCAGTACATCGTCTGGTAGCCATTTCCGTGCCCCAGTTTGAGGTAATAGCCACAGCCATCCGCCTGGTAACTTCGGACGTCCACGACGCCGCTGTGGGCCGCGTAAATCGGTTCGCCGATGTTGCCGTTAGCGCCGAAATCCACTGCGTAGTGACCAGGACGAGCGCCGTACGGAGACGTAATGTATCCGGTAATCGGCCAGTCGAAGTCCGATTCCGAACCACCGCCGGAGGTGGACTGGAGGTACCGTTCGACCGACCAGCCCCACACGTTCCGGTCGAGCCAGTGGACTCCCCACCACCGGTAGCCGTCCTTGTCGATCGGTCCGTTCATAATCTCGCCGACCTCGCCGTTGTTCAGTGTGGCGACGATTGGTGAGTCGGTGCCGGGTTGTTCCCGAGTGTTCAGTGCGCTCGCGGTAACTTCGACGCGCTCGCCGTCGCTAAACGCGCTCGCCGAACCGCTCAGGGCCGCGGTTCCGGTGATTCCGGTCGCGGCAATTCCGATCGATTTGACGACTGAACGCCTGCTGAATTTTCGCGACATAGCCAGACACAAAATATAGTCGTGCATGTTTAATAGTTACTGTTTTTGACACCTCTATTATATAAATTTCTAATTAATAGACATTCAACTATTGATAGATTCGCGCTGTGTCTTCAGTGATACTGTGAAAACACGTCGCACCTCGAGGATTTCATCAGGCCCGAATTTCCTCTGTGGCTCAGAACGTCTCTCTTCCGCAGGGTAGCGCTTGAATCGGAGTCCGATACGCTGCGCAGAAAGCGGTCCGGGCACGATTTGAACACACGGTCGTTCCGCTTCGCTTCACTCCCTGCGTTCAAATCCCGCCGGATCCAGTACCTGTCGCTCACGGGTTTGTTCGCGACAGGATAGCGGGCCGGGCGCGATTTGAACACGCGACCGTCTGATTAAGAGTCAGACGCTCTGCCTAACTGAGCTACCGGCCCTGTACATTCGAGTTTTTGCCCGCCGCTCAAATAGGTTTCCTTTAGGAAGCAATGTGGCACGCACGGACACGCCATCGGCCGGACAGTGCAACGACAACCGTAACCGTCTTCGGGAACGTTAAGTACAGTCGGTTCAACCGGACTGTCACATGAGTACGGGGGTTACAATTTCGTCGATTTCGGACTACGCGATCCTCGGGTGCGGGAGCGTCGGCTACGCCGTCGCCGAGGAACTCGCCGAGCAGGGAAAAGACGTCCTGATCATCGACCGCGACGAAAACCGCGTCGAGTCCCTCCGTGACCAGGACCTCGACGCCAGAACCGCCGACATTCGCGAGGTCGAGGCTGCCAACCTCGTCGCCGACCGCTCGGTCGTCCTCATCCTCGCCTCCGACGTCGAGGCCAACAAACAGGCCGTCGAGCACATTCGCAACGTCAACGGCGACCAGTTCATCGTCGCGCGCGCGAGTGATCCCGTCTCCGGCGACGAACTCGCCGACCTCGGGGCCGACATCGTCATCAACCCCTCGACAGTTATCGCCGACTCCGCGCTGCGGGCCCTCGAGTCCGGCGAACTCGAGCACAACGCCGCGACCCTCGCGGGCCTGCTCGAGGAGACGACGGGACGGCTGGCGATCCTCACCCAGCCCAGTCCCGACCCCGATTCGATCGCCAGCGGAGCGGCGTTGCAGGCGATCGCGGCCCACCTCGGCATCGAATCCGACATCATCTATCTCGGAGATATCGGCCACCAGGAGAACCGGGCGTTCGTCAACTTACTCGGCATCGACCTTCTGCAGTGGGACGACGTCGAGGACCAGTCGGTCTACGACACCGTCGCGCTCGTCGACCACACGAGCACCGAGGACCTCACGCTCGAGGTCGACGTGCTAATCGACCACGCCGAGCCCGAGGAGGGTCTCGAGCCCTTCTTTACCGACATTCGACCCAACATGTCCTCGACCTCGACGATCATGACGAAGTACATCCAGGAGTTCGACATGAACGTCTCCGAGGAAGTGGCGACGGCGCTGCTCTACGGCATCCGCGCCGAAACCCTCGACTTCAAGCGCGACACGACGCCGGCCGATCTGACTGCTGCCGCATACCTCTATCCCTTCGCGAACCACGACACGCTCGAGCAAGTCGAGTCGCCCTCGATGTCGCCCGAGACGCTCGACGTGCTGGCCGAGGCCATCGCGAATCGGGACGTCCAGGGGAGCCACCTCGTCTCGAACGCTGGCTTCGTCCGCGACCGGGAGGCGCTGATGCAGGCCGCGAGCCACCTCCTGAACCTGGAAGGCGTGACGACGACGGCCGTCTTCGGGGTGGCGGAGGAGACCATCTTCCTCGCCGCTCGCTCGAAGGACATCCGAATGAACATCGGGAGCGTGCTGGCCGACGCCTACGGCGAGATTGGCGAGACGGCGGGCCACTCGACGCAAGCCAGCGCGGAGATTCCCCTCGGGATCTTCACGGGAATCGAAATCTCCGACGACACGCGCGAGACGCTCCTGACGCTGACCGAGGAGGCCGTGAAGCGAACACTGTTCGACGCGATGGGCGTCGAGGGCGAAGGTAACGGGAGCTAGGACGGCCCGTTCTCGTCGGGAGAGATAGAAGCGAGTTTGTGAACCGCGTCCGTGTCCGTATCCGTATCCGCGTACCGCCAGCCTACGCGACCAGTTCGTCTTCTTCCTCGTCCGGTTCCTTGACGCGTTCGACGACGTCGGTCACGAGGATGATGTCGCCGACGGATCGTACCCACCGGTACGGCAGAATGACGCCGCGAGCGGTGGTGACTTCGTCGCCGAAGAGTTCGTAGTTGAGTCCCCCCCAGTGCCAGTCCGGTGACGGCTTCGCCGCCGACGTTCAGTCGCAGGTCCTCGACTTCGCCGACGAAGACGCCGTTGTTCGAGTAGACCTCGCGTCCGACGAGCGAGGTAATCTCCTGTGGAGTGTCGTCCATGTATCCACCCATGCACGGCGGACTCTTAATTCTTAGTCAGACAGTCCGGCGTTCGAGTGGGTGTTCGTCGGTCACTCGATCACTCGAGCTCCCGAGTTCGCGCGGCCGGTCGAGGATGACCCGGCAGCCGTTCCCGAACGATTTTGTCGGCGGCCACGAACGAGTGCCCATGAACGACGTTTTCGAGCGGGTTCGTCCCGTCGCCAGAACCTACTTCGACGACGCGGTGACGCCGGGCCCACGACTGGCACCACGTCAGGCGCGTCGAAACGAATGCGCGCCGCCTCGCTGCCGAACGGACGGACGTCGACCAGGACGTACTGCTGTTGGCTGCGGTTCTCCACGACATCGGCCGACCGAAGGAAGATGCGGGCGCCATCGACGACCACGCCGAGTGGGGCGCCCGCGAGGCCCGGACGATTCTCGAGTCGGTCGACCACCCTCCAGAGTCGATCGACGCCGTCGCTCACTGCATCCGCGCGCACCGCTTCTCGAACGACGTCGACCCCCGGACGGCCGAGGCACGCCTCCTCTCGGACGCCGACAACCTGGACGCGCTCGGAGCCATCGGCCTCGCGCGCACGTTCTCCTACGGGGGCGAACTCGGAACGACGATTTACGATCCCGGCCTCCCGCCGGCCAAGGACGACACGCGCGCCGGCGCGACCAGCGTCAATCACGTTCACAAGAAGTTGCTTCGATTACCCGAGCGAATGTACACGCCAGAGGGGCGGGCCGTCGCCGAGGAGCGCGCTCAGGTCGTCGAATCGTTCCTCGAAACGCTCGAGCGCGAGGTGAGCGGCGAGGACGAGGTGAGTGGTGAGCCGAGCAACCACGACTCGAGCAGCGAGCCACTGGCGCAAGACTCGAGCGAGGAGCAAGGGGACGGAGCGTGAGTCGATGACCGTCCACGACCTCTCGTACCCACTCGAGACCGGCATGCCCGTCTACCCCGGTTCGCCGCCGGTCGCGGTCGAACCCGCGACGACCGTCGCGGACGACGGCTACGCGACCACGGACCTCTCGTTCGATTCTCACACGGGGACGCACGTTGACGCGCCCGCACACATGCGGGCGGACGGCACGACGCTCGATCACTTCGACGTGGAACGGTTCCGATTTCGGGCCGTTCTCGCGGATTGCCGCCCGCTCGAGCCTCGAGAACCGATCGGGGCGGGCGACCTCGAGCGGACGGTGGCTGAAAGTATGAACGTAGACGGAGACCCCGACCTCCTCATCTGCCGAACTGGCTGGGAAACCCACTGGGGAATCGATCGAGCGTTCGACCATCCCTACCTGACCGCGTCGGCCGCCGACTGGCTAGTCGAGCGCAAACTCGACCTCGGCATCGACGCGATGAACGTCGACCCGACGCCAGGAAGCGACCCCGCCCCGGACGAACCGGACGGCTACCCATTCCACCGTACAATGTTCGCCGACGACCGGGTTCTCCTCGAGAACCTTCGGGGGCTCGAGGCGCTCCCCACCGGCGAGGCGTTCACCGTCCACGCGTACCCGCTCGCGGTCGCGAACGCCGACGGCGCCCCCGTTCGGGCGGTCGCCGTGCTCGAGTAAGACGGGAGAAAGCGAGATGGGCGAGGGTGAGATAATTGAGAGCGAGACGACCGAGAGCGAGCCGTCGTCTCAGAACGCTTTTCCCCCGATCGGTCCTTGCTCGAGGTGATGGCAGATCCCGCCCAGTTCCTGGTCGCCCTCGTCGGCGCCGTTCTCGTCGCCGTCGCCACCATCGTCGTCTACCGGGACGCCGACCGCCTCGAGTTCGAGCGCCCGTGGCTGTGGGCCGCCGTCGTCGCCGCCCCGATGCTCCTCGCGCTGTCGCTCCACATCGTGATCGGGACCGTCCCGATCCCAGGCCTGCTCGTGCTCGTGGTCGCGGGGCTCGCCTTCTACGCGTTCGAACGCGACGACGCGGTCCACGGCGACGATACTGCCGATCCACACGTCCTCCCTGGCGGGTCCGATGCAGGTGATGGGACTCCACCAGGCGAATCCGATGCGGAGACCGGCGAAGGCGAAGGCGATCGGTGACCGACGATTCAGATACCGGCGAACGCGACGACGATCGGTAACCTGATGTCAGAACGACCGAAATCCCGCCACACCTTTTGCCGGCCAGCACGTACGGCGTCCATGGAACGAGCGACCCTCGGCGGCGGCTGTTTCTGGTGTATCGAGGCGGCGTACAAGGAACTCGAAGGCATCGCGTCGGTCACGTCGGGCTATGCGGGCGGCCACGTCGAGGACCCGAGCTACGAGGCCGTCTGCAGGGGCGAGACCGGCCACGCGGAAGTCGTCCAGCTCGAGTACGACCCCGACGTGATCGGGTACGACGAGATACTCGAGGTCTTCTTCACCGTCCACGATCCGACACAGGTGAACCGACAGGGACCGGACGTCGGCACCCAGTACCGATCGGCAATCTTCACCCACGACGACGAGCAACGCGAACTCGCGACGGCGTTTATCGAGGAACTCGAGGCGGAGGGCGTCTACGACGACGAAATCGCGACCGAGATCGAACAGCTCGAGGCGTTCTACGAGGCCGAGGCGTACCACCAGGATTACTTCGAGAAGAATCCCACGGATGCCTACTGTCGGATGCACGCCGCGCCCAAAATCGACAAGGTTCGCGAGAAATTCACCGAGCGTGTAGCCGAATCGACGCAGTAGGAGTGGCAGACGGAACCGTTTCGAACCTGGCAACTCCCGAGAGTTATTACTCCCTCGCCACGAACCACGAGACGAACTGATGCATGGACGAGTTACTTGCAGCACGAAACGCCCTCCTCGAAGCCCTCCTCGAAACGCCACGGACGAAACCCGAACTCGTCGACGAGCTGTCCACGTCCCGGTCGACGATCGACCGCGGGATCGCGTCGTTGCTCGAGACCGGGTGTATCGAACGACGCGACTCGGCGTACCTCGCGACCGAGACTGGCCGACTCGCCTGTCGCGCTCGACGAGACTATCTCGCCGACCTGGAGCAGATCGAACGGGCCGAACCGATCCTGACGGAACTCCCCCTCGAGTCGATCGACCTATTGTTCCTTCGCGAGGCATCGATCGACGTGCCGAGTCCGCAGGCGCCGTGGACGGCCCTCGAGACGAGCATGCGTCACATCCGTGATGCGTCGGCGGTGTACGGTACGGCCCCAGTGGTCTTCGACCTCTACTTCGACGAGTTCCTGGAATCGATTGAGAACGGCGGGTTACGCGCGGAATTGATCCTCGACCGGAACCTGTTTTCCTCGCTCGAGGACGACCAGCACGACCGGCTTCGGGAGATTATCGAAGCGGACTGCGGTCGGCTGTACACGACTGCGCTCGAGACGTCGTACGCTATCTGGATCGCCGAAGGGGAGACCGTCGTCGCCGGACTAACGGTGTACTCCGAAAACGGGCTCGCGGGCGTCCTCCGAACCGACGACCCCGAGAGCGTCGACTGGGTTCGCGAACAGTACCGCGAACGCCGAGCCGAGTCCGAACTCGTCTGGAACCCCGACTGAGGTCGGTCGACGCGGGGAGACAGCGTTCGATGGCACAAACGGTTAGGTCGTGACGGCCCGAGATGACCCATGGACGGACCAGAGGTAAACGGCGGCGAGCGTGAGGGCGACAGCAATGGTGAGAGTCAGGGCGACAGCGATGGCGGGCCGGAAGCCGGGACCGACGTCGACAACGCACTGGAGGCAAGGGCTGACATCGAGAACGAGTCCGACGTCTTCGAGAACACCCCTGGTGGCGGAACCACGCCCACCGCTCGACCGATCACGCCCGATGCCCCCTCGGAGTTCGGCCTGGTGCAGGTGTGGTGGGGCGACGGCAAGGGAAAGACCACGGCCGCGATGGGACTGGGGCTGCGGGCCGCGGGAAACGGCTTTCGGGTCCACATGCTCCAGTTCATGAAAGGCGGCGCCTCGAGCGTCGAGGCCGTTCGCGGCGAGTACAACGCCATCGAGTCGCTTCCCGGGTTCAGCTACGAGAACCTCGGCCACTACGGCTGGCACGGGATGGCCGACGGCAGCGACGACGTCGACCACGAGCGCGAGGCCAGATCCGGACTCGAGCGTGCTCGCGACCTGGTGGCGGCGGCGAACGAAGCCGACCTGACGACGCCGTTTCCGCTCGACTCCGATCCCGACGACGGCGTCCACATGCTCGTTCTCGACGAGATTCTCTACGCGGTCGAGAGCGAGCTCATCGAGCCCGAATCCGTGGTCGAACTTCTCGAAACTAAACCGGACTCGCTCGAGGTCGTGCTTACGGGCGGACACACCGAACCGGCGTACCTCCTCGAGCACGCCGACCTCGTGACGGAGGTCGCCAAGCGTCGTCATCCCTTCGACGACGGCCAGCGGGCGCGGCGCGGGACGGAGTACTGACGCTGGACTGTGTGCTGACTGTCCGAAAACGACCCGTCGTGCTGTCACTCCTCGACAAAACGGACAGTACAGTTATGGGGAACGCCCGATGAATCCTCCACAGCAATGGTCGCGCTCCGCGTCACCGGACTCGAGAAGTCGTTCGGGTCGGTGACCGCACTCTCGGAAATGAGTTTCGCCGTCGAGTCGGGCGAACTCTTCGGCTTTCTCGGCCCTAACGGCGCCGGCAAGACGACGACGATCGGCATCCTCACGGGCCGACTCGCGCCCGACGCGGGCGAGGTGTCCGTCCTGGGGACCGATCCCACGAGCGAGCCGGTCGAGACGCGCCGACGCGTCGGAATCCTCCCCGAGCAACAGTCGCCGCCGAGCTTCCTGACGCCGCGCGAGTACTTCGAGTTCGTGGGCTCGATCCGCGGACTCGAGCCCGACACCGTTTCCGCCCGCGTCGACACCTGGGCCGACCGCCTCGGCTTCGCGAGCAAACTCGAGACGCTGCACACCGACCTCTCGCGAGGCCAGCAACAGAAGGTCATGATCACGCAGGCGTTCCTCCACGAACCCGACCTCGTCTTCATCGACGAACCGCTCGTCAACCTCGACCCACTCGTCCAGGAGCGGGTGAAAGCGTTCCTGCTCGAGTACGTCGACCGCGGACACACGATTTTCGTGTCGACGCACAACGTCGACGTCGCAGAGGCCATCTGCACCCGCGTCGGGTTCGTTGCCGACGGGACCTGCCGGATCGTCGAGACGACCCCCGACGGTGGCGGACTTCGCGAGCAATTCCTCGCGTACGTCGAGACGACCGATTCCGAGGACGTACCGACGCTCGAGGGTGAGGACTCGACCCCGGCGCCGCGACAGTAGCCCCGCTGACCCACGAACCCACGTACTACCGTACTCACGAACTACCGATCCCATGTCCACGTCCCACGATTGGCTCGTCTTCCGCGCGCTCGCCCTCGAGGAGTGGCGACTCCACGCCCGACTGTTCGGCGGCCGACGGTTCTACGCCTTTCCGCTCGTCGTCGCGACTCTCGTCGTCGCTGGCGGGTTCGCCCTGCGCGAGACGGGCTACGCGACCGATTCGATTCTGGCCGGCGTCCACGTCGCCGCCCTCGCGTTCGGCCTCTACAGCGGCACCGCCGCCTTCGCCGGCTCGGACATGCTCGAGAACGTCTTCGGCGACCTCTCCTTGCTCCTCTCGAGTGCGGACACCCTGCCGCTGTCCCGACGACGGTTGCTCGCACACTTCCTGCTGAAGGACGCCCTCTTCTACGGGGTGACGATGATTCTGCCGCTCTCGCTGGTGGTCGTACCGCTCGAGGGGCTCTCGGTTTCGACGCCAGGGAACGTCATCGGGCTCTGGCTCTCGCTGTGGCTCGTCTTCGCTGCCGGAATGACGGCGACGCTCGCCCTCATCGCTCTCCGAACCCGAGGACTCTCGACCCGGGGCGGACTGCTCGGCGTCCTCGCAGTCGGCGGCGCGTGGTTGGTCGCGGGCCGCCCGCGCCCCTCCGTCTCCGTGACCGACCTCGTCCTGACCGGGGTGCCGCTCTGGCTGACTGCCTCCCTCGTCGCCGTGCTCGTCGTGACCGCCGCACTCTCCGTGCGAGTCTACGATCCCGCGTACGCGCGCCCGACGCGGACGTACCGCCAGCGCTTTCGGAGCCTCGAGTCGTTGCCCGGAAGCGACCCCCTCGTCGCGAAGACGCTGCTGGACCTGGCGCGCTCGAGCGGCGGCATCTGGAAGCCGCTCGTGTCGGTGGGAATCCTCCTCGGCCTCGTCGTCGTGCTCGTCGGGGTCGTTCGAGACGGTGTCGGGATCGAACCCGCGCTCGGCCCGTTCTTCGGGAGCGTGCTCGGCCTGTCGGCCTTCACGACCTACAACTGGCTGACCCAGTTCGACGCGGTCGAGTCCTACGCGGCCTACCCCGTCTCGGTTACGGCTGTCTTTCGGGCGAAGCGAGTCGCCTTCTACCTCGTCGGCCTCCCGACCATGACGCTCGCCTACCTCGTTGCACTCGCCTGGGCTCGACCGCCGCTTCTCGACGCTGCCGTCGGGTTCGTGCTCCTCGTCGGCCTTGCGCTGTACTACTACGGATTGACCGCCTTCGTCGCCGGCTTCGACCCCAACGAGTTCCTCTTCGACGCGGTCCGGTTCGGCGCGTTCACCCTCGGCGTCGCCATCGCCCTGGTGCCGACGCTCGTCGTCGGCTTCGTCGCCGTGCCACTTACTACCGCCGTCGCGGCCGTACTGACTGCGATCGGCTGTATCGCCGGGGCGCTCGGGTGGTGGCTCGCCGTCCGTTCGGAACCGCGGTGGACGCGTCGGTACCGCCGCGGGTGACGATGACCCAAACCGACGGAGCAAAGACCGTCGAATCGAAAGGACCGTCGAATGCCCGCTCGCGTCCTCCAGTACTCCGACGTCGAAAACGCCTGCGACGAGCCCGCACGGATCGGACGGCTCGCAGCCGCCCTCCAGCGGTACCGGGACGAGGACACGGTGGTCGTTGGCACCGGTGACAACACGGCACCCGGCGTGTTGCCGCTCGTGATGGAGGAGACAGGCCCTGGAATTTTACGACGCCGTTGACCCCGACCTCGAGACCTTCGGCAACCACGACTTCGATTTCGGCGTCGATGCGACTCGCGAAATAGTCCGCCACTCCCCGCAGACTTGGCTGACCGCGAACGTGCGGCGCAACGGCGGCCCGTTCGGGTCGGACGTTGGCGTCCGGCCGTGGACCGTGCTCGAGCGAGACGGGACGCGGATCGGTTTCACGGGAGTCACGACGCCGCGGACGGTGTCGCTGAACCCGATGGCGACGGACATCGACGTTCGCGACCCCGTCGAGACGGCGCGGGCGGCGATCGACGACCTTCGCGACGAGGGGGTCGACTACGTCGTCGTCTGCTCACACCTCGGGCGAGGCGACGACGCCCTCGCTCGGCAGGTCGACGCCGACGTCGTCCTCGGGGGGCACGTTCCGAGCGCCCGGAACGAGGTCGTCGAGGGGACGCTACTCACGCGACCCGGCGACGGCGGGACGGCGATCGTGGACCTTACGTTCGAGCGCGACGGGCCGACTGCAACGATTCGGCAGACGACCGAACTCGAGCCCCACGAGGACGTGGTCCGGTCGTTCGAAGCCCTCCAGGCCGAGACGGGACTCGACGAAGTAATCGCCCGCGTCGACGAACCGCTCGATCGGTCCGAGACGACGCTCTTTGGCGGCGAGGCCAGGCTCGGGAACTTCGTCACCGACGCCTACCGCTGGAAGACCGGGGCCGACGTCGCTATCCAGAACAGCGGCGGGCTCAGGACCGGGACGACGCTCTCGGGTGACGTCACGGTCGCCGACGTGATCAGCCTCGTCCCGTTCGAGGAACCCGTCGCCGTCGCCGAGGTCAGCGGTTCGACGCTCGAGGCCATTTTCGAGGGTGGCGCCGGACTCGACCTGGGCTTCGCCGAACCGGACTGGTGGCACGCCCAGGTGAGCGGCGCCGTCCTCGAGTGGAACCCGACGGATCACCGCGTCGTCGTCGACAGCGTCGGCGGAGAACCGCTCGATCCCGACCAGTGTTACCGCGTAGCAACCTCCGATTACCTCTTTCACACCGACGACGAGTTTCCCGCGCTCGACCCGGCGGATCGCGTCAAGCGAACCGAGGTTTGCCAGTACGACGTGCTGGTCGAATACGCCAGACGGCACGGCATCGACCCCGCTATCGAGGGGCGCGTGCGTCGACTCGAATCACGACTCGAGTCGAGCGAACGCACCGAGTGAAACGTTTACCACTACGGACCGCGTTTCCTCTCGTGATGACTCTGGTCGTGGTCCCCGTTCGGTACCCATTAACGAACAATTCTCGCCGCACGCTCGAGGAGGCCATCGAGGTCGCCCGCGAGCGGAACGCGGCTCTCTCGGTGTTGCACGTCAATCTCTATCAGAACGGCAAGACGGTGACGCGGTCGGATCTGAAATCGGCTGTCGAACGCCAGTTCGGTCGTCTGGAGAACACTCGATACGTCGTTCGATCGGGATTTCTCGTCGAAGAGACGATTCTCGACGAAGTCGCCGGCGAAGAGGCGGACGTCGTCGTCGTGGGCACCAAACAGGTGAGCCGCTGGCGACGCATCATCGGACGGGTGATGGACAACCCTAACATCGAGCGGTACCTCAAGAACCACCTCGAGTGCGAAGTGATCACGGTCGGCCAGGCCATCGCGTAGGCTGAGTCAGGGACCCTTTTGTGGCGAGACTGCCCCGCTCGTTGTAACCCGGGCTGGACGGCTACTGGTCGAGATCGGAGTCCGTGTCTCGAACGGGTCGATCGTGGGCTATTCGTTCCCGTCTCCATCCCCGTCGGCAACCTGTTCGTGTTTTCGGCTCGTCGGCCGGGGCTCGAGTTCGCGGTCGACCTGCGCGACCCGGGCAGTACCACTGGTTTCGTCGAAGACGTGGTGGGTGTGCGGGTAGGCGAACTCGACTCCTCCGCGCTGAACCGGTCGCGGATTGCTCGATTGACCGCCGAGCGGACGACCGTGATCTTGTACGGGTGGTTCACCCAGAACCGGACCTGTAGGGTGACGCCGCTGTCGCCATACTGGAGGACGTCACACGTCGGCGAGGCGGCGTACCGGGCGCTCCCGATGCGAATGTCCGGGCCGCCGGCGATCACGTTGTCGACGCCTCGCGTTGCTCGTTCGGAGACGCGTATAGCCGTCTCGAGGTCGCTCTCGTAGGTAATCTCGAACGAGACGGACAACCGTGTCCGTTCATCCTCCGCGGAGAAGTTGACGACGTCCCGGGCGTTGATCTCCGAGTTCGGGATGACGATGAACGTGTTCTCGAGCGTGAATATCTTCGTGTAGCGGATCGTGATGTCTTCGACGAACCCCCGGTGGCCGCTGTCGGTGACTTCGATCATGTCGCCGATTTCGTAGGGCTGGTCTGAGAGGACGAACAGGCCGTTGATCAGGCTGCCGACCAGGGGCGCGAGCACGATACCCACCATGGCCGAGATGACCGTCACCGGAAGCAGGATTTCGACGCCGGTCAGACCGAGGATGTTGGCCGCAATCAGGACCGTGAATGCGATGACCGTGATTCGAACGGCCCGAAGGACCGTTCGCGTCACCGACGGCCGTTCGATTTTTTGGGCGATCGTCCGGCCAGTGAGACGAACGACGACCTTCGAGAGGTACCAGCCGACGAGCAGCACGAAAACGGCGAACGCCAGGTCGACGACCCCGGGTGGAATCCAGTCGGGAGCGAGTGACCGGAGCCCCTCCTCGACGGCCGTCTCGTTGCCACCCGTGGCGTTCTGCAGCATACCCTCACTGTCAGGGGCGTCGTGGTTAAGCGTTCTGAAGGGTTCGACACTGGGTACTCTGTTCTGGAATCAGGTGCTACTCGAAACATAAAAAATGTTTTAGCGGTCGCGTTCGATGACCGCGTATGGCCACTGACGAACTGCGTTCGACGGTCGAACGCGTGGGCGATCGATTCAATCTCGGCGAGTACGAGATCGACGCCTACCTGACCGTCCTCGCACACGGACAGCTCACGGCGAGCGAAATCGCCGATCGAACCGACATCCCACAGCCGCGCGTCTACGACACCGTCCGCAGTCTGAGCGACCGCGGCCTGGTCGAACTCCGCGAATCCCGCCCGATGAAGATCGTCGCGATCGACCCCGGCGACGCCTTCGACGACGTCCAGGACGCCCTCGAGGAGATGGTCGACGAACTCGAGGCCCGGTACACCGCTCCGGCGCGAGAGACCGAGGCCGTCTCCCTCGTGAAATCGCGATCGACGATCCTGCGCTACCTCGAGGAGATCATCGAGCAGGCCGAGTACGAACTGGCGCTCTCGTTGACCCCCGACCTGCTGATCCGCTTCGAGGACCAGCTCCGGACGGCGACGAGCGCCGACGTCAGCGTCGACCTGATCGTGACGCCCGCCGTGGAGGCGCCCCTTCCCGCGGAGTTCGACTACGAGGCCGTGGCGACGACGGCCCGTGCCCGCCGCGGGATCACGACTCCGGTCATCGCCGTCGCCGACGGCAACTACTCGATGTACGCGACCCAGGACGCCCTCCGGGACGACCAGGACCGCTACGGTGTCATCTTCAACCGCTCCGCGCTCGGCTTCCTGGTGTCGGGCTTCTTCGGCACCGTGCTCTGGACGACCGCCGAGCAAATCCTGGGTGAGAACAGCGAAGGTCGTCCCTATCCCCGGAAGTACGCCTCCATCCGCCGCTGCGTCAAGGACCTCATCGAGGACGGCGGCGAGTTCTACGCTACTATCGAGGGGCGTGACGTCGAGCGCGGGGGTTCGCGAGTCGTTCGTGGCCAGGTCGTCGACGTCTCCTTCGAGGTGAGCGAGGAGGTCGCCAGCCTGACCCTCGAGACCGACGACGGCTCCGTGAGCGTCGGCGGTCGGGTCGCCGCGATCGAGGACATCGAGGCTCACGAGATTCACATCGGTCGCCAGGAACCGCCGACGCTCGAGTAGTGTGAGTCGGTGGGTGCGTGACGCGGTGGGCGTGTCCAATCGAGCGTCGAGTCGGACTCGAGGAGCGAGTCGGTACCCGAACCGCGAACGCCGCCCTCGACGACCGAATGATAAAGGTTCTTGATGGGATTCCCCGACTAACGGGTATGGACCCACGCGTCCGCGAACACGCCGAAATCATCGTCGACCACTCCGTCGACGTACAGAAAGGCGACAACGTCAGAATCAGCGCACCGCCGATCGCCCAGGACCTCGTCGTCGCGATCCACGAACTGCTCGGCGAACGCGGTGCCCACCCATTGCTCAGCGCGTCGAACAGCGCCGCCAGCCGCGCCTACCGGCGAGCCGTCGATCCGGAGGACCTCGAGTGTCCCAGCCACGTCCTCGCGGCCGCCGAGGAGACGGACGTCTTCATCTCGATCCGGGCCTCGGAGAACACCTACGAGACGAGCGACGTTGACCCCGAAGTCACCGCAGCGTTCGGCCAGGCTTACAAACCCATCCAGGACGAGGTCATGGGCAAGCGCTGGGTTGGGACCCAGTACCCCGCGCCGGGGAACGCCCAGGACGCGGAGATGAGCACCGAGGCCTACGAGGAGTTCGTCTGGGGCGCGATCACCAGAGACTGGGACGCCCAGCGGGAGTTCCAGCAACAGCTGGTCGAGATCCTCGATCCCGCCGACGAGGTTCACATCGTGAGCGGCGACACGACGGACGTGACGATGTCGATTGCGGGGAACCCGACGCTCAACGACTACGCGGAGAAGAACCTCCCCGGCGGCGAGGTGTTTACCGCACCCGTCCCCGACAGCGTCGAGGGCGAGGTCCTCTTCGACAAGCCGCTGATGGCCCAGGGCCGGGAGATCACGGACGTGTACCTCGAGTTCGAGAACGGCGAGGTCGTCTCCCATGCGGCCGAGAAGAACGAGGAGGTGCTCTCGACGGTGCTCGAGACGGACGACGGCGCCCGTCGACTTGGCGAACTCGGCATCGGGATGAACCGCGACATCACCGAGTTCACCTACAACATGCTGTTCGACGAGAAGATGGGCGACACGGTTCACATGGCGGTCGGTCGCGCCTACGACGAGACGGTCGGTGAAGGCAACGAGCGAAACGACAGTTCCGTCCATATGGACATGATCGTCGACATGAGCGAGGATTCGTTCATCGAAGTGGACGGCGAGGTCGTGCAGCGGGACGGAGCGTTCGTGTTCGAGGACGGCTTCGAGGGCTGAACAGCCGCTTTTTGGTCCAGCTTTTGCGAGCAAGTCGCGGAGCGACGAGCGAGGCAAAAGGTGGGCGCAGGTCGTGCAGCGGGACGGAGCGTTCGTGTTCGAGGACGGCTTCGAGGGCTGAGCGCGTACATCTCGTCATCCATTCTCAATGTCGTACGTCGACTATCTCTTCGCTCGAGACACGGGCTACTTCGTGTGTGAACCGAACGGCTTGGCCCGTATCGGACAAATCAACCGGACAGACGCTCGTCTCACTGATCTACAGTTACGAGGTCGTGTAACGAGGAGTTGCACTGTTGCTCGCGGTCGTCGAGATCGACCGTTTCCCAGTGGGGAATGCCATTGCCATCGGGCCCGATCCAGTACGCGATCTGGTAGGCGGATTCCCCGGACTCTTCTTCAGAATCGATCGTCACCCACTCCGTGTGATGGTCCATGCGCATATGAACGCGGAAGTGGCCTGGATCGTCTGGCCAACTCCGTGGGATCCATTGGTATTGAAGCGACTCGCCCATTCGACTGCCATCGATGCTGTACGAGTCAGCATACACCTCGTCGCCCTCGTAGTCGACACGGAGATGAACGGTGTGTGGCGTATTACTTGCACTCACGACCTCGATGCAGTTGAGAACCGAGTTCTCGCTCCGTAAAACTGCCGAGGCACATCCAGCTAGAGAGATTGTCACCGACGAGGAGACGCCCGCGAGAAGTGCACGCCGTGAAACCATATTTTCCAGAAAGGTCGCCATACTATGTATTTTACGAATAATGATGTGGCGAACGATACGAACGATCTGTATCGATCGTTACTCGCCGTAAAATGCCACGTTCTACGGTAGTCAATGCACCCCGTCCAGTGTGCGTGGATGACGCCACAATGGCCGAAACAGATAGTTACAGTCGACGCATGAACTCGGGCAAGACCCCGCGCTCGTCGGAGTCACCGCCCGTGGGCGCGGGTCCGGCACCCAGATGACCACTGCTCGAGTCCTCGCTCGAGACGTCTGGTCCGGACTCCGTTCCGTCCTCCGTGCCCTTCTCACCTTCGTCAGTCGCGGCCACGGCCTCCTCGAACTCGTCGGGCGAGCCCGGCCCGAAGTAGTAGGGTTCGGTGGGCTCGAGGGTCGCCATCAACTGGAGGTTCACGTAGCCAGCGAGGACGAGCGCCAGTGGAAAGACGACATCGGGGAGCAATATGACCAGGAAGACCGACAGCGGCGAGTAGACGAAGAAGGCGGCGACCCGAAACCAGTTCGCGACGTAGGCGTCGACCACGTAGGCGTAGAGGCCGTACGCGCCGATTACGACGCCGATGTCGAGGTAGAGTCCGACCGGCATCCAGACCCCGCCTGCGATGACCGAGTGGGTGTAGAGAGCGATCGCTCCCGTCAGTACCGTCGCCCGATTGACGTAGGTCTCGTCGAGAGCCATCCCGAAGACGAGGATACCGAGCTGTAACAGTGGCGCGGCGATCCACCACGGCAGCGATTCGAAGATGAGTCCAGAATACACGTGGGTCTCCCTGTCGTCGTCCGAAGAGAACCTCGGAGACCCCTAAAACGTTCGCGCCGTTTCGAGCGTCGATACGAGTCTCGAGTCTCAATCTTCAGGCTCAAATCTCGAGTTTCGAGTTCGAGGAGCTTATATCAGAAGTTCGACTTTTCCCGCAACAATAATGCTGTCGTAGCAGTGAGATGGAAGGTATGGCAAAAGATACCGTCCGATATCCCGACGACGTCGTCGAAGCCATCGACAACCTCGTCGACGACGGTATGTTCGAGAGCAAATCGGAGTTCTACCGGTTCTCCGCGGAGTACGTGCTGACCATGATCAACCCGGACCACAAGGTCGAGACGTTCAACTTCGACGAGATCAAGAGCGAGTTAAACATCGACCGACCGGCTCGAGCCGAGGAGGTGGGCGCAGACGGCGGGACGTTCTTCCTCGACGCGCTTATCACCGTCCGAAAGTACGGACTTCGCGGGAACTACGAGGACGCCGAGGACTTCATCGACATGCACTACGAACCGACCGACCAGGAGTGTCTGGTTCTCGAGGAGGTGCTCGGCACCTACCGCGAACGGTCGGGCTGAGACCCGGAAGGACAGCCATTTACCCGCCGATTCCGTAGCGGGCGGTATGCAAGCGGTGGCTACCGACGATGGGGACACGGTCTACGTCGAAACGACCGACGGCGACCGCGGATCCAAGGGACCGTTCCTGGTCGCCTACGAGAGCCGCGAGCGGAGGCGTCGCTACGGCTGGTTCTGTTCGAATTGCGAATCGATCGACAACGCGATGGACCCGATGGGACGCATCCTGTGTAACCGGTGTGGCAACCTCCGGAAACCGACCGAGTGGGACGCCGCCCACGAGTAATTACCAGAAGCAGCTGAAGGTAGCGACGTCCTTCGAGATGTCCATTGCCTGTCGCCGTGCAAACGTTTATCATGGTGTCCGATGTAGTTCTACTCGAATGGGTCCTGTTAACATGCGACTCGTCGAGCAGGCCAGGTCGATCTTTGCTGAACTCGGCTACACGGTCGAGGGCAACGGACCGGATTTCCGAGCAGAACGGGCGTGGAAAGTCGTTCACGTCAACGCCGTCTCCGACGTTGAACAGCTTCCCCGATGCTCGGGACAATTTCACTGTTTCGTCACCGAACCCGGTGACGTAGACGACCTCGAGGACCGACTCGAGAGCCTGGATCCGGGCTACGAGTGGGCCATCATCGCCGCCGACGGCGAGGATTATCAGGTCGAACGCGCACCGCCAGGACCGACAGTCACTGTCTAACGACAGTCCCCGCACCCACTTATCGATTATCGGAGGGCCTCACGACACGCAGCGACGCCGCCGTCCGGCTCGACGTCCGCACCGAAATCGTCGAGCACGTCGGCCAGCGCCGCGACGAGGAGCGTAACGTTCTCCGGACTCGCGGAGTGGCCCATACAGCCGATGCGGAAGATTTCGCCAGCGAGGTCGCCCAGGCCGCCCGCAATCTCGAGGTCGTAGCGCTCGAGGAGTTCGTCGCAGACTTCGCCGTCGTCGACGCCGTCAGGAACCCGGACGGCGTTGAGGCTCGGGAGCCAGTACTCGTCGTCCGGATTCATCTCGAGGCCCATCCCCTCGGCGCCGGCCTTGAGCGCGCCCGCGAGTCGTCGGTGGCGTGCCCAGCGATTCTCGATGCCCTCCTCTGCGACCAAGCGGAGGGCCTCCCGGATCGAGTAGACGTTCGTGATCGGCGCCGTGTGGTGGTACGCTCGTTCGTCGCCCCAGTAGCCCTCGAGTAAGGAGAGGTCGAGGTACCACGACCGGGATGGCTCCTCGCGCGAGAGGACCTTTTCCATCGCCTCGTCGGAGAGGGTAAGCGGACTGGCCCCTGGCGGACAGGAGAGACACTTCTGCGGGCCGGAGTAGGCCACGTCGATGTCCCACTCGTCGACCCGGAGTTCGACGCCGCCCAGCGAGGTGACGGTGTCGGCGATCACGAGCGCGTCGTGGTCGTGGGCCGCGGCGGTGAGTTCGGGGACGTTCGGCTGGCGGACGCCCGTGCTCGTCTCGGCGTGGACGAATCCGAACACGTCGGGATCGTGTTCCGCGAGCGCGTCCGAGACCGCCGCTGGATCGAGCGGTTCGCCCCACGGCGCGTCGACCTCGACGACCTCGCCGCCCGCACGGCGAGCCATCGACGCCATGCGCCCGCCGAAGTAGCCGTTGGTCGGGACGAGCATCGTGTCTCCCGGCTCGACGACGTTGCCGATCGCGGCCTCCATCGAGGCCGAGCCGGTCCCCGAGACGGGGATCGTCCACTGGTTGTCCGTCTGGAAGGCGTATCGGAGTAGTTCCTGCACCTCGTTCATGATCTCGATGAACGACGGATCGAGGTGCCCGACGAGGGGCGTACTCATCGCCCGGAGTACGCGCGGGTGCACGTCGCTCGGCCCTGGTCCCATCAGGGTTCGCGTCGGCGGCGTCAGTTCGCCGACGTCCGGTGCGCTCGAGTCGTCGCTAGCTGGTGGCATGGCATAGTGTGGTGTGGGAACCACCAAAAGCGTTCACTCCCCGGCGAATCTGTGTCTGGAGGGCGAGGGCGTCTCAGCGTTCCCGGAGTACGTCTTGGCTCGAGTAAAACCCCGTGCCAGTGGTGGCCATGTGGGGGCATCACCAGGCGACGTCGAATCCGTGCCCTTAAGTACGTGACCGAAAGAGAATACAATCCGTAAGCAAAACTGATGCACCTCCCGGCGCAAGCGAGGGAGGGAAGGGTCGATGCCACCAGCCGTCTACTGGTGGCAGATGAAGACCGTATGTACGTGTAGTCCAGGCGTCCACTGGACCCGTTCCCGGGTCACAACCGCTGCATTCTGTGCAGCACCGATCCGAAAGAACGTGGCTACTGTGCCAACTGGTGGATCGCTCGGCTCGAGAGCCGATGACGGACGTGCCAAGCTGCGATAAGCCCAAGGGACCCGCACGGAGGGGAAGAACTTGGGATCTCCGAATAGGAATCCTCTTGCAATTGCTTAGCGCAATGGGGAACGTCGAGAATTGAAACATCTTAGTATCGACAGGAAAAGAAAGCAAACCGCGATGTCGTTAGTAACGGCGAGTGAACCCGACACAGTCCAAACCGAAGCCCTCACGGGCAATGTGGTGTTCGGACTGACCTGCAACATCCGACCATCGACGAGAAATCCCTTGGAATAGGGTACGAAACAGGGTGACAGTCCCGTACCGTCGATCAGTACGATGGGAGTCAGCTCCAGAGTAGCGGGGGTTGGAAATCCCTCGTGAATCCCGCGGGCATTGACCGCGAAGACTAAACACTCCTCGAGACCGATAGCGAACAAGTAGCGTGAGCGAACGCTGAAAAGCACCCCAAAAAGGGAGGTGCAATAGGGCGTGAACTCAGTTGGCGATAGAGCGACGGGGCATACAAGGTCCCTCTCACAATGAACCAGGTGCGAACCTGTAGTAAGCCGAGAGGGAAGCCGGTGTTCCGTCGTACGTTTTGAAAAACGAACCAGAGAGTGTGCCTGTCTGACGAGTCTAACCCGAGTATCGGGGAAGGCAGAGGGAAACCGATATGACCGCAGTCTTACGACCAGGGTCACCGTGTTCAAGCGCGGGGAGTCAGGCGGGCACGACCCGAAACCGGATGATCTAGGCATGGGCAGGGTGAAGCGTGGCGAAAGCCACGTGGAGGCCCGCTAGCGTTGGTGTCCTACAATACCCTCGCGTGACCTATGTCTAGGGGTGAAAGGCCCATCGAATCCGGAAACAGCTGGTTCCAACCGAAACATGTCGAAGCATGACCTCCGCCGAGGTAGTTCGTGGGGTAGAGCGACGGATTGGGGGACCGGACTCCGAGAGGAGTTCGCCCCCCCTGTCCAACTCCGAACCTACGAACGCCGTCGACGCGGGGAGTCCGGTGCGCGGGGTAAGCCTGTGTACCGTGAGGGAGACAACCCAGAGCTGGGTTAAGGTCCCCAAGTATGGACTAAGTGCGATCGAAGGTGGTCGCAAGCCCTAGACAGCCGGGAGGTGAGCTTAGAAGCAGCTACCCTCTAAGAAAAGCGTAACAGCTTACCGGCCGAGGTTTGCGGCGCCGAAAATGATCGGGGCTCAAGTCCATCACCGAGACCTAGCGACGTGCGTCACAGCACGATTCCGTAGGTTGGCGTACTGTTCGGGTGGAAGCACGGAAGAGATTTCGTGTGGACCGTGCAGTAACGAAAATTCTGGTCATAGTAGCAGCGTTAGTCGGGTGAGAACCCCGACGGCCGAACGAGTAAGGGTTCCTCAGCAATGCTAATCAGCTGAGGGTTAGCCGGTCCTAAGTCAGCCCGCAATTCGAAGCTGACAAAAGGGAAATAGGTTAATATTCCTATGCCAGTGTGCACTCAAAGCCGACGCTTTGGGGCCGCCTCTCCCGGGCTTTCGCCCGGGTGAACAGTCCAAGACCGTGGAAGCCGTAATGGCACGAAGCGGTCGAATGGCTGGATAACGCAAGAGAGGTCAACCCAGAGCCCGTGAAAAGGCAAGCACACTGTCCGTACCGAGATCCGACACAGGTACTCGTGGCGGCGAAAGCCAAGGTCTGTCGGGAGCAACCGACGTTAGGGAATTCGGCAAGTTAGTCCCGTACGTTCGCAATAAGGGATGCCTGCCACGGAAAGTGGCAGGTCGCAGTGACTCGGGCGCTCCAACTGTCTAGTAACAACACAGGTGACCGCAAATCCGTAAGGACTCGTACGGTCACTGAATCCTGCCCAGTGCAGGTATCTGAACACCCCGTACAAGGGGACGAAGGACCTGTTAACGGCGGGGGTAACTATGACCCTCTTAAGGTAGCGTAGTACCTTGCCGCTTTAGTAGCGGCTTGCATGAATGGATCAATGAGAGCGCCACTGTCCCAACGTTGGGCCCGGTGAACTGTACATTCCAGTGCGGAGTCTGGAGACCCCCAAGGGGAAGCGAAGACCCTATAGAGCTTTACTGCAGGCTGTCACTGAGACGTGGTCGCCATTGTGCAGCATAGGTAGGAGCCGTTACACAGGTACCCGCGCTGCGGGCCACCGAGGCATCACTGAAATACTACCCGATGGTGACTGCGACTCTCACTCCTGGCGGAGGACACTGGTAGCCGGGCAGTTTGACTGGGGCGGTACGCGCTTGAAAAGATATCGAGCGCGCCCCAAGGTTTCCTCACTCGGGTCGGAGACCCGAGAAAGAGCGCAAGAGCATACGGAAGCCTGACAGTGTCCGGCACAACAACGGACGCTGACGCGAAAGCGTGGTCAGCGAACCAATTAGCCCGCCCAATGCGGGCAATTGCTGACAGAAAAGCTACCTTAGGGATAACAGAGTCGTCACCCGCAAGAGCACATATCGACCGGGTGGCTTGCTACCTCGATGTCGGTTCCCTCCATCCTGCCTGTGCAGAAGCAGGCAAGGGTGAGGTTGTTCGCCTATTAAAGGAGGTCGTGAGCTGGGTTTAGACCGTCGTGAGACAGGTCGGCTGCTATCTATTGGGGGTGCTACGGTATCTGACGGGAACGTTCGTATAGTACGAGAGGAACTCCGAATGGGTGCCACTCGTGTACCGGCTGTCCGAGAGGGCACGTGCCGGGCAGCGACGCACCACGGGGTAAGAGCTGAACGCATCTAAGCTCGAAACCCACCCGAAAAAGAGATGCCACCGAGATCACTCGTAGAAGACGAGTTCGATAGACTCGGGGTGTACGCACCGAGGCAACGAGGTGTTGAGCCCGCGAGCACTAACAGATCAAGCCACCATTCATTTCGCATGGATCAACCCGTAAGAACGGGTCCAGGCGCTAATTGGACTACACGTACAACACGGTCACAACCGACCAGAGAACCTTAGACACCGTAACCGACCCTGGTACTGTCGCGGTTCGACTCCGCGAGTCGGCATTACGGCGGCCAGAGCGGCGGGGCACCACCCGTACCCATCCCGAACACGGCAGTTAAGCCCGCCCGCGTTTCGGCCAGTACTGGCGTGGGAGACCCGCTGGGAACCCCGGCTCGCCGCCGACCCACTCATACCACATACAGCATCCACCGATACTGGCGTCCTCGCGGCGGTTCGATTCCGCCGATCGGCATTAGAGCGGCCACAGCGGCGGGGTACCTCCCGTACCCATCCCGAACACGGCAGATAAGCCCGCCCGCGTTTCGGCCAGTACTGGCGTGAGAGATCCGCTGGAAACTCCGACTCGCCGCTTCCATTCATATCGTTTTCATACTGAAGAGCCGCAGCACCCCTCGAGCCACCACCGAACGGTCGACCTCAAGCGGACGCCTGGACGACCAACTCGGACACTTCAGGACGTCGAGAACGCAAGCGCTGGCGGCGAATACCGAACTCGAGGGCCCACCTTGAGCCCAGAAGCGGGTACCAGCGGCGGTGCCCGTGCTCGAACAGTGCTCAGCGTACGTTTAAGGCGACGACCGATGTAGGGGGCCGTGCAATGGTCTTCAAGAAGATCACGCTGATCGGAACGAGTACGGAGAGCTTCGACGCCGCAGCGGACGACGCCATCGACCGGGCGGAGTCGACGCTGAACAACGTCTACTGGGTCGAAGTCGACGAACTGGGCGTCGAAATCGCGTCGGTAGAGGAGCGACAGTACCAGGCGGAAGTGACGGTCGCGTTCGAACTACAGGAGTAGCGTAATCAGGTCCGGAAGGACTCGCCGCAGCCACACTCGCTGACGACGTTCGGGTTTTCGACGTGGAAGCCCTCGGCCTGGAGGCCGCTCTCGTAGTCGAGGATGCTACCCTCGATGTACTTGAGGCTCGCAGGGTCGACGAAGACCCGCAGGTCGTGGTGGTTGTAGATCGCGTCGTCGGCCTCCGGCTTTTCATCGAATCGCATCCCGTAGGAGAGGCCGGCGCAGCCGCCTTGCTGGACGAACAGTCGGAGTCCGGCCTCCGTCGTGTCGTAGTCTTCGGCCTCGAGTAACTCGAGGGCGCGCTCGGCGGCGGTCTCGGTCACCTCGATTCGTGGGTTGGCGGATCCACCGTCTGCGCTCTCCGTGCTCATAGTGCACTCCACGGCTGCCTCGGTGTTAACTGTGACGCTCGCCGAGGTGGGGAACTCACTCGTCGTCCCGGTCGTCGAGACGGACGCGGACGCTCTCGGCGTGTGCCTCGAGGCCCTCCGCGTCGGCGAGCGTCGTGATGGTTGGCGCGAGTTCCGCGAGTCCGTCGCCGGAGAGCCGTTGCACCGTCGTGCTCCGGAGGAAGTGCTCCACCGAGAGGCCGCCCGCGACTTTCGCGCCGCCGTTCGTCGGGAGGACGTGGTTGGTGCCGCTGGCGTAGTCGCCCGCCGCGACGGGGGTGTTCGGGCCGAGGAAGACGCTCCCGGCGCTGTCGACGCGGTCCAGGATGGACTCGTCGTCGCCGGCGACGATGGCGAGGTGTTCGGGGGCGTACTCCTCGGTGAAGAGGATCGCCTCGCTCATCGACCGGGCGAGCAAGACGGCGCTGGCGTCGTTCTCGAGCGCCTCCCGGATCGTCTCCTCGCGCTCGCGGTCGGGGAGCGAATCCTCGAGTGCGTCGACGACGGCCTCGGCGGTCGCTTCGTCGTCCGTGACGGCCACGACGGAGGCGTTGGGGTCGTGTTCGGCCTGGGCGAGGAGTTCGGCGGCGACGTAGTCGGGATCGGCGATCTCGTCGGCGACGACGACGACCTCGCTCGGCCCCGCGAGAAAGTCGATCTCCACCTCGTCGCGAACCTCGGCTTTCGCGGCGGTCACCCAGCGGTTGCCGGGGCCGACGACCTTCTGGACCGAGGTGACGCTCTCGGTTCCATAAGCGAGGGCAGCTATGGCCTGGGCGCCACCGACGCTGTAGACGGCGTCGGCCCCGGCGAGGTGGATCGCCGCGAGCGTGACCGGATTGATCTCCTCGGCTGGTGGCGTCACCACGGAGACGTGCTCGACGCCCGCCACGACGGCGGGGACGACACCCATAATCGCGCTCGAGGGGTACGCCGCTGTACCGCCGGGGACGTAGACGCCGACGCGCTCGAGTGGCCGGAATCGTCGACCGAGTTCGCGCCCGTCGTCGAACTCGCGCCGCCAGTCCTCCGGCACCTGGGCCTCGTGGAACTCGCGGACGTTCTCGATGGCGGTGTCGATGGCGTCGCGGATGTCGTCCGAGAGGTCCTCGACGGCACGCTCGCACTGGTCGGTGATCTCGAGATTGCCGACGTCGACGCCGTCGAACTCGCGACAGTACTCCCGGACGGCGACGTCGCCTTCCTCGCGGACACGCTCGACGATCTCGCGGGCGTCGTTCCTGGCGGCGTCGACTCCGGCGTCGCGCTGGAACAGGGCCGCCCGGGTCTCGAGACCGAGGTCGGCGATTTCGGTGACGGAAAACGCGCTCATACGCTCGGATTCGGGCGAACGGTGAAAAACGGTTGCGTTCGCGGCCGGGGTTACGCGCTCTCGTTCCCACCTGCATCCGCATCCCCGTCCGCGTCTTCCTCGATCGGTGCGAGGCCGATCGCCGCGGCGGTCGCCCGGAGGAAGAGGAAGACGACGAGCGCGAACCCGACGAGGCCGATGGGGGCGGCGACCGTCTGGGCCGTTTGGAACGGGAGGACGATCCGACCAAATCCGAGCACGACGAAGCTCAGGACGACGAGTCCGAAGGCGAGCAGCGAGAGCCGAACGAAGTCGTGCTGGTCCATACTCGAAGTTCATGGCGTCGTCGCTAAGTGGTATCGGAACGTCGTCGACGGTGTCGACGGATTCAACGGCTCCAACGGCTTCGAAGGGGTCGTGGGTTCGATGGGGTCGATGATTCGGCGGCTTCGGCGGGCTCAGAGAGCGATAGCCGACGACGATCGCACTACCTCCCGTACGAGACGGTTCGAAAACGACGACCGACAGCACGCCGCTCGAGGAGAAACGTCGATCGGCGACCGACAGTATTCGTTTCGACGACGATACATCGAATTCAGGAGCGACGTTGAAGCGTTTCCCCCTCCTACGTCGGGTATGTCTCGTGCAGCGGACCTCGCGGACGTCCTCGCCGACAGTTCGTCGCTCGTGATCGTCTGTCACGACAACCCCGACCCGGACACGCTCGCGAGCGCGCTCGCACTCGAGGCGATCGCGACCGACCAGGACGTCGCCGAGACGGCCATCGCCTACGGCGGCGAGATATCCCACCAGCAAAACCGGGCGTTCGTCAACCGCCTCGAGATCGACGTGGAACCGCTTGAGGATCTCGAGATCGGCGAATACGACTGTCTGGCGTTCGTCGATCACTCCATGCCGACGGCGAACACGGCGCTCGACGCGCGGTTCGAACCGGACGTGATCGTCGACCACCACCCCGGCGAATCCGCCGACGCGACGTTCGTCGACGTCAGAACCGACTACGGGGCGACGGCGACGATATTCGTCGAGTACCTCCACGAACTCGAGGTCCCGTTGACGACGCGACTGGCGTCCGCGTTGCTCTTCGCGCTTCACCGCGAACGCCTGGATTTCGTCCGCGAGCCGACCCAGCGGGAGTACGAAGCTGCACTGGCGGTGTATCCCGAGGCCGACCTCGAGACGCTCGAACAGCTGTACGGCAGCGCCTTCTCGCCGGCGACGATCGACGCGATCGGTCGGGCGATTACCACCCGCGAGCGCCGCGGATCGGCCGTCACCGCGAGCGTCGGTCGAACGGTCGAGACGGATGCGCTTCCCCAGGCAGCGGACTACCTCCTCAACATCGAGGGCGTCGACACGACGCTCACCTACGGCATCGTCGACGGGACGGTTCGACTGAGCGGGCGGTCGATCGATCCGCGGGTCAACATCGGCGACGTACTCGTGGATGCCTACGGCGAGTTCGGGTCAGTTGGCGGCCACCACGACATGGCTGGCGGCCGAATTGGGCTTGGACTGTTCGCAGACGAAGCCAGCGACGACGAGAGCGTGCTGGCGTTCGTCGGCACCCGGGTTCGGCGACGATTTTTCGAGGCGCTGAATCTGGATTCCGGGAACGGTTCCAGGGAGTGAGTTGCTCAGTCGATGTCGATCCGCCTGGGTTCGTCCGCTGGCTGGCGTTTTGCGAGCGTAACCGTCAACACGCCGTTGTTGAGCGTCGCGTCGACGGCGGCGGTCTCGATCGGGTCGGGAAGCGCCACCCGCCGGTTGAAGGAACTGGCTTGTCGCTCGTGTCTGATAATGTTCGCATCGTCGCGCTCTCGCGTCTGGCTCCGGGTGCCCCGTATCTGCAGGCTCTCGGCCGACACCTGGATCTCGAGGTCGTCCGCGTCGTAGCCGGGAACGTCGGCGCTGACGACGAACGCGTGGCCGTAGTCGGCGACGTCGACGTTGGGTTCGCGATCGTGGAGCGACCAGCCGAGGCCGCCTCTGGGGGTGAACTCGGGGTTCCACGAACTTGTTGCGGCGCCGAACTCGCGGCCGAGTCGCTCGAAGAATGCACCGAGGTCGTCGAGTGGTTTGGGACGTCGTGACATGGTCGTCTCGAGTAACGCTGTCGGGACCGAAAAGTCCTCTGCACGTCGGAGTGACCGTCAGAAAAGTTGAGTGCACCGGGATGCCGAGGCGCTGGGGCGTCGGGGTGCAGGAGGGTCGGGAGACCGGCTGCCGGGGCACCGGGTGCTGGGCGTCGGGGTGCGGGGGCATCGGGACGCGGAGCACTCGAGGGCACCCCCTGCACACGACAGGGGAGGATACTCCCCCGTGGCACCCGTTCATTCACTCGATGACGGACGCAAACGCACTATTCGTCGTGAGCGAGTACGGCTATTGGGGCGAGGAGTGTATCGACCCGCTCGAGACGCTCGAGGACGCGGGCGTCGAGGTGACGATTGCGACGCCCTCTGGCGGGCCGCCGGAGATCGACGAGCGCTCGATCGATCCCGAGACGGTCGGTGAGGAGACCGCCGAACGTGTTCAGGAGCGCCACGAGACGGACGAACGGCTGAGCGATCCGGAGGCAATCGCGGACGTCCACGCCGAGGACTTCGACGCGGTCGTCTTTCCGGGCGGCCACGGCACCGAGTGGGACGTCAACCAGGATCACCACGCCCGGGCCGCCCTGCGGACGATTCTGGAGGGCGAGGAAAGGCTCTGGTCGTTTGCCACGCCGTCGGCATCCTCGCGTTCGCCCGCGACAGCCACGGTGCGTTCGTCGCCAACGGGAGGCGAGTCACCGGGTTCCCCAACGCCTGGGAGGAAGACATCGTCGACGACCGGGACCTGCTCCCCGACGGCCGCAAGCTTCCCTACTGGGTCGAAGACGAGGTCACTACCGCCGGCGCTGACTGGGACGCCGACGCCGAGGCCGACACGGACGTGATCGTCGACGGCGACCTGATCACGGGCCGTGGGCCGGAATCCTCCCGGGCAGCCGCCGAGACGTTGCTCGAAGAACTCGAACAGAACGGTCAGTAAGAACGCGCTCGAGCGTTCGTACCAGGGGACGAGAATCGTCAAATCGTACCTATTTTGACATTGATCTCGCCGATGGAAACCCGCTTAAGGGAGCACGTTATCGGTTTGAACGATGAAACGACGGACGGTCCTGGGCGCCGGTGGGGCGCTCGCCGCTGGGGTGGTCACGGTTGCGACCGCCGCGAGTCAGACGTCGCGTGACGACGCGTTCGTTTCGGCGGCTCGAGCGCCGCCAGCGGCGGATAGGGTCGAACGAGAGACGGAACGCCTCCTCTCTGGTACTGAGCACGAGACGCCGCTGCACGCGATCGACGCGCCGGAAGAAGGCCCGACGGTGATGGTGTTCGGCGGGGTCCACGGCGACGAGCACAACGGCATCGACGTCGCTCACGAAATCACCGACTGGAACCCCGACGCGGGGACGCTTGTCGTCGTCCCCGAGACGAACCGCGTCGCCGTCGAGAACGAGCAGCGAGAAGGCACTGACGGAGACCTCAACCGGATGTTTCCACTGGACCGCGAACCGATAACTGACCTCGCTCGCGGCATCTGGGACGCCGTCGAACGCTACGACCCCGACGTCGTCCTCGATCTACACCGATCGCTCGGCATCTTCGGCCTTCACGACCGATACGTCGGCCAGGCAGTTTTCCACACGCCTGACGCCCACGGCGACGAACTCGCGACGTCTCTCAACGATGACCTCGTTCCCTGGTACATGCCCGCTCACCGGTTCGTGGCCATGGAGAGCACTCAACCGAGTCCGCTCCTGTTCAAGAAGGCAGCACACGAACTGGGGTCGACCGCCTACCTCTTCGAGACGACCCGCTTCATGCTCGACCGATCTACGAAAAACGCGTTCACGCGGGCAGCGGCGGCCCGCGTCCTCGCACTACACGGCCTACTCGAGACGGAGGCAGTGGTGGCCCGATGACCCTCACTCTCCGACGCGTGCTGGCGGGCCCGGCGACCGTCGCCACGTTTCTCTTCCTGGTCGTTCCGTTTGGCCTCGGCTGGCTCAAGACGGCCCTGTTCTCCCCGCTCGCGCTTCCCGGCTACATCATCTACGCGATCGGGTCGGCGGTCGGCCACAGGCTCGCGCCACAGTTCGAGCTCTGGGTCTACTGGATCCCCTTCGTCGCCGGGTGCTACGGGATTTCGGTCGTCGTCGGAACGGTATACGAGTGGGCGCGAGCCGCGATCTCCCAGTAATCCGTCGGTCTGCCCAGCTCGAACGGATTCGCCGAGGCTGGCGGGAATCACGCCCTTTTTACCCGACGACGGGGAAAAGCCGGTATGAGCTTCGACGAAGACGACCGCGTCGTCTTACACGACAAGCACAGCGAGTTCGACGGCGAAACTGGCACCATCACCCAGACGATGGAGTCGATGTTCGGCGACACGACCTACACGATCAGCTTCGAGGACGGCCAGGAGGCCGGCGTTCCGGAGGATGCCCTCGAAGCAGCCGAGGACGAGGCCGCCGACGAGGATGTCGTCGAGGACGAAGACGAAGAAGACGACGCGTAACTAGTCTCGATTCGCCCCCAGTAGCGCGTCTCACCACCGCCGTTCGACCCCGACTCGAGGACACGCCGATGCCACAGATTCCGCTTCACTACGTCGACCTGCGAACGTTCTGCTACGCCACCGAAGACGACAAGCGCGTCGAGGCGGCGCTGAGACGCTTCCTCCCCGAGGAGGCCGAGATCGAACGCGTCGAGAGCGAGGGCCACTACGGGGACCGTATTCTCGTGCTTTCAGCCCGCGTCGAGAACGCCGACGACGTTCGCCACGTGCTCGCCCAGTTGACCGACCTCGAGACGTTCGACCGGCTGCTGGCGGAACTCGACGACCGCGTCACCGACAACTGCGAACTGTTTCTCCGCCTTGACAAGCAGGCCGCCTTCGGCGGGGACGTCCGACTCGGCGAGGGGATCACGTTCCGCGCGAAAGTCGAGGCCTACCCGGCGAAGAAGCCACAGGCCGTCGAAAACGCCGAGACGGTGCTCGAGGAACTGGCGGCCGATGCTGGCGAGGAGTGACTGATAACGCTTCGTTACCGGTTATCGTTCGCCTCCGCCCGAAACGTCTTCTGCCTGGCGAACCGTCAACACCGGCGCGTCGGAGAGCCGAACCACCTTCTCGGCCACGCTCCCGATCAGGTAGCGATCTAGCCCGGTCCGGCCGTGCGTCCCCATCACGATCATATCGATCCCCTGACTCTCGGCGTACTCGAGAATCTTCGTGTGAGGACTGCCGCGCTCGAGCGTGGTGATAACCGGCTCGACGCCAGCCCGGGCAGCCTCGCCGGAGACGTCCTCGAGGACCGAGTCGCCGACGGTCTCGAACTGCTCGACGATGGGGCCGGTTTCGACGTCGCCCGCGAAGACGGCCTTGTCGATCACGTAGAGGACGTGTAACGCGGCGTCGTACTGGTTCGCGAGGTCAATCGCGTGCTCGAGGGCGCGACCCGTCGTCTCGCTGCCGTCGGTGGGGAGGAGGATTCGCTCGTACATCGCTGTGAGTCGTGTGTTCGAGACCCACGGTCAAATAGTATGTGTCGGCGTTTGCCGCAGTCGCGTCAGGGGTCGCCGTGTGAGACGCCCTCGCGCTGGTCGGCCTGGAGTCGCCGCACCGCGGCCCGCGCGTTGCCCGCCTCGTAGCCGAAGATGACGTCATTCCCGTAGTGACCGGCCACCTCGGCCGCCTGACACAGGTTCTCGAGGTCGACGTTCACCGCGTAGAGTTCGATACTGAACGGCGTCTCGAGCGCGCTCTCGAACCCTTTGGCGATCGTCTCGAGCCAGTAGGTCGTCGTGTACCCCATGTCGTAGAGGGGGACGACGAACTCGTCGACGTGGGGCTCGAGGGCCGCGAGGTCGAGCCCGGATCGCTCGTAGAGGTGTCCCGGGTAGGGGTCGGGATACAGCGTCAGGTAGACGCGGCCGGGGATACGATCGGCCGCCGCCTCGACGAACTCGGTGATCACGTTCGCGCGCCACGCGAATCGATCCTCGAACTCGCTCTCGGCGAAACGTCGCTCGCACACCTCGCATCGACAGTACTCCGGGCGCGGGAAGCCGACGTCGTCGAGACGAACGTCCTCGTTCGCGGCGACGCAGTCGTCGATGATCTCGAGGAGTCCATCCCGGTACTCGGTTCTCGAGGGGCATATGTAGGCCCAGTCGAAGTAGGGCCGCTCTCGCGTGGCGGGACGGCCCTCGTCGTCGACGGGGACGAGCGAGGGGTCGGCGTCGGCCGCCGCGTTGTCACCGAAACAGGAGACCATGTTCACTGCGTCGGGGAGCGGTTCGGCGGATCGACCGGTCACGTCTTTGACTTCGTAGAACGCCCGGCCGAAGTCGTCCCACACGACTTCGTCGGGGTTTCGCGTCACGACGCCGTACATGGGCGGCGATAGGACGTCGAGACGGTAAGCGGTTCTGATTCGCTCGGTTCCTCTCTACTCGATCGGCTCGTACTCGACGTCGACCTCGGACGTGCTGAAGACGACTTTCCAGAGAACGACGACGGCGACCAGGACGAACAGGAATTTGATCGTACGCGACATGTACGCGTGGAGAGTCAATCTCCTAACACTTAGAGATTCTGGATAGTCTCGGAAATAGAACGAGAAATTCGTTCGTCACCTAGCGCGAGTCGATCAGGTCGGCGATTTCGTCGCGAACGATCGTTTCGCAGTACGAACAGCGAACCCCGTCCTCGAGGACGTCGAAGCGGGAGGTGACGGGTTCGTTCTCGGTCGTGATGCAGGTTGCGTTCGGGCAGGTGAGCACGCCCTCGACCTCCTCGGGTCGTTCGACGCGGTGTTTGCTCGCCACCTCATAGTCTCGCACGATGTTGATCGTCGCGTCGGGCGCGATCAGCGAGAGCACGTCGACTTCCTCCTGGCTCAACTCGCGGCCCTCGACCTTCACGATGTCCTTGCGGGCGAGTCGGTCAGAGGGGACGTTGATCCCGACGGAGACCTCCTCGTCCTGGCTGCCGTCGATTCCGAGGATCGCGAGGACGTTCAGCGCCTGGCCACCCCGCACGTGGTCGATGACGGTGCCGTTTCGGATCTTGCTGACGCGGAGTTCGTGGTCGTGGTCTGGGTCGTCGTCGTGATCGTGATTATCGCTCATCGAGACACACCCCCTTCGAGAAGGCGATTGAGCAGCGCCATCCGAACCGGCACCCCGTTGTGCGCCTGTTCGAAGTACGCCGCGTGGTCGGTGTCGTCGATCTCGGGCGCAATCTCGTCGACCCGCGGGAGCGGGTGCATCACCGTCAGGTCGTCGCTCGCGGCCTCGAGCGTCTCGAGGTCGATCTGGTACTCGCCGGCGATTCGCTGGTACTCGTTTTCGTCCGGGAACCGCTCGCGCTGGATGCGGGTCACGTAGAGGACGTCCAGGGAGTCGAGGACCTCCTCGAGGCTCTCGTGTTCGCGCACGGACGCCCCTTCCTGATGAAGGTCGTAGACGACTTCCCGCGGCAGCTGCAGGCTCTCCGGGCTGACGAAGTGCTGGTGAGCGTCGAAGTTCGACAGCGCGTAGGCCAGCGAGTGGACCGTCCGTCCGTACTTCAGGTCGCCCATGATCCCGATCGAGAGGTCGTCGAGACCGGCGTTCTCCCGGATCGTGTAGAGGTCGAGCAGCGTCTGGGTCGGGTGGTGGCCCGCCCCGTCACCGGCGTTGATCAGCGGGACGTCGACGAACTCGCTCGCCATCTTCGCGGAGCCCTGACTCGGGTGGCGAACGACGATGGCGTCGGCGTATCCCTCGATGACGCGGACGGTGTCGGCGAGCGTCTCCCCTTTCTTGACGCTCGAGGACTCGACGGATCCCATGTCGACGACGTCCCCGCCGAGGCGTTTCATGGCCGTCTCGAAGCTCATCTTCGTCCGGGTGCTCGGTTCGAAAAGAGCAGGCCGAGAATCGTCCCCTCGTGTTTTCCGGCGACGGCGTCCGGATCGGCGTCGATCTCGGCAGCCCGGTCGAGGACGGCCTCGACGTCCTCCCGCGTGAGGTGTTTGCTCGTGATGAGGTGATCGTGGCGCATCTACTCGAGATGGCACGCGCGGGCCTCTTGAATCTCCCCATCCCCGTTCGCCGTCCGTTTGTCTATCCCCATCCACCGCCCCCGTTCGGCGTCCGTTTCTTCACCCTCGTTCGCCACCCCGTTTGCCGTCAGTTCGTTCCGGTACTGGCCTCGGCTCCGACTTCGTTCGCTTTCCACCGTAGCCTCAGAACGTCTTCCGCCCCTCGTCCGTGATCACGCTCTCGAGGAGGGCGACGGGAGTCGCGTCGTACGCGGGGTTCTCGATGGAGAAGCCTTCGGCCGGTTCGGCCATGACCTCAACGGGCGTCCGATACTCGTTCTCGAAGGCGAAGCCCTCGGAGACGATCTTCGCGGCGGAGCCGAGCACCGTGACCGGAACCTTGAGCTGGGCCGCCGTCGACGCAATCGGAAAGGTGCCCACGCGGTTGTAGAGGAAGTCGTCGACGATGCAGTCCATGCCGATGAGCACGCGCGTACATTCGGGCAGGTAGTGGCCGTGGGCGCTGTCGGTGATGAGAGTCACGTCGAGGCCCGGAAGCGTCGCCAGTCGCCGGGCCGTCTTGCGACCGATGTATCGCGGCCGGGCCTCGGTGACGTACACATCGAAGCTCATCCCGCGCTCGGTGGCCAGCTCGAGGGCCTCGATGACTGTCGAGGAGAAGTCGTGGGTCAGGATCGTCTCGCCGTCTGATAGGTACTCGATGGCGTTCTCGGCGGCTCGGGTCTTCCCGGACTCGACGCGAGCAACGACGTCCTCGATGGCCGTCTCGGTGAACGTCTTGGCCTCCGAGACGGTGTCGGGGTCGGCGTCTTCGACCTGGTGGACGACCTCGCGGACCGCGTTCTGGAGCGAGGCGTGGGAGGGGTTGGCCCGGCGGAGGGCCGTCGCGTTTCGGTCGAGGTCGCGAACGTACTCCTCGACGGTCGCGAACTCCCGCTCGAGGAGGTCCGTCAGCGCGCGCGTCGCCTTTATCGCTACCACCGAGGAACTGTGCGTCTGCATTTCCTTGATCTCCTCGGCCGTCTCGTCGATCATACTCGAGCAGACTGCGGTCAGCACAAAAGGTGTTCCGGGTGGGTGGTTCTGCCGTCGGTGCCGACTGGAATGGGACGTCGGTGCCGACCGGAATCGGGCACACGGCTTTTGGCCCGCCGCGGCGTGGAACCCGGTATGACCGGCGCCGACACGGACACCGTCACCGTTCGCTACACCTGCCCGCACTGTGACGCCGTCGTGAGCCTCGAGCGAGCCCCCGACCTCGCGGATCGGTCCGTGACGACCGTCCGCCAGCCCGGCTGGGAGTACGCGATGCGAACCGACCCGATCGAGGTTCGCGAGACGGCGGACGGCATCGCCTTTCGCTGCGGCGAGGACGGGCCGGTGACCGACCGCGACGGGAACGCAATCGAGGGCTGTGGCCGCCCCTACTACCTCAACTTCGTGCGATTCGAGCACGGCGTCGAACTCGAGCCCGAGCCGCCCACCTACGGGGGGCCGCGGTTCGACTTCCGAACGTGAGACGGCAGCCTCGAGCGTGGCGACGAGCACTCGAGGCCGGCGCTTGCTGAAGACAACACAACGCTTTTCGAGCGCCAGCGGCCACCAGTAGGTATGGACGAAGCCGCCGTCCGAGACCGTCTGCGAACGGTCGAGGACCCGGAACTGGGGGACGACATCGTCACGCTCGGCCTCGTGAACGACGTGACCGTGAGCGAGGACGGTGAGGTCGCCGTCGACCTCGCCCTCGGGGCGCCGTACTCGCCGACCGAAACTGCCATCGCTGGCGCCGTCCGGGACGCCCTCGCCGAGGACGGGGTCGACCCGGAACTCTCCGCGAGCATCCCCGACCGCGACGACTCGAGCGGCGACGAGGTGCTCCCGAACGTCAAGAACGTGATCGCCGTCGCCTCGGGCAAAGGCGGCGTCGGGAAATCGACCGTCGCGGTCAACCTCGCGGCGGGGCTCGCCCGTCGGGGCGCCCGCGTCGGCCTGTTCGACGCCGACGTCTACGGGCCGAACGTCCCCCGCATGGTCGACGCCGACGAGCCGCCGATGGCGACGGAGGACGAGACACTCATCCCGCCGGAGAAGTACGGCGTGAAGCTGATGAGTATGGCATTCCTCGTCGGCGAGGACGACCCCGTCATCTGGCGAGGCCCGATGGTCCACAAGGTGATCACGCAACTCACGGAGGACGTCGAGTGGGGCCACCTCGACTACCTCGTGATCGACCTCCCGCCGGGGACGGGCGACACCCAGCTGACGATGCTCCAGACCATCCCGGTGACGGGTTCGGTGATCGTCACCACCCCCCAGGACGTCGCCCTCGACGACGCCCGGAAGGGGCTCCAGATGTTCGCCCGCCACGACACCGTCGTCCTGGGCATCGCGGAAAACATGGCCACGTTCGTCTGCCCCGACTGCGGCGGCGAACACGACATATTCGGGACTGGCGGCGGGTCGGCGTTCGCCGAGACGCACGACCTGCCGTTCCTCGGGTCGATCCCGCTCGATCCCCGCGTTCGAGAGGGTGGCGACGAGGGACAGCCGACCGTCCTGGACGAGGAGAGCGAGACCAGCGATGCCTTCCGGGAGTTGACCGCCGCCGTCGCGAACAACACCGGCATCGTCCACCGGCGGGCCGTCTCCGAATCGGTCGCCGAGCGAACGCCGCCGGTCGACGCGGGCGAAGGCGCAAGCGCGGGCGAGGGCGAGCACTGAGCCGACATGAGCGAGCACACTGAGAGACCATGAGCGGCGACGAGTTCGAGCCCGATTCCGAGCGCGTGACCCTGCTCCGGGAAATCGCCGACGACGTGCGCGGGGACTCGAGCGAGAGCAAGCAACTGGCGAACATCCTCTACCGGACGAGCGACCTCTACGACGAGGCCGAGGACACCTCGCCCGAGGAGATTGTACGGAACGTCAAATTCATCCTCGAGGTCACGGAACGCGGCGGGCTCGGGCGCTGAGATTCGGTTTTCGACTTCTCGAGGGTCGAGCGCCGAGGGCCATACGGAGGCCGGAGCGCGTCGTTTTTGTAGCCGCCGACCCCAGAACGACCGTGGACGCGAATCAGCAGTCGACGGCGAACCCGTTCGGCATGGACGAGGCCTGCGAGAACTGCCCAGAACTCTGTGTATCGCGCACGCAGGTCGTCCACGGCTACGGCGACGTGGGGGCCGACTTCCTGTTCGTCGGCGAGCGACCGAGCGCGCGGGCCGACACGGTTGGGATTCCGTTCCTCGAGGCGGGTCCCGAAAGCGAAGGCGAACGCGAGACCGGCGACGACGGCGGAACGGGTGGAGACGGAGCCAACGGCGGCCTCTACAGAATCCTCCAGCGCCTCGGCCTCTGCGCGAGCGCGAGCGACCCCGAGGAACCGGAACTCGCCAACGTCTACCTCACCCTGCTGACTCGCTGTCGCGACCCCGAGCGCCCGCCGACGGACGAGGAGGTCGTCACCTGCGAACCGTACCTCAACGCCGAGATTCGCATGATCAACCCCGAGATCATCGTCCCCGTGGGCCAGCGCGCGCTCACCGAAATCGGCACCGAGTACACGACGACGGCCGCGGACGACCTCGAGATCGAGACCCACCACGCGACGACGATCCGGGGCCGCGGTTTCGAACTCGTGCCCATGCTCGAGCCCGCGGCCCAGACTCAGGCCCAGACCCAGGCCTGGCTCGAGCACTTCGTCGACCTGATGGCGTCCGATTATCGACAGACGAAGGGACGACAGGGGCGCTGACGAGGTCGCCAGGAGGGCCAAGTGGAGGCCGCAGATGCCGGGACTGCCGGGACTGATCGCCCGAATTTGGCACGCTGAGCCACACAACGCTTAAATCGGAACCGTTCATAGTCGCGAGTATGCACAAGGACGAACTGCTCGAGCTCCACGACGAACTCGTCGTCATCATGGAGTACTTCTCCGAGCGAGAGCACGTCGACGAGAGCCTCTTCGACGCCTATCACCAACTCGACGTCGACCCCGACGACGTCCACAAGTCGAAGAGCGAGCACAAACACGCCGTCTTCGTCCTCGGCAACGCGCTCGCGAACGCGATGAGCGAGGACGAGTTCTCGAGCGCGGGCCGGATCGGCAAGCGCATGAAGGAACTGGCCGACGACGCCGAGTCGAAGATCTAGCTGGGACTCGAGGCTGACGATAGACCTCCGATTCGCCACCGAACCAGGCGAAACGTATTTACACCGGTTCCCGCTTGTTGAGATATGGATCCGCGCACGCAAGAGCGCGTCGAGCGATGGGACTCCCGTCCGTTTTCCGGCGGTTACGACGGTCTCTCTTCACTCGCCGACGAGGAGTTCTCCGGTGCCGTGACGTCCGGTGGTGCCTGGGCGTTCATGCTCAACGGACGTATCGTCGGCGTCGTCGACGGCGCTCTCGAACAGTTCGACGGAGCGAGCGGCACGACGTACGTCGCACCCCACCCCTCGCTCCCGTTGCTGTGTACGATGGACGAACAGGGCGGCGAGACCAGGGCGAAGTACTACACGAACGACACGCCACTGAGCGAGGTCGACCAGACGCTCCAGGAGGGGTCGTTCACCGGTTACATCGAACTGAGCGAGCAGGTGCTCAGCGGCGACTACTACCTCGTGTACTACGGCGGTCGCCGGATGGCTGCGGCCTACATCGGGAACGCACAGCGACTCCTGACCGGCGACGAGGCGTTCGAACGGGCCGACGACGAGGTCGGCATCTACGAGGTCGTCGACGTGGATATCGACATCCATGACGTCCCCGGATCGGCGCCAGCAACAGAGCCGACGTCCGGGAGCTCGACGACACCGGCGGGCGGGTCCGGCGCTGCGAGCGGGGCGGCCGGTGCGTCCAGTCCGTCGACCGATGGCGAGCGCGACGTCGAAACGCAGTCCGAACCGGCCTCCGAGGGGACGAACGATACCCCCGGCGGGATCACGACGAGTGCGACGACCGAACCGGACCCGGAGCCGGTCGAATCGTCCGGGATCACGGAACCGGCGACCGAAGCCGACGCTCGAGCGGACGACGATCCGACCGTCGAACGCGACGAAGTCGACGAACACGACGGACTCGAGGACGCCGAGACGGTCGACGACGGGTCGACTGCCGACGCGCAGCCGATGCCGCCGGCGGGGGGTGAGAGCCGATCAGACGCGAGTGGCGAGTCCGATCGCGGAGACGACGACGCACCCGGTACGCCGACCGACGCCGGGCCGAACGCGGCGACGCCCGTGGAGGATGCCGAACCGATGCCGCCGGCCTCGAGCGAGTCGCCCGATCCCGAGGAGGTGGAGGCAGCCGCGGAGGAACTCGGCGCCGACGGCGTTCCCTGGGAGGGTGTCGACGAAGACGACGGGGGCGCCGAGGCCCGCGAGGCCCACGAAGCCCGAGAGGCCCGCGAAGTCCAGGACGGCAACGAACGAGAGGCAGACGACCGAGCACCCGAAACCGACAACGAGTCGTCTGAAAGCGATCCGCTCGACGAACGCTTCAAACAGGAAGAGCAGTGGCGAGAAACCCGAAACATCCCCTCGATCGACCCGAAGAAGTCTTCGCGTCCCGACCGGATGGACGAGGACGGATCACGGTCGAAATCGAACGCCGGGGGACGGCGCCGAACGGCGAGCGGTCAGTCGCGCCAGACCGGATCGACGACCACCTCGTCGGCGGCCGGTGGGGCCTCGTCGACCCAGGCGTCGAACTCGAGTAAGGACCGATCGAAGCCACAGCGGGACGGAACCCCCAGCGGATCGGGACAGGGGCGCGCTCGATCCAACGCCAGCACCACCAGAAACGTCCCCCGGGAGGCTCTCGAGGAGGACATGCTCGAGCGCGAGGACAAGATCGATCGACTCACTCAGCGCGTCGACGAACTCGAGCGAGAGAAAGGGACACTCGAAGAGCGCCAGCAGGAACTCGCGACCGAGCGCGACCGGTATCGGGAACGCGCCGAGGAACTCTCGGCGACCGTCGACCGATTGCAACAGCGCATCGAGACGCTCGAGACCGAACTCGAGCGGATTCGAGCGGCCGACGCCGCGGGCGTCCCCGTCGACGGGACCAGCCTCTCGCCCCAGGAGGCGCTGTCTAGGACTAACCTGTTCGTTCGGTACGCCTCGAAGAGCCAGCCGACGCTGACGACAGCCCACGACGAGAACGTGAGTCGCGAGGACGTCGCGGAGAACCTCCGTCTCGAACACCACACGCAGTTCGACGCGAGCGAGGTCGTCGTCGACGGCCAATCGTACGAGGCGTTCCTCGGGTCGCGGATCGAGTACCAGTTCGTCGAGTGGCTCGTCGCGACCCTGCCGTTCGAGATCCGCGATACCGGCCACGCGGACGGCCTCGGTGAGCTGTACGACGCCCTCCCCCGCATCGATCGAGCCGAACTCGATGCCTCGGTCTCCCTCGACGGGGACGACACCGAGGGCGTCCCCGACGAAGTCGCATTCGACGTCGTCGCCTTCGACAAGATGGGGAACCCGTTGCTCGCGGCCAACCTCGACGGGTCACGCGACCCCGCCACCCAGACGGATCTCGAGACGCTAGAGGAGTCCGTCTCGGCGGTCAAGGCCAACCACGGCGAACTCGCCGCGGCGTTTTTCGTCACCTCGAGTTTCTTCGAACCAGGCGCCCTCGAGGTGACCGAGCAGGCGACGGGCGGCGGCGGCTTCCTCACGCGAGACTCACGGCTGAGTTACGTGTCGCTGTCGCGAAAACAGGGTGGATATCACCTGTGTCTCGTGGAGTCGCGTTCGGGCGGCTTCCACATGAACGTCCCAGAACTCTAGGCTATCCTTCGACTTCGGCGACGTCTTCGATCTTCATGCCCTCGAGCTTGTCGACGATCTCGTCGAGTTTCCCGTCGAGTTCGTCGACGAACTCGACCGTCCGCTCGGTCTTGATCGCACCCTGGCTGGAGGGTTCGATGAGGTTCTCTTCTTCGAGTACGCGCAGGGAGTACCGAACCTTGTGGTGGGGGTACCCGGTTTCGTTGGACATCTTGACGATCCCGATCGGTTCGTTCTCGATGACCATCTTCAGGACCTGCAGATGTCGTTCCAGCATATCGACTTCCTTCTCAAGTCGGTCTATCATGGCATTTGTTAACTTGTCTTTGCACCTTTTAAAGATTGCCCTCGAGTCGCGGCAAAATGAACCGTCACCTGATAGTTTGTCGTGACAGAAGTTAACGTTTCGGGTTCGAATATCGGGGCAGAGGGCGACGGATTCTCGAGGAGATATTCACGACTACCCAGATTTTCTCTTCGAAAAGGGGTCTCCTATACACGAACGTGGATCGAATGTCGCCCATCGCGCCCCACAGACCGTAACCGGTTTATCGGCCGGGCAAGAATCCGGCGCCTGTATGACTGTCACAATCGTCGGGTCGCAACTCGGCGACGAGGGCAAAGGCGGCGTCGTCGACCTCTATGGCGACGCTGCTGACGTCGTCGCTCGCTACCAGGGTGGCGACAATGCCGCCACACCGTCGTTCACGGCGGCGAAACGTACAAACTCTCGCTGGTACCGTCCGGTGCCGTGCGCGGCAAGACCGGCGTCCTCGGCAACGGCTGCGTCGTCAACCCCGAGACGCTGTTCGACGAACTCGATCAACTCCGTGAACGCGGTCTCGAGCCCGACGTTCGCGTCGGCGAGCGCGCGCACGTGATACTCCCGTATCACCGCGTACTCGACGGTATCGAGGAGGAAGAGAAGGCCGACCTCGCCGCGGGGACGACCAAACGCGGCATCGGCCCCACCTACGAGGACAAGGCGGGCCGTCGCGGCGTCCGCATCGGCGACCTCCTCGACCCCGAGGTCCTGCGCGAGCGCCTCGAGTACGTCGTCCCCCAGAAGCGCGCACTCGCCGAGGACGTCTTTGGCGTGACCCTCGAGGGCGAGACGGCAGAAGCCTTCGACGTCGACCACCTCTTCGAGACCTACCGCGACTACGGCGAGCGTCTCGAGGACGAGGACATGACCATCGACTGCGGCACCTTCCTCCAGGAGCGCGTCGACGCGGGCGAAAACGTCCTGCTCGAGGGTGCACAGGGCACCTCGATCGACATCGACCACGGTGTCTACCCCTACGTCACGTCCTCGAACCCGACCGCCGGGGGCGCGACCGTCGGCACCGGACTGGGACCGACCGTCGTCGGCCAGGGCGAGGTCATTGGCATCGTGAAGGCCTACCTCTCCCGGGTGGGCACGGGCCCGCTCCCGACCGAACTCGGCGGTGTCGAGGGTCAGACTCCCGGCTACGAGGCTGATGCGGCTGACGAGAACGAGGACGAAGACGAAGAGGAACTCGCAACCTACATCCGCGACGAGGGCGGCGAGTACGGGACCGTCACCGGTCGTCCCCGCCGCGTCGGATGGCTCGACATCCCCATGTTGCGCCACGCCGCCCGCGCAAACGGCTTCACCGGCCTCGCGGTCAACCACATCGACGTCCTCGCCGGACTCGAGGAGGTCAAGGTCGGTCACAGTTACGAGTTCGACGGCGAGGAAATCTTCACCGTCCCGCCGACGACCGAACAGTGGGCACGCTGTGAGGCCACCTACCGCTCCTTCGAGGGCTGGCCGGACGTCGACTGGGCGGCCGTCGCCGAGGAGGGCTACGAGGCCATCCCCGAGAATGCGCGGACGTACCTCGAGTACCTGTCGACGGAACTCGACGCGCCGCTTTACGCCATCGGCGTCGGTCCCGGACGCGAACAGACGGTCGTCCTCGAGTCACCTTACGACGAGTAGCGTCCTCCAGGCCGCCCGTTCGAAGAACTGAGCCGTTTTCTGGCGCGTTCTCGAGCACAGTCCGGGTCCGTTTCGTCACGACCTCGACTCACGCGATTGGATAGGCGAGCAGGAGGTGTTCTTCCGGCCAGTAAAATCGACCGTCGTAGTAGATCGGGGCTTCGGACTCTGCGAGAAAGTCGGTCACCGATCCGGGATCGACGTCGAACGAGAGCGGATTCGGCTGCAGGCGCTTTTCGTCGTCCCAGTTCGGGACCGCGTATCCGCCAACCGGATCGATCGGGAACGGAACGGCGGTTACCCGGAGGTCGTCCGGCTCTCCTCGGGTGTCTCCGTCGCTGGCTGCGCACTCGTCACCGTCCTCAGTACTGGCTCGACGGCCGCCAGCGGTCAGCACGTAAACCAGGGTTGGCCACCAGCTAGCGACGAACCGGCAGCTGCCGTCACCGACGACGGCTCGTGGCTGGGCGGTGTCGGTTCTGGCCGCACACTGCGTCGCCGTGGCCAGGCTGTGACCGTACAGGAGGAGTTCGCCGACAGTAGTGTCGCTCGAGCGGTCGCCATTGTCGTCGCCATTTTTACTCACTCCAGCGATCCCGGCGACCCCGGCAACCCCAGCGACGCTCCCGCGCTCGACGAGGTCGACGGCGAGCGATCGAGGACCGTCGATCTGAAACAGCTGGACGTTGTTCTCCGCCAGCGACGCCGGCTCGAGGACGCCGTCACGACAGGGAATACCGGTCTCGGAGCAGTCGCCGACGACGTGGAGGAAGTCCACCCCCGTCTCGAAGACGTCGGCGAGTTCCTTGCGAGAAGGGGTCTCGAGTGCCGTCACGGTCGGTGAGAGCACGTCGTCTCGTCGGCGGTAGCGATCGACGACAGAGGCTCGTTCCGCGTCGCCGACTTCGTCTGTGAACACGACGGCCACCGCCCGCTGTCGACGGTCGCGTCCGAGGTATTCGAGGCGATTGCGGTAGGCGGCGGGCATCGACGTAAACGCAGCGTTGGTTGGATCCGACGCGGCTCTACCCGACTGGAGGCGACCTCGCAGCCGAGTAATTGCCTCGAAATGCCGTTCGTCGCTCGAGGAGGAACCGGCTGCCGGTCGAGTTTTCTCGGTCGTTTTCGTCTCCGTCGCCTCTGACGCCTCTGTCACCTCTGACGCCTCAATCGCCTTCGGAAGTTCGATCGCCGCCATATCGTACAACAGATGGGGAAGCTGAGCGACCGACTCCGGCGACGGCTCGACCGTCATCCGGTACGGCCAGGCGGGAAGCGCCTCCTCGAGCGGCGGCCCTGGAAACGAGAGATAGGCCTCGAGACGCTCGGCGAGCGGTGCTTCGACGCACGGCTCGAGGTCGATTTCCGCTGACTCGAGGAGACCGTGCGCCCGAACGGTCCACTCCGAATCGTCGTACCACGTGGCGAGCATGTCGAGGAAGAAGACGCGCTTCAACAGCGCCGCCGCCTGGCCTTCGAACGCCGGAAGCGGGTCGAACTCGCGGTGGACGTCGACAGCAGGCGCACGAAGGACCGGTGCCGAGTTGTCCTGGACGCGGACGCGAGCCCCCAGATAGTACGCCAGTGGAGCCGCCGGCAAGAGAGCCGAGAGCGAGTCCGGGATCAGGAGTTCGATGCCGGTATCTGGTGTGGAGGCCTCGACGGCCGCTGGCACGGTCGTCTCAGAACCGAGGCGAATCGTCGGCGGGTAGCCCCGGTTGTTACGGTGGACTCGGTCGACCGATGTCGTCGTAATGGTAGCGCCGAGGTGCGACACGGCCGTTGCAAACCCCGCTGTCGTGGGTTCGACGGTCAACTCGTGGCGGGGGTAGTCGACGTACGTTTTGAAACCGAAGGTGACCGTCGTAGGGTGCGGGAACGATATCGTGAGACCGGATTCCGGTCGGTACCTGATCGTTCCGGCCCCGTCGAAGCAGAGGTGGACGATGATGCTCGATTCGACCGAACACCGGTACTGTCCCTCGGGTAACGAGTACCGGACCGGTCGGTCGGTGCCGACGTCGTCGCGGACAGTGGCCGTCGTTTGCCCGTTCCGTTCGACCTGAAACGAGCCATCGGACCGGGTGACTTTGAGGAAGTTCTGCAGGTCGTACCTGATCTCCGTGACTCGAGCCGTGACCGCCGCGTCGACCTGCTCGTCGATGTCGCAGTCGTCCACGAACGGGTCCCAGCCGGTCAGCTCAAACGAGAGCTCGTTCCCTGCGATGTCGGTTACGTCGAGGGACGAACTGGCGGTGTGGAACGTGACGTCGACGAGGTTGATGTCCGGGTTGGGATCGACACAGTCGCCGTTCACGCTACCACCCCCGACGTCAACGTGGTAGCCTTTCGGGGGGCTCGAGTGGACCGAGCGAGCCGAGTGGATCGAGTGATTCGAATGGATCGAGCGAATCCGACGAGTCGTGCGAGTCGAGTGAACCGAATCACTGGACATCACCGTTCGATTCCGTCACCGTCGACGAATCAGGCGTTTCAACCGCGGATTCGCTGGTGAGATAGACGTCCGTGAACTCGAATCGCGCCCCACCAGCCGATCCGTCAGTGCACTCGACGCTCCAGCCGTGTTCGTCGGCAATTCGCTCGACGATCGCGAGACCGAGTCCAGTACTTCCGGAGCCCGTACTGTAGCCGGAGTCGAATACGACCTCGCGCTCAGACGGCGGAATGCCCGGACCATCGTCCTCGACTGCGAACCCGTCGTCGCACGTGCCGACTTGGACGCAGACCGTTGATTCGCCTCGAGTTTCTGGTGAATCGTCGCCAGGTTCGGATTCGGACCCGGAAGGGACCGAAGCGGTACCGTGCTCAACGGCATCGTCGGCACGAGACCCGTGCTGATCGCGTGCCGAGCCGTGTTCCACCGAATTCCGGAACAGGTTCTCGAACAACTGGAGCAAGCGCGTCGGGTCCGCCTCGACCCAGACACCGCCGTCGTCCAGTTCGAGACGGGCGTCTCGAGTGTCGACGTGTTCCCAGGCCTGCTCGGCGACGGTGGACAGTCTAACCAGTTCGAGACTCCCCGTCGCGTCACCCGTGCGAGCGACCGCCAGCACGTCGTCGATGAGCTGTTCCATTCGGTCGTGAGCCTGCTGGATTGCGGTGACGGCGTCGTGGTCGTCGCCGAGTTCGTCCCGGACGAATCCCAGATAGCCGTTCGCGACGGTAAGGGGATTTCGGAGGTCGTGGCTGACGATGCTCGCAAACTGGTCGAGGCGCTCGTTCTGTCGCTCGAGTTCGCGCTCCCGGACTTTCAGCTCGGTGAGGTCGGTGTAGGTCCGGTATCCTCGGACCGTTTCGTCGCCCGTTGCAATCGGGACCGTTCGGCGTAAGAACGGCCGCGGTCCGGAGGGCGTGTTTCTGACGACTTCGGTTTCGGTTTCGGTCTCTCCGTCGGGTGCGTGTTCGATCAGCGGCGTTCGAGTGGGTTCGTCGGCACCGTCGTCGGGCGCCTCGAGTACGTCCGCGATCGATTCGCCGACGATCGATTCGGCGTCACGCCTGAAGACGCGAACGAACGCGGAATTGACGCGCTCGATCCGATAACTCTCGCCTTCGATTCGGTACTGGACGGCCGCGTCGGAAACGTTCTCGAACAGCGCCGCGAATCGATCGCGTTCGGTCTCCAGTGCCGCCTCGTATTCGACGCTGGTTCGAGCGTTGACCACGATTGCGACGAGCGTCTCGCCGATTCGCCGCTCGAGGTCGGAAAACGCGCCGAGTTCCGACGAGAACGCCTGGAATACGCCGTCGTCGCCGATGGGGATGGAGAGGACTGAGCGAAAGGAGTCACACGTCGGGGCGGCGTCGGTGTCGTCTCGGAGGTCGTCGACCACGATGGTGGACCCGGTTGCGAGCGTTCGGCCGGCGATGCCGGCGTCAGCCGAGAGGGGTTGGCCTGGGATCAGGTGGTTCGCGTACACTGCCCGGGGGATCAAGCGCCCGTCTCGCTGTGTACAGATGCTCGCGGCTTCGAACGACAGCGCGTCCGCCGCCGCGATCAGCGCGTGTTCGTAGACCGATTCGACGGACGTACACGCATCGAGCGTCGTCGCGATATCGCCGAGTCGTCCGATGGATTCGACGGTCTTCGAAGCAACCATAGTCGAGAGGAGAGAGACCAGCGTTCACGCCGTCGTCTCGTTTCATTCTTCGCATCCACTCATATAAATGTTCACGACCGTCAGTCAATCATCGGCACGCGGCCGTTCCCGAAACCTTTTGCTGGATGCGGTCCCCTGTCGAACCATGAACGAGTCGTTGCTGGAGATCCTTTGCTGCCCGCTCGACAAAGACGACCTCGAACTCGAGGACCCCGAGTACGGCGAAGACGACGAGATCATCTCGGGATCGCTCGTCTGCACCGGTTGTGGCGAATCGTACCCGATCGAAGACGGCATTCCGAACCTGCTCCCACCGGACATGCGCGAAACATCGCCGGCATAAGGTGATTTCGTGTCCCGCCACGCGGCCACCGTCACCGTCGATCGAACCGGGTCCGACAGCCTCACCGCCAGCGCCAGCTCGCTCGAGGCGAGCCACCCGTTCGAGATCCGGCTCGAGAGCGAGGGTGGGCCGGCACACGTTCACTGCCGGCTGACCGGCGAGCTAACAGGCGCCGCGTCGATCGAGGGGTTGAACGCGGGCAATGGGAACGCTCGAGACGGCAACCACTACGTCGACCCCGATCGACCGACCCCCATCCTGATCGACTTCGATCCGGTGGCGCTCGAGGCGCCGCTCGAGGGATCGATCGTCCTCTCGACGGGGTACGGCGCGACCGAAACGACGCTCGCGGTGACGTTACTCCCGACGACCCGGCCGGTCGACGTCGACCAGACGCTCGGCGAACCCGCTCGTGAGGAGCCGGAGCCGACGGCGCTCGAGCGCGGCGTCGAACAGCTTCGAGCCGTCAGCGGGCTCGAGCCCGGTACCCTCGGCGTCCTCGCTCTCGCGGTTCTCGCGATTGCGATTGCCTGGTCGACGGCGGCCGTAGTCGGTGGAACCGTCGCGTACGCCAGCGTGTTGATCGTCTCGATCGGCGTCGTCGTCGCGGTCGCCCTGCTGGTCGGACGGCTCGAGCCGCCGGGGTAAGGGCGGTAGAGGATAGAGGGTAAAGGGTAGAAGGGAGGAAACACCGACGCCAACACCGAACGCACCGACAGCGAAGTCGATAAACCGCTGCCATCCTAACGACCGAGTATGCAAGCGCTGGTCATCGCGGCACACGGATCGCACCTGAATCCGGACTCCGCACAGCCGACGTACGACCACGCGGATACGATCCGGAAGACGGGCGCCTTCGACGAGGTCCGGGAGGGGTTCTGGAAGGAAGAGCCCCACTTCCGGGAGGTGATACGGACCGTAGAATCCGACGAGGTGTTCGTCGTTCCCCTGTTCATCAGCGAGGGGTACTTCACCGAACAGGTGATCCCGCGAGAACTCCGCCTCGAGGGCTGGGACCCCGACCTGTGGGAGTCGGACGGCACCGACGCCACCGAAGTCACGCTTGAGGTCGGCGACGCCGAGAAGACGGTCCACTACTGCGGCCCCGTCGGGACCCACGACGCGATGACCGACGTGATCGTCAAGCGCGCCGAGACGGTAACCGACGACCCCGACGTCGGCCCCGGTTTCGGACTCGCGGTCGTCGGTCACGGGACCGAGCGAAACGAGAACTCCGCGAAAGCCATCGAACACCACACCGAGCGCATCCGCGAGATGGATCGCTTCGACGAAGTGCGAGCCCTCTACATGGACGAGGAGCCGGAAGTCGACGACGTCACCGATTACTTCGAGAGCGAAGACGTCGTCGTCGTCCCACTGTTCGTCGCCGACGGCTTTCACACCCAGGAGGACATCCCCGAAGACATGGGGCTCACCGAGGACTACCGAACGGGCTGGGACGTGCCCGGCATCGTCGACGGCCAGCGCATCTGGTACGCAGGGGCCGTCGGCACCGAACCGTTGATGGCTGACGTCATCCTGGAGCGCGCAGTCGACGCCGGCGCCGACGTCGGCGACGCGCTCGAGCAAGTCGGATCCTGGACGAACGAGAAGGAGACGCCGGCGGCGGGTGACTGACGTGGTCGAAGACGCTCCCGACTTTGACGCGTCGAACCAACGAGTCGCCGACGAGGTGCTCGAGACGCTCCTCGAGACGATCCGTGAGTCTGACGAGGACGGCCAGCCAGCGATCGACTTCGATGGACTGATCACGAAACGGGTCACGGACGGGTCAGCCTACCGACTCGAGACCCCGACAGAGATCGTCGAACTCGAGGCATCGACCGTCGCCGACGCGAACGCAGGCTCAGCGTCGAGAGACAATCTCCGCCGGACGCTCGAACCGATCGCCCCCTTCGTCACGAACTGGTACGTCTGGGAGCGAACGGTCGGCGGCCACGAAACCGCCCGGCGCGCGTTCTTGCGATGGTGTGAGGAAGCGCCGCTGGACGATCCGGAGGTCGAGGCAGCGTCGAAAACGGACGCGAACGACGTCCTCGAGCGATACGACGCCCTCGAGTCGGGCGTCGTCCGTCACTGGGGCGAACTCGAGCTCACGACTCGTCTCGCAACGGAAAACGGCGACCGCGCTGGCCGTGGCGAACGCAGCTACGAGATCCGACACGTCGAGGACGCCGACGCCACCGACGAGACGCTCGAGGATCACGACGACCCTCGCGACGCTCGCGAAATCGTCACCTACGACGAGGACGGGCGTTACCGGCCGCTGAAGACGGCTCCGACGCTCGTGACGGGGTGGCGCTTCGCCGGCCTGTCGGGTGACGACCTGGTCGAAACCGTCCGCACGATCTACCCGGCCACGGTCGCCAACTGGCACCGCGAGCAACGCGGCGACCTCGACGTCGACCACTGGCTCGAGACGGCCGAGCGCCAGACCGGCATCTACGACGTGATCGACGAACTCCCGCGAGAGGCCATCGAGTGGCTGACCGAGGCCTGCTGCGTCGACTCCCAGTGTCTCAAACGCCGCGAGTGGGAGTACGCGGCCGACGATCCGATCGACACCGACCCCGGCGACGGCGTCTTCCCTTGCCGGGAACCCTGCTCGCTCGTCATCGCGGCGGCCCGGAAGTGGGCCATCCTCGAAAGCGAGGAGGAGAAGACGTGGGAACTCGAGTTGACGACCACCGAGATGAATCAGTTGGCCGAAATTGTCGACGCCGTCGCCGACGGACGAGTGGACGAGATCCGCGAGGCGGACGTCTACGACGGCGCGAACCGCTACCGTGCGCGATACCTCCGCGCGAAGCGAATGGACGACGGTTCGCTCGGCGAGGAAGCGGCCGGTCGCTAGCGAGTCGAAACCCCCTCGAGATGGGATCGTCGGCCTCCTCGAGTCTCGAGCGCTGACCTCCTCGAGTCCCGAGCGCCGCTCCTTCTCCGTACGCTCGAGGTACTGGTCTCTTGCATACGCCGCACACAGCGTTTTGCCCGCTCGAGTGGTAACTGATGGCATGCTCGTCCAGCTCGAGCAGTACAAACACGAGGAGGTCCAGTTCGACGACAACCGAACGACCGGTGAATCCCAGACTGCGGACTCGATCGAACGGGAGTCAGAGGAGTACTTCGGCGAAGATATCGAGGATTTCGACGTCGAAACCTGGGAAACCATCGAGTACGAGGGCGATCCCATCCAACGTCGCGACGTCACAATCGACGGCGTCACTGCCGTCTCCGTTCCCCAGCGATCGAACGAGGACGACGACTCGGCGCTCCCCGGAAAGACCATCCAGGTCAGGCTCGAGGGGGGGCATCGAAACGTTCGAACAGGCGGAGATCGTCGAGGTGCAGGACGAAAATCCGAGCGAGTGAGCGGTCAGCGGTCAACGGTGAGCGGGATCCGCGTCGAGTGATCGATGGTTGATGAGTGAGGGATCTCGACGGTCGAGGGAATCAGGCTGCTCCTGAAGGCCGACAGCCCTCAGAACAGATTCTCGAGTTCGTCGTTCGCGAAGGCGTCAGCCGGGTCGCCGGCCGCTTTCTCGTCCTCGACTCGCTGGGCCGCACGCGCGCGGTCGAGGAACTCCTGAATCCGGTCGGAGCGTTCGACGCCGCCCAGCAGGACCAGCGCGGCGATTCGATCGCTATCGAGGAAGTCTCCACCTCGAACCTGCATGCTCTCGGTCTCATCCTCGAGCCAGCGCCGTGCCTTCTCGACTCCTTTGCGCGGAATCGTCTCCGGCTTCCCCGCGATGACCAGCAACGCCGCGTCGCCAACCCGCGCCTCCGGCAAACTCGTCCCGGTGAGCAACGCCTGCCTGGAGACGCTCATCACGCTTCGAATGTTCTGCGTGCTATCGTCGCTCGACGGCGCGCTCGCGTACCCCAGCGCGGCGATCCCACCCTGACGGAGTGTGTTGATGACCTCGCTCGAGTCGACGACGCTCTCACCGACGCCCTCGACGGCCTCGCCCGACGCGAAGAGCAGGCCGAATCGCTGCGCGATGTTTTGATTGATCGACTCGAATCCGCTCTCGACGCTCTCGCCCTGGCTGTGCCAGGCGTCGTTGTCGACGAGGATCGTCGCATCGGCCTCGCGAACGATCGTCTTCAGCGATCGGCCCGCGTTCGCCTGGTACAGCGACCCCTCGTTTCGCCCGGGGAGGATGCCGAGCGCGTAGACTGGGATGTCGTAGACCTGCTGGAGGTGGTGGACGAGGACCGGTGCGCCGCCGCTCCCGGTGCCGCCGCCGAGACCGGCTACGACGAAGATGGCCTCGGACCTGGAGGTGACGTGGCCATCGAGGTCGCCGAGCACCTCCTGGACGTCCGACTGCATGATCTCCGCACCGAGTTCGTTGTCGCCGCCGACGCCGTGACCGTTCACCCGGTCGGCGCCGATCAGGTGCGTCTCGACGTGCTCGAGCGACTGGAGGTCCGGGGTGGCGGAGTTGATGGCGAACGCTCCCTGGACGGCGTCGAAGTCCATTTCAGCGTCGAATTTCGTGAGGCGTTCGACCACCTTCCCACCGGCCTGGCCGATACCAATCAGGGCTACTTTCATATTCAGGAATCCGAGGGAATCAAGTTGAACGTTCCGGATCATTTTCACGGTCTGACGTTTATATGCGATGGCGCGGCCAGAGGGGGCCATGTTCCTGTTTCCCACCGCCCGCCGGGTGGTTCGACGGTACTGCGAGGGCTCGCCTCACTCGAGTACGGTTCCACCGATGGACCGTTCGAACCGGCGCGGGCAAACCGAACCGCTCGCCGCACTCGTGGCCGTCGCCACGGTCTGTCTCGCACTCGGCGTGTACGCTGGAGCACTCTCAGGAATGGGGCAGACGAGCAGCGATCGCTCCGTTGCAGAGCCCACGCTCGAGGCCGTGCACGCGACCATCGCTGCCGACGGTGTCTATGATCCGAACGGGCCGGACGACCCGGTCGCAAAGGTCCCGACGGATCGACTGCCCAGCGACCGGACCGTGACGGTGACGGTACTGGCGCTCGAGGATGGCCAGCCAGAAACGCGCCGCTGGGCGAAGTACGTCGACGGTCAGTACGAGCGTGGCTCTGCAACGGGTAACCGCCCGCCCTCATCCGCCCCGACACCCGGAGGGAGTGCTGACGACACCGCGACCCGTGCGATAGCCATCCTCGAGCCCTCGGGGAAAGTGTCGAGCGCCACGCTCCACGTGGAGGTCCAGTCGTGACGTCAGCATCCGGCCGCCTGTCATCAGTGCCTGACCTCCTGTCGTCAGTATCTGGTTTCGAGTCGTCCACGGCCGAAATCGTGTCGTCCACGGACGATACCGAGCCGTCCACGACCGATAATATCGAGACGGCCGTGGCTGATACCGGCGCCCGGAGGCACTGCATCGGCGACGACCGAGCCGTCAGTACAGTCCTCGACGTCGCACTCTGTCTCGTGTTGATGAGTGCCGCCGTCGGCATTCTCGGAATCTATCTCGCAGGCGACGAGGATACCAGCCACACCCCCGAAACGGCGACCCACGCGGTCGAACTGCTCGGCTCGACGACGGTCAGCGTCGAATACACGCTCGGACCGGCCCTCGAGCGCGCCTCCGAGGACGCTTACGACGACCCGGACGACTACACCAGGAGCGAACTCACGCGCGTGACACACGGCCCGGCCGCCGGCATCCTCGCTGACGCCGCACTCGCGAACGTGTCGCTCGAGGACGAACCGCTCACGCACGAGGGTCGCCTCTTCGCGATGGCGATCGAGGGGCCGATCGCCAGCGAGTTCGCGGTCGTCGACGGTGACGTCGCCGTGGCGGCCCACTGGACGCCCTACGAGGGGGCGCCGCTCGAGGGACGAGCGCGCATCGGCCCGACCCCATCGCCGACGGCCGACGTGAGTAGCGTCTCGATGACCGTACCTAGCGGCTTCAATTTCGACCGCTTCGACTCCGCCGATTTCGGCGGAGACGAGGACGACACCGAGAGCGAGGACGGGGGCGAGGGTGAGAACAAGGCTGGGAGCGACGAGAATCCAGACGTCGAGGCGTACCACCCTATCGCAACCAGCGTTTCCACGGCGATCGTCGAGGGATACTTCCCGCCGGAACAGACGTCGCTCGTACTCGAGCGCGGGGTCTCGACCGGGACCGAACCGTCTATCGATACGAACGGTTCGCGACCGCCCTGGACGGCATCGACCCTGCCGACCTCGAGGACCCACTCGAACAGTCCAATAGCGACGCACAGGCGGCGAACGCACACCTCGTCGACGCCCTCGCTCGGTCGATGGCTGCCGACATGGAAGCGCGGTTCGATACCCCCGAAGAAGCCGCGGAGGCCGTCGCGGTCGAGGACGTCACCATCGTCGTACGGGTGTGGGAGACGTGACCCGAACGCCCACCATCTCGCTCGCGGACGACGACCGCGGGCGAGTCCCGTTCGCGCTCATCGGTGTGCTGTTGCTCGTCAGCAGTATCACCCTCGTCGGCGCGCTCGAGTCGCGACCGACCCCCGAAACCGACGTCGATCCCGCTGTCGCGATGGACCGAACGACCGCGGCGACGCAAACGGCCATCCGACACGCGACCTTGGACGCGACCGATCAGGTCGCCAGCGAGCCGATTATCGAGCCCGCGAACACTTCCTACGGGGACCTCGTCAACGCCAGTAGCGACCGCGAGATTCTCGAGAACTACCTCGCCCTTCGAATTTACTTGAACGTACAGAGGAACCTCGCGGGCGCCGGGCAGGACGTCCGCGGAACGACCACGACCGTTTCTGTCCCGCCAGCGAACGACCTCGAGTCGCTCGAACGTGGGATGGACCGGGTGACGGTCTCGGCGAACGACGCCGGCCGACTCGAGGTGACGATCGACGGCGTCCGAACGACCGTCGAACGCGACGGCGAGACGGTCGCAAGCCGCGTCGAACCCGTGACGGTCTCCGTGCCGACGCCACTATTCGAACTCCAGCGCCGGACGGCCGCCTACGAGACCGCTCTCAACACCGGTGCGCTCGAGGGATCGGGCTTCGGTCGGCAATTCAGTGGGCGACTGTACCCGCTCGCGTGGGCCCGCGGCTACGCCCAGTACGCCGGGATGCCGGTCTCGGAGGTGATCGCCAATCGCCACGTCGAGGTGACGGCCAACAGCGCCGCCTACGCGACCCAGCGCGGCGTCTTCGGGACCCAGGACGTCGACGGTGGCGACGCCATACGCCAGGCCTGGCTCTGTCTCGCCGCCAAAGACGGCGACGACCTCTACGGTGGCTACAACGACGGCGAGTCGCCGAGCATCGACAGCCAGGACGTGTGTGATTCCCTCCAGTACGTCTACGGCGATCAAGTCGGCGGCAATCCGCCCGAGGCGCCGTCACTGCAGGACCTCTCCGGTCACGCACCCGGGATGGACGAAGAACAGACGATCGCGGTCAGCGAGAGTGCGTACATGCCGCTTCGATACATGTTCGACGAGGAAAACGAGCATTCGATTCCGGCAGCGTTCGATCGGGTCTACACCGTCGACGCCGCCTCGAGTGTCACGATCGACGAGACGCATACGCGAGCAGAACCCGCCCCGCCCGACGAAGGCGCACACTGGAAGCGTCTGGACCGCTCGCCGAGAACGTATCGTACCACGACGGTAACCGACGTCACCGTCCGCGATTCAGGTCGGGCGAGTGCCTATTACACCTACGACGCCACCGTCGTCAACGGCTACGAACGCACCGCGACCTGGAACGACACCCGCACGAACGAGACTGAACGGATCGAGACGAACGCGACTGCGACGAGTACGTTCGACGTGCGCGTTCGTCTGTACGAAGCCGATCACAGCCCGGACTCGAGGATCAAGGCCCATACCGAGTACGGCATTCAGCGAAAATACGGTGGGACCGGCGTCTACTCGAGCGACTTCAGCGACGTCCCAGACAAGGCTGCGAACGCGTTCGTCGGCGCACGCACCGGAGCCGGTTTCGAACGGCTACTTTCGGACGCCGCCGTCGAGGCTCACTCCGGAGCCGACCTCGAGCGTTCCCTCGCAATCCCGACGCGAAAACGACTCGACGCCGACTACGAGTACGGGGTCCTGGAGGCCGACGTGGTCGAGGATATCACTGCGATCCAGGCCGACTTGGAGGGCCTCGAGGTGACCTTCGAACGTGCAGACATGATCAAAGAACCTGGCGAGGACGGACCCGTCGAGGATTTGATCGCGGAGGTCGAGGCCGAACGGGATGACTACCTCGACCGACAAAGTCCGTACGCCGACCCGGCGGAAAAGGCGATGTACGAGGCTCGGCTCGCATACTTCGAACTCCTGCTCTCTGACCTGGAGGCTGTGGCCGAAACGCACGACGACGTGATGGCCGAACTGGACGACGAACTCGAGGAGGCGAACTCCGGATTAGCGGATGCGACGGCGTACATGCAGGAGGCGATGAGTACGTCAGAACCGGAGCCGGAGCCGATCGAGGAGGTTCCGTTGCTTGAGGGAGTGACCTACCGGGTGTCGGGGTCGCCGTCGTATCTGGTGACGGAGAACGTGACGGCCGAGCGGGTGCCGGCTGTCGGGAACGATTCGGAATTTGCGCCGATGGCGACGCGAAATGCGAACTACTTCTCGATTCCGTACGATTCGGTAATGACGGGTATTCTGTCGAAGATTCCGAGGTTAGATCTCGGGGAGGAAGAGCAGCGGGTGCCGATGCGGACGGCGGGGGAGACGTTGCGGGCGGCGAAGTTGGCAGAGGCGGTAGGGGCTGATTTAGAGGGGGAAATAACACAGATTGAATCTGCAATTGGAACCGGGTTCTCAAGTATCTCTTACGATATCTCAGACAGTGTCTCTTCGGAGTTAGATGGAGGTGAAGATCCAAATTTTGAACGGAAACGTGTTAACATCGAATCAGCTATTGAATCATATCTCGACGGGCATGGATCGATCGATAAAACAGCTATCGACTTCGGGAATGGGAATATTACGAAACCAATTTCCGAAGCAATTGTAGAAGAAGTGGCTGATGATTACCCCAGCGACTTTGATGGGCGACAAACTGCATGGGAAGCAAAGGTTAAGGCGATTTCCCGCCCAATTATTACTGAGAATATCGCGAACGAGACTATCTCTTTCCAATCTGGATTAGAAGAGATAGACGCTGAAATACGAGCAGAGATTGACCAGATAACTGATGACGTAATCGAGAAACGGTTAGAAAATGCAGAGATCATCAACGAAGAGGGCGATATTGTCATTAATGATGAAGAGAAATGGTTGACAGGCGATGCACCGAAACGTGTTCCTGCTGGCATTCCAATTACACCTGTTCCGGGATACTGGGTTGCGACGGCGAACGTCTGGGACGTGGATGTGGCAGCAAAGTACGCTCGATTTGAAATCGCAGCCAATACTGGAACGCCGCTGGTTACTGGAGGAACGACCTATGTTCGAGAGGACAAGAACGTTTCAGTAAATATCGGTGGCAACCAGAAGCGACTAGGTTCGAATAAGGCGATATCGTTTCGAGGGAGCACGGTCGTCGTAATTGTTGTTCCACCTGGTGGACAAGGAGTTGGTGATCGTACAGGGGTTAGAACTGAATGTACGGAAACGTGGCCCGATGTTGGGCATCTCGAAAACAGCGAGACAGTAGCCTGTGGCTCCTAAGAGAGTTCTTCGAAAGTCCACTTACTCGAGTGCATAGATCGTTCCCTCTCTCGTTCCGACGAGAAGGGTGTCATCAACAAAAGCTGGTTCCGACGCGACTTCTCCATCGGTCTCGAAGTACCACCGTTCATCACCAGTTGTTCTGTCGAATGCATAGACGCCATCTTTTGATCCCGTATATGCTAATTCGTTTGAGAGGGAAACGTTCCCCCAAACTCCACCAGTTTGAGTGGTCCACTGTAGTTCCCCAGCAATTGCGTCTACACATGCAACACCGTCTCGAGTGGTGACAAAGACGAAACCATTATGATAACTAATTGGAGTGACAATTGTATTGCGAACATCACATTGCCATTCAATATCACCAGTCTCTAAGTCTAATGCGTATACGGATTGACTTTGACGGACCCCGGCGTAAACATGGTTTTCTCCAACAGACAACCCCATAATCCTTTCGTCAATATCTGTTTTCCATACTAACTCCTTCGTGTTAATGTCGATAGCATATACTGCTGAAGGGATACTCGCTGCGTACAAGGTATCGTTCGATACAGCGATCACTTCTGATCCTCGACCTTCGACTTCGTATGTCCACAGAATTTCTCCTGATTCAGAATTTATCGCAACAACTAGATTGTCGTCTGTATTTGCAAAAATTGTCTCCCCAAATACTCGTGGGCTACTCAATATAGCAAGGTTTTCACTGAACGTATCCCAGACGCGTTTGCTGGTTTGTCTATTCCATGCAATTAAGTTACCTGTTCCATCAACCGCAAAGATCTCTTCCCCATTTACTGCAGCACTCTCTGGAAACATTGACGCACCTCGATCTACTGACCATTCGACTCCTCCCTCGAGCAAATCAATCGCGTAAAATGTTGAATCCCAACTTCCAATATACACCGTCCCATCAGCAATTGCCGCTCCACCCGTAATCCGGCCACCAGTCTCGAGTCGCCATCGCTCCGAAACCGAGTCCGTCGGGCCAGTTGCGGTCGGATGATATCCCGTATTCTGGATGTCGACACCGGCCATCGGCCACTCGTCGCTTGAGATAGTCGGTTCCTCGCCGGATAATCCCGAGACGAGTCCGCCATCGCTCGAGCCAGTGGATTGAGAGTCGTTCGAGTCGGTTTTCGGCGAATCGGAACTGCCAAAATCGGTACACCCGGCGAGGCTCGTGACGCTTGCACCAACGCACGTTGCGAGCCATCGTCGTCTCGTCTGGGAAGGCATTGACCGACAGATGCAGTAAAACTATAATAATGTATTGACTTGATTTTATAACCTTCATATAGGAATATCGAACCGAAACACGTCGATGAAAACCGACTTGGTGTTGACCGACCTTTCCCCACGTATGTTCTACGAGCAGCGTCTTTCCGTCCCGGACACTCGCGACTCGCTTCGAACCGAATACGACGACGACCTTCGATCGGCACTCGAGCACGCTGGCCTCGAGCAAGCCGAGACCGAAACCGACGTCGACCGATCGAAACTGGAGGCGCTCCGCGACGGGGAGGAACCGGACCTGACTCTCGAGGAGGCTGCCCAAATTCAGTCGCTTCAGGATGGCGAACCTGACCCGGAGACGATCGTCGAACTCGCGGGTGAACACCTGCTACTGGGGATGACGACGGCCGTCGTCGACGTGGATACGCTTGCGGCCGACCTCGACGGCGGTCTCGGCGCCACGGAGATTCAACAGAAGATCGAGCGCCGCGCCCCGATGACGTTCGAGGAGTACGTCGCGATTCAGTACGCGATCGTCGATCGCGGTATGTGAAGAGCGCAGTCGTTATGCACTCGGCTTCCCGAGTACAGATATGCGCGTCGCTATTCTCGGCTGTGGGTACGTGGGCCTGGAACTGGGCCGTCGAGCGAGGAACGAGGCCACGAGACGATCGGCGTTCGTCGGTCTGCGGCTGGAATCGAAGCGATCGAGGACGCCGATTTTGAGGGCGTCCAGGCCGACGTGACCGACGCGTCGGCGCTGGAGGATGTCCCCGACGTCGATGCAATCGTCTTCGCCGCAAGCAGCGGTGGACGAGGTGCGGAGGCCGCTCGAGAGGTGTACGTCGAGGGGCTCGAAACTGCGATCCGAGTATTCGGCGAACGAGACCACCAGCCGACACGCCTCGTCTACACGTCCTCGACGGGCGTTCACGGCGACCACAACGGCGAGTGGGTCGACGAGGAGACACCGATCGAGCCAACCACCGAAAAGACCGAGGTCCTGGCGGCGGCCGAGCGAATCGCCCTCGAGGGGCCGCCCGAGTACGGGGACGGCTTCGAGGGAACGGTCGCCCGCTTTGCCGGCCTCTACGGACCGGACCGGTATCGCCTGGAGCGCTATCTCGAAGGACCGGTCACCGCGGGGTACCTGAACATGGTCCATCGAGACGATGCCGCCGGTGCGGTTCGATACCTCCTCGAGCACGACCTCGGTCGCGGCGAAGTAGTGCAAGTGGTCGACGACGAACCGGCGTCGAAGTGGGCGTTCGCGGACTGGTTGGCCGAGCAGAGTGGGCTCGAACTGCCCGAAAAGCGAACGAAAGCGGAGCGACTCGAGGCCGGGGAGCTCTCGGCGGCGGCTCGGCGACGAATCCTGACGAGCAAGCGGTGTTCGAACGCAAAATTGCACGAACTGGGATACGAGCTCGAGTACCCAACCTATCAGGAGGGATACGAGTCAGCGATAGCGGCGTATCCGGGTAATACGCCCTCGTAGACGGTTGTTACGGGCGGTTTGTGGGCGTTACAATCGAGGGGAACCTTCATGGGCATTCAATTTGAGTGTGGGGTATGGGAACCCGGGGCGGCACACGAATCGATCCCGTGGCCGATGGTGCGAGTGGTGGCGTCGGGATGGTCAGCGAGTCCATCGAGTCGTTACGGGTGATCGACCCGCTCGTCCTCTCGCTGGGGGTCGTCGGACTCGTGGCACTCGCACTCGGTGGCTGGTGGGTTCTTCGCTGGTTCAACCGATCGCCGGGGAATCGGCTGCGACGACTCCTCACGAAGTACGACGACGTGGCGGTCGTGATGCATCCGAACCCCGATCCGGACGCGATGGCCTCGGCGATGGGCGTTGCGGCGATCGCAGAGAGCGTCGACACCGACGCGACGCTCTACTATCCGGGCGAGATCCGCCACCAGGAGAATCGAGCGTTTCGAACCGTACTCGAACTCGAACTCGAGACCGTCGAATCGGCCTCGGACATCGACTCAGAGACGGTCGTGCTGGTCGATCACAACACGCCGAGAGGATTCACCGGCGCCCAGATGGTCGAACCGCTCGTCGTCGTCGATCACCACCCTGGAAACGGTACAGGAACGACGTTTACCGACGTGCGAACGGAGTACGGCGCCGCGTCGACGATCCTGGTCGAGTACCTCGAGGAGATCGGCGTCGACCTGGTCGATAGCGAGGACTCCGGTGGTGGCGACGTGGACTTGACCGAGGAACTGGCGACGGGGCTGCTCTACGGCATCCTCTCGGATACGAACCACCTCACGAAAGGGTGTTCGGCGGCCGATTTCCAGGCCGCGTCGTTTCTCTTTCGGGCCATCGACGAGGAGAAACTCGACCGGATCGCGAACCCGCAGGTGAGCGACGACGTGCTCCAGATCAAGGCCGACGCGATCCAGAAGAAGCGCATCGAGGGATCGTTCGCCATCTGTGACGTCGGCGAGATCGGTAACGTCGACGCGATTCCCCAGGCCGCAGACGAGTTGATGCACCTGGAGGGCGTGACGGCGGTCGTGGTCTACGGCGAACACGACGGCACGATTCACCTCTCCGGTCGCTCTCGAGATGACCGCGTTCACATGGGAGAGGCGCTGCGCCACGCCGTCAGCGACATCCCGATGGCGAACGCGGGCGGTCACGCGCGTATGGGCGGCGGCCAAGTGTCGGTCGATCACATGAACGGCATCGGTCCCTCCGACGGCGTGAGCAAACCGGAGTTCGAAAAACGCGTCTTCTCGGCGATGGCGGGCGAGCGTTCCTGACGCCGTCGCTATTGCCAGCCCACCGACCCGAACGACTCGAGAGCCCGGGGGAGAGTCGGTCTTTTACCGTCGACAGTCCAAGACATGAGCATGGCTACCGGACCGGCGACGTGGGAATACCGCGACGACCACTACGAGGAGTTCGGGCGAACCTACTTCAGGCGCTACGGCGACGGGCTACTCTCGAGCATCGGTCTCGGGACCTACCTCGGCGAACCGACGGACGACGTCGACGAGGACTACGAGGCCGCCATCCTGCGAGCGCTCGAGCGAGGGTGCAATGTGATCGACACCGCGATCAACTACCGGTGCCAGCGGAGCGAACGCGTCGTCGGGCGGGCCCTCGAGCGGACGGATATCGACCGCGACGCGATTTTTGTCGCGACGAAGGGCGGCTTCGTCCCTTTCGACGGCGAGCGCCCGGACAACCCGGGCGAGTACGTCAGGGAAACGTACGTGGAGCCCGGGCTCGTCGACCGCGAGGACCTCGTTGCGGGGAGCCACTGCATCGCTCCCGACTACATCGAGGACCAGCTGGATCGATCCCTCGAGAACCTCGACACGCACGTCGACCTCTACTACGTGCACAACCCGGAGACCCAGTTGCGAGAACGGTCCCGAGAGGCCGTCTACGACCAGCTCGAGGCGACGTTCGTCCGTCTCGAGGAGCGGGCCGCCGCGGGAGACCTCTCACACTACGGCGTGGCGACCTGGGAGGCGTTCCGGGTCCCGGAGGATCACCCGTCGTACCTCTCTATCGGCGAAATCGTCGAACGGGCCCGCGCCGCCGCGCGCGAAGCGGGCACGGGTGGCACGCACTTCCGAGCGATTCGGCTGCCGTTCAACGTCGCGATGGCCGACGCGTTCACGGTCGCGAGTCAGCCCGGTCCGGAGGGGCCCCAGAGCGTCCTCCAGTTTGCCACCGAAGCTGGGCTCAACGTGTTCACGAGCGCGAGCATCGCCCAGGGTGAACTCGCGAGCGACCTTCCAGAAGACGTGGCGACAGTTCTCGAGGGGGACTCGCCGGTCCAGCGGGCGATCAACTTCGCGCGGTCGGCGCCAGGGGTAACGACGTCGCTGGTCGGCACGAGTCGGCCCGAACACGTCGAGGAGAACGTCGATACCGGGCGATTCGACCCGCTCGGCGCGTCGACGTTCGACGACCTCTTCGTCGGGCCCGACAGCGATTCCGGCGAGGCCAGCGAATCTCCTTCCACTCCCGCTCGCAGTCTGGACACCGCCGGATCGTGGTGATCGTGTCCGGGTCGTTCTCCGTCTTCAGCGGTTTCCCGCACTCGGCGCAGGTTACTCGCTCGTAGGTGTCTTTCTCGAGTTCCCCTTCGCGGAGCGCCTTCCGGATAGATTTCATGTTGACCACCTACGAAGGTGGAGAAGAAAAAGACCGGTGTCTCGGAACTATTTCGATTCGAATGTCACTGACCCCGCGTAGATACGGGCCAAAGCGCGTTGCCACCGGGTTTCGGGCCGCGTACGGGCTGGTCGTCCCGTTCGTAGAGTTGAGATAGTCGAAATAACAGCCTCGAGGCGGGCTTCGCCGAATTCGTCGCCGTTTTTACCCTCCAGCCGAACGATTCATCGATGGAGTACACGCAGGAGCGCGTCGCCACTCTCCACCGACTGACGGAGGCCCCCGTCGGATTCGACGGCCTCGAGCCCGTTCTCGAGCGGACCGTCGTCGTCGTGCCGATGACCGATCGGGAACAGGAGCGTCCCGCGGCGACGGGCGTCCTGTCGGCGCTCGAGTCGATTCGGCCGGCCCCCGAACGCGTGATCGTTCCGGTACGGGCCGACCCCGACCGGATCGAGTCGTTTCGCGAGTGGGCCAAGTCGTTCGACCTGCCGGTCCAGGTGCTGTGGTGTAACGCACCCGCCGTCGAGAATCTGCTGGCGAGGAAGGGACTCGACGGCGATCTAAGGAAGGGTCGGGACGTGTGGCTCGCGCTCGGTCCAGCGATTTCCCAGGGAGAGTACGTCGTCGTCCACGACGCCGACGCCACGAGCTTTCGGCCGGACCACGTCGCCCGGTTGCTCCAGCCGCTGGCGATGGGCTACGACTTCTCGAAGGGGTACTACGCGCGCGTCGAAGACGGCCAACTCTACGGGCGGCTCTGTCGGCTCCTCTACGAGCCCCTCGTCGAGGCGCTGCGCACCGAGCACGACGACCCCGTCGTCGAGTACCTCGCCGCGTTTCGATATGCGCTGGCGGGCGAGTTCGGGATGACGGCCGACCTCGCCAGCCGACTCCGGCCGCCCCGGGCGTGGGGACTCGAGGTGGCGACTCTCGGCGACGCGTTCGAGCACGCTGGCTTCGAGGGATCCGCGCAGGTCGACCTCGGCGTCCACCGACACGATCACCGAACCGTCGACGGCGAATCCGGCCTCGAGGGAATGAGTCGGGACGTCGCCTCCTCTATTCTTCGCGTACTCGAGGCCAACGACGTCGACATCGACTACGAGACCCTGGCGACGCGTTACCGCGCGGTCGCCGACCGTCTGATCGACCAGTACGGGGCCGACGCCGCATTCAACGACCTCTCGTACGATCGAGACGGGGAACGAGAGCAGGTAACGCGCTACGCGAGGTCGCTCACCCCACCCGGAGGGGAACGACGGTTCCCGCCCTGGACGGCGGCTCCCATCGATCCGGACGCGCTCGCCCAGGCGGCGACACCGTGGACGCCTTCGGCCGCCTCGCTCGAGTCGACCACGCAAGACTAATCACCGCTTCGTTCGTTGCAGGAGCTATGGGGACCGGACTCGACCAGCGGACGAGCGACGAACTCGCCGGGATCGTCGACCTCTTCGGCGGCCTCACCCGGACGGAACTCGAGCGCGCCCTCTCGGAGGTCGCGTTCCGCGCGGACGGGCAGTCGGTCGACGAGGACGCTGCAGCGGGAGCGATCGAGGCGTCGCTGGACGCGTTCGCGTTGGTTCGATACGAACCCCGTGGTGACGGTCACGCCACCGACGGAGGTGCCGAGGACAGCGACGTCGACGTCGACGGCAACGGCAATGGGGACGAGGACGCACTCTTCGTCCCCGGTCCGACCGCGTTCCCTCGCACCCCCGAGCACGCGGAGGACCTTCCGCACATCCTCGACGTGTCTCCGCGCGACCCTGACCAGGACGCGGTCGGGAAGGCCGCTCGAGACCGGTTTCTGGCGGACGTCGAGGCGGTGCTCGAGGATGAGGGCGGGCGTGACGACGGTAGCGAGAAGGTGGACGAGGATAACGACGAAACCGAGAACGTAGACGGGGGCGACAACGAAACCGAGAGCGTGGACGAAACGGCCATCGAGGACCTGATCGATCTGAGCTACGACCTCGAGGCGTGGGCTCCGCTCGACCTGACGGCCGAACGAACAAGACTCGTCGAGGCGCTCGGGGACGCCTGACCAGGGATCCGTATGACGACACGACGGCTCACACTCGAGGCGGTCACCGACTTTCAGCCCACCGAGATCGACGACCAGCCGTACGATGCCGCCGTACTCGCCCCCGTGGTCGACCGCGACGGCGAGGACCACCTGCTCTTTACGCGCCGGGCCGACCACCTCGGAGAACACCCCGGCCAGATGAGTTTTCCCGGCGGCGGCAGGGAGCCACACGACGGCTCGATCCTCGAGACCGCCCTCCGGGAGGCCGACGAGGAGATCGGTCTCGAGCCGTCGGCGGTCGACGTGGTCGGCCAGCTAGACGACATTCGAACGGTCACGGAGTACGCCGTCACGCCGTTCGTCGGGCGGATTCCGGATCGTTCGTACGACCCGGACGAGCGCGAGGTGGCCGAAATCGTCGTCCTGCCGCTCTCAGGATTTCTCGACCCGGACAACTACGAGTACGACAGACGCGACCACCCCTACTACGGCGACATCGTCATCCACTACTTTCACGTCGACGGCTACACCGTCTGGGGGGCAACCGGGCGCATTCTCGTCCAGTTGCTCGAGCTGTCGACGCCGTTCGAGGCGCCCGAGCGGGTCGAACGCTCGCAGTACTGACGACCCGCCGTGGTAGGTGGGTAGGTAGGTATGTACCAGAAGATCTGTATTGACCGACTCACCGAACGATCGTCACGGGGACCGGCGACCGACGAGCGACCGTCTCCGCGACGCTCCCCAGGAGGATGCGACTCGCACCCCGTCGACCGTGGCTCCCGATGACGATCTGATCGACCGAGTGCTCCTCGGCGTAGTCGATGATCGAGTGCGCGACGCGACCGACAACGAGTTCGGTCTCGCAGTCGACGCCGCGGTCGGCCGCCTTCTCGGCGACGTTCTCGAGCAGTGTTTCGCCACGTTCCTTGCTCTGTCGGTGGATCTCCTCGTAGTTGATCATCGCGCCGCCCTCGAGACCCGGCGCCCCGTAGAGGTCGGCCGGGTCGATGACGTGGAGGCCGACGATGGTCGCGTCCGGGTGCTCCTCGAACGCGAACTCGAGGGCGTCTGCCGCACGGTCGGAGCCGTCGACTGGAACCAGGATTCGGTTTCGCATGGGTGAACGTATACGCTCCAGTATGTTAATATCGGCCACCGTTCCCGGCGGGATGGAACGGGCTAGCATCTCCCGTTCTCGGCAGGCTGAAGTCTCTTGCACGGTCGACCGCGCCACGAAAATGGCGCCGCTGCTCGAGAAGAGCAGAACGCGTTCACAGAAAGTGAGTCTCGAGTGCTCGAATGGACGAGTGCTCGAGTGGCCGAGTCCGCGATTACTCGGAACTGCGTTTGCCGCTGTTCAGCGATGGACGGACCTGCTCGGTTCCCTTGCCGCGGTTGTAGAGACCACGGTTGGACTTGCCGGCGTTGGTCAGCCCGCGGAAGGCGCGGTTCTTGTGCGTGTCGGCACAGATCCAGTTGAGGTCGTCGTCGTTTTCGATGGCGGGGTGGTTCGGGTCGACGAGAATCACTTCGAACCACTTCTGCCCGCCGTCTTCACCGACCCAGTAGCTGGCGAGGACGCGGAGGTTGGGGTACTTTCGGGAGACGCGCTCTTCACCGATGCGCTGGATGTTTTTCCGGCGCCCGATGCGGTTGACGCCCTGGCGCTTCGTCCGGCGCCCGGCCTTGTGTCGCTGCTTGCGCGCGTTCCCTTTACGGACGGCGACGCGCGTCACGACGATGCCTTGCTTCGCTTTGTAGCCGAGTTCGCGCGCCTTGTCCAGTCGCGTCGGGCGCTCGATGCGCTCGATGGCGCCTTCTTTGCGCCACTTCTGTTTTCGTTGCCACTGCAGTTCGCCGAGCTTACCGTCGCCCGGGTTCTTCCATGCCTCCTTGATGTGGGAGTAGAAGCTTCGTGCCATTGGTAGTCTGCGGGCGTTTCCCGGTTCAGAAGCGATCTCGCGTTCGACACGCGAGTAGCTTCCACAACCTGTGGCGCGAGCCGAACAGGTGCCCGCCGTCGCCCGCGGACCGACGAGTCGGTTGGTGCTATCAGCGTGGCGGGTATAAGCGCTTCGAACCGTCCGTTCGCGAGTGCACTCGACTGAACGGGATCGCTCGAGGCACCGAATTCGTTCGTCAATATCCGCCCGGCGGTGGCTGTTTGAAGTCGCCGCGGGAGAGCCGACCGACGATCCATAGTGCCGCAATCGGCAGGCCGATCAACAGAGCGACCGCCAGTAGCGCGTCGACCGCGTCGACCAGGGTCGCGGCGGCCAGCACGACCACGGTGACGACCAGCACGGCGGCGACCTGGCTCCGGAGGCCGTCTCGAGCGACGCCGCTGAGTGTCGACGTCGAGGCCCAGTCGGCGTTCACGCCGATCGAACCGGCGAGCGCGAGTACGGCGAGGAGCGCCAGCGTCACCGGAGCGAGGGCGTGCCAGCGCTGACTCGGAGGATTGACGGCGCCGATGCCGTACATCGCGAGAGCGGCGAGGCCGACGCCGAGGCCCCCGACGACGACCGTCGCCGTCGCGTGAACGAGTTCCGTCTGCCGGCTGTCGATCGACGGCCCGAGGTGCGTTCGTATCCTCTGGGTTCGCTCGGTGAGGTCCCAGACCGAGATCGCCGCGGCGACGGCGAGGAATACCCCGAGCGAGTTCGTTCCCGCGTGCGAGCCGACGAACGCGACGCCCAGTATCGAGCCACAGCCGAGTCGTCGAAGCCAGTTCCGCGGTTCGTCAACTCCCGAGGCGAGCGACGCGATCCCCAGCTCGACGACGACGACGGCCAGCAGCGAACCGAACACCGCCCAGATCGCCAACAGCGGGTCGATCGACGGGACGACCGATGCGACGAGGAACGCCACGGGTGGGACGACCACGCCGCCAGTCGCGAACGCAGCCGTTCGAAGCGGGTACGAACCGAACCAGGCGCGAAGCGGCGGTGTGGCCAGCCAGCCGAGACAGATCACCACTGCGCCGAAGGCCACGGCCAGGAGAACGACGTGGAGGCCGCCGCTCCACAGGACGGCTAGCACGAACCGTCCGACTGGTCCCATCGCCCGCAGCACCGAGTCAATCGCGTCACCCGTTTCCGGGGCCGCCAGAACGAAGCCGGCGACGACGAGGACGTAGTACGCACCCGTTGGTAGGTCGGCGACGCGGCCCACCACCGACCGAAACGTCTGCGGTGACGTCCGGTCGGGACAGGCCAGTTCGAGGACGGTCCCTGCACACGAAGCCAGGAGCACCGCCACGGCGAGCAACGCGAGGACGGAGAGAACACTCGAGTGGGTACTGCTCGTCAACGCCTCGAGTATCACCGCCGTCGCGAAAAACAGCGTGCCGACAGTGCCAGTCGCCAGCAGGTGCGTCCCGGCCACGACGGGCAGGGACGTCACCGTGGAATCGCGAACCGGCCAGGCGAACGACGCCCAGTCGGTCGTCGCGTCGACCCCGGCGGCGCCGACGGCGAGGATCGCCAGGGAAGCCCCGGCGACCAGGAGCGCCTCGACGACACCCTCGACGACGGCCACGTTGAACCCGACGAAAACCGCGAACAGACCTCCCGTAACGAGCACGCTGCCGACGGCCCGTCGACCGAGCCGATCCGACGCGGCGAGCGCGACGCCCCAAACTACTCCGAGTGCGCCGAGGCCAGCCACCGTCCCCGGAAGTTCGACGCCAGCCCCCCAGCAGACGCCGACCGTCGTCAGCACCGCCAGGAGTGTGGCGGCCGTTCCGAGATCCGCGGATTCGTTCGTGCACTCCGCACTCACGAGGACCACCGCCGTTTGCCTCGGTCGACCGCGACGTGGAGCGACTCGTCGGGGTGCCACTCGACGACGCGAACGCCGTGGCTGCGAAGCGTCGACCGCCGACGGTCCGCCTCGAGGCGCTCGAGTGCCGCCGTGCCGTCGGACCGTTCGGCCACCGCAGGGCAGACGACCGTCACCTCGTGGCCGTACGCGCGGAATCGCCGGGCAGACGCGACCGGGTCGTCGTCGAGAAGCGGGGTCACGAAGACGAGCTGTTTCTCGTCGGCCAGGTGCCGGCAGAACCGGTCGACTGCGCGATCGCCGTGGGCGAGCCACGAGGGGCGACCGAACGATCCGCACCACTCCCCGTCGAGCAACCGGCGAACGCGAGCCAGGCTGGTCGCGACCGGTTCGTGGGAGGAGGTAATCGCCGCGACCGCCGTAGAGGGCGACGCCGACGCGGTTGTTCTCGGCCAACAGGGTGGTCGACAGCCACTCGGTCGCCCGGATCGAGAGCGCCCTGGCGTCGAGTTCGCCCGGTTCGCGAACGACCGCGTTGTCGTCTCGTGCGTCGACGACCACGACGACCGACGCGGCCCGTTCCTCGCGGAACTCGATGGTCGTCAACTCGCCGGTGCGGGCGAGTCGCTTCCAGTCGACGCGACGCATCGGGTCGCTCGGCTGGAAGGGGCGAAGCGAGTAAAACTCGAGCCCTTCGCCCCCGACGTCGGTCTCGACTCGGCCGGTGTGCTGGATCGTCTGGCCTGCGAGCGGGAGCCGCTCGAGTGCGTCGTCCCACGACAGGCGGTCCGCGTTCGCTTCCGCTCCCTCGTCATCGCTATTGCTGCCGTCTTCGCCGTCGCCGGTACTGTCGCCATCGTCATCGTCATCGTCATCGCTCCCGAACTCGTACCGCGTCACCCGCCGTTCGCTCCCGCTGACGTTCCGGGTTTCGACGACGACGTCACCGAAGACGTGCGTGCCCCGTCGAGGGCGGACGACGTACTCGAGCGCGACCGATTCGCCCGGAGACAGACTGCCAATCGCCCGGGTTTCCCCCTCGACCGCCAGGTCGACCGGCGGCTCGTCGGCCACCCGAACGTCCGGAACGGCGCCGCTCCCCCGGTTGGTCACCTCGACGGAGACCGAAACGGACTCGCCGGGGACGGGGGCTGACGGCTCGAGTCGACGCTCGACGTCGAACGTCGAGGACGGCGGTGTCGTCGCATAGCCGTAAGCCGCGTACGTGAAGGCGACGACGGACGAGAGGAAGATGGTTGCGTCGCGAGCCAGGACGCCGGTGCCGATAGCGAGCAGAGCGATTCCGAGCGCGACCGTCCAGCGGTCGCTCGAGTCAGTCTGCTGGTCGGCGACGGTCCCCGCCGTTCGAACGGACCGTTTGTCGTCTGTGAGGGCGCCTGTACGCTCGGTCTCCTCTCCGCTCCCGCCAGCGCTCTCGTCTCCGCTCCTGCCATCACTCGAGGATCGTGATAATTCGCTCTCTTCACCGGAGGTGGTACCAGAATCCGTCGAAGCCGCCGTCTGTGAGACCCGCGATCCCGTTTCCGAACGGAAGTCGGCGCCGGTCTCCTGGTCGAGAACCGTCTCGGAGCCGCCCTTGCGACCCCCGTCGCCGCCGAGATCAAGCGCGTTCGCGTCGCTCATGGGTCCGCCCTCCCTCGGGATCGGGAAGACGCGTCGAATCGACGGGTTCCGGAATCCGACCGCGTCGCGAGGTGATTCTCGATCGGTACCTCCCGCAACGCCGCTAGCTCGGCCAGCGCCGCCTCGGCTGTCGCTGTTCTCGGCGACCGGCGAGCCAGTCGAACAGTTGCATCTTCGCCGGCACCGACACCGATCCAGACAGGTAGGCGGCCGCCCGCACGTCGTCGGTCCACGTCCCCGACTGCACCTGCTCTCGTGCCTCGTCCACGCCGTGGCCGTCGGCCATCAGCGTCGTCATCACCGCGTCGGTTACGGCGACCCGGGTCCGGTTTCGGGCCCGCACCCGGAGCACACGCTGGTCCCGGGGCTCGTCGAGGGGCCCTCGCTCGAGCGCACGCTCGAGGTCGGCGCCGATCCGCTCGACGTTCGACTCGACGCGCTCGTCCGCCCACCCGAATCGTTCGTTCGGTCCGGTATCGGTCTCGCCCGCGGCCGAATGCAGGACGCCCAGCCCCAGCAGGGCAGCGACGCCGCCGCCGACGAGGATGACCCCATCCCGGGCGATGGCGCCCACCGCCGAGGGGATCGATTCGGTCGTCGCCAGGAGCGTCGCCAGCAGGGCGCCCGCCCCGACGAGGAGCAGGAGCGTTCGCTTCACTCCCGATCACCGTCCTCGTGGGAAGCCGTCGCGACAATTCGGTCGTAGGCCGCTCGAGCCCGACGAATACGGTCGTCCGTCGGTGGGTAGTTTCCGTACCGTACCTGTCGGAACGTCTCGGTGAGCGTCGACACGGCGGATTCGGGGAAGCGGCGTCGACCGCCGCACTGGCGTATTCGCCCGGCGTCTTCGATCGATCCCGCCGCACGGAGACGAGTTCGGTCAGCGCGGCCCAGGCATCCTCGATCGTTTGCGGACCGGGGTCGTCCCGAGTTTCGTCCTCGTCCTCGTCTTCGTCGCCGTTGCCTCGAGTGGCCGTTCTCGATCCGGAACGGCTGGACGCCCGGCGACGGGTGAATCCACCGAAGAGCGACGCGACGCCGCCGGAGAGCGAGAGCCCGCCGAGCGAACCCAGTGTCCCCGACAAACCGGCCGGAATCGAGACGAGCACGGAGCCGAGCCCGCGCCCGAGACCCCGACCGACCAGCCCGATCCCGGATCCGATGGCTCGCCCGGTTCCGACGACGCCGTCGACGACCGCTGGCGTCACCCGGGTGAGTCCAATCGTCGCTGTCATCGTCACCTGGGGAATTCGCTTGAGTCGAAACTGCAATCGGGGGAGGAAACCGTCCGGAATCGTCACGTCGGCGTTCGCGACGCCGGGGGCTCGAGAGGGGTGCGTTGCCCGCCAGAGCAGGCCAATCGGGACGACGAGCAACCCGGTGAGGAGCAGACCGGCGGCCGGAAGGAAACCGACGCCGGCGCTGCCGTCGTCAGTATCGGCGCCACCGCTCTCGTCGGCAGCGGTTTCGTTTTCGCCGTCCGTCTCGTTCGACGCCTCGTCGGCCGAGTCGTCGGGCTCGTCGCTCGAGTCGTTCGCCCGGTCGTCGCTCTCCTCGTCGGGCGTCGACTCGTTCGCGTCGGGTCCGTCGCTCCGCTCGCTGTCGCGGTCGTCGGTGCCGTTCTCGCCGTCGGTCTCGGGTCCAGACTCGAGGTCGAGGTAGTGGTCGTCGCTCACGGCGTCCTGGTCGGGGTAGTCGCCGTAGCCGGCCGCGGGGAGGAACGCGGCGGCGGCGACGATCGCGAGGACACAACAGACGACGAGGGCGGCGTTGTGGCGGTCGTATCCCACACTATCGCTTCGTGCGTGGTCGACCCGTAAAAATGTTGCCACTGTGACCGGTAGTCGATCGGACAGTTTGACGGTCGCGACGTCTGCGCGACGAAACTATTTTCGAGCGACAGGTTCAACCCGATGCATGGTCTCTCGCGAACTCCTCGGGCGAATGGCGACGACCCTCGGCGCCGTCGTCCTTGCCAACCTGGTGCTCGCCCTCGTCTTCGTCGCACTGCTCGAGCCCTGGCTCGTCCCCGTCTTCGACGGCGTCGGGCTCTCTCGCGGCGTCGTATACCTTCTCTCGGCAGCGCTCTGTCTGGGGTGTCTACTCGCCGTCCAGTTGCGGTACGCACGCCTCGAGTTGCTGGAGGAAGCCGACGCCGCGGTACTGGGACCCGACGAGCGGCCGGAACTGACCGACCGCGTGACGCGACTCGCCGCCCAGCTGGACGTTGCCGTACCGACGGTTGCGGTGGCCGACACCGACGTGGCAAACAGCTTCGCCGTCGGCGGCGTCCGCTCGGGGACCATCGTCGTCAGCGAGGGCTCCTCGAGGCGCTCGAGCCCGCCGAACTCGACGCCGTCCTCGCCCACGAACTCGCCCACCTGAAAAACCGTGATGCGGCGGTGATGACCCTCGCCTCGTTCCTCCCGGCGTTGATCGCCGACGAACACGTCGTCTTCGGGGACCACCTGCCGCGGTGGACCCGTCCGTACGTCTACGGTGGACTCCTGTTCGTCGCGGCACTCCTCGGGTCGTCGTTCATCGACGCGCCCGTGTTCACCCTGAGCGGACTCCTGCAACTCGCCGTGGCCCTGGCGGTCACCGTCGTCGTCGGCGGGATCGTTCTCGGCGTCGTAGCAACCGCCGTCGTCTTCCTCAGCCGCAGCCTCTCGCGTCAGCGGGTTCGTCGCCGACCGGGTCGGCGCCATCGTCACCGGCGACCCGGCGACGCTCGCGAGCGTCCTCGAGCGCCTCGACGGAGGCTCGAGCGCCCCCGTGGAAGACGCGCGGACCGATGCGGAGGCGACGTCCGGCGGGCACTACCGCGGTCTCGAGGGAATGTGCTTGCTTCCGCACGGGTTCGAGCGGTCACGGGAGGGAGCGGACGGTGGCGGCCCGCTCCAGGTGGACACCTACGCCCATCCCTCGACGACCGAGCGTATCGCGCGGCTTCGAAAACTGGCTGCTGAACTAGAACGCACGCCTTACGTGGAGTAAAATTCCGGGACAGGAATACCTCAGACGGTATCGGAGACAGAACCAAAAAAACGGCCTCAGTCGTCGGCCGCCACGGACGGCGCATCGAGCGCCACGAACCCCGACTCGAGGTCCGCGAGCAGGTCGTCGACCGACTCGACCCCGACGGACACACGAATCAGCGTGTCGGTGATACCGACGGCTTCTCGCTCTTCCCGCGGGACCGGTTCGTGGGTCATTGCGGCCGGAAGTTCGATCAGGCTCTCGACGCCGCCGACGCTGACCGCGAGGGTGAACTCCTCGAGCGCCTCGAGGAACCGTTTGGCGTCCTCGAGTTCGCCGTCGAGTTCGAACGAGAGGATGCCGCCGTAGCCCTCCATCTGTCGAGTGGCGAGGTCGTGCTGGGGGTGGGACTCGAGGCCAGGATAGTAGACGTCGGTGACGGCGTCGTGGCCCTCGAGGAACTCGGCGACGGCCATCGCGTTCGCCTCGTGCTGGCGCATGCGCATCGGGAGCGTCTTGAGCCCTCGGAGGACGAGGTAGCTGTCGAAGGGCGCGAGCATGTCGCCGACGCCGACCTGCTGCTGGAACCTGATCTCATTCGCGAGGTCGTCGTCACTCGTGACGACGGCGCCGCCGATCGAGTCAGAGTGACCGTTCAGGTACTTCGTCGTACTGTGCGCGACGACGTCGGCGCCCAACTCGAGGGGGCGCTGGAAGTAGGAACTGGCGAAGGTGTTGTCCACGCCCAGAAGAGCGTCGTAGCTCTCGGCAATTTCTGCGATCGCGGCCACGTCACACAGGCTCATCCGGGGTTCGTCGGCGTCTCCATCCAGATCACGACCGTCTCGTCGGTGACAGCGGCCTCGACGGCCGCCGCGTCGCTCCCGTTGACGAACGTCACGTCCACGTCGAGGCGGTCGCGAAACACCAACTCGAGCATCCGTCGGGTACCGGCGTAGAGGTCGTCGCCGGCGACGAGGTGATCGCCGGGTTCGACGCTCGAGAGCAGGGTCGTGAAGATTGCGGCAGTACCCGATGAGAAGGCCATCGCGTGCTCACCACCCTCGAGGCTCGCCAGGCGTTTCTCGAGGGCGTGTCGCGTTGGGTTCGAAAGTCGAGAGTAGAGGAACTCGCCGCGGTCGGGGTCGACGTCCTCGAGGCTGAGGTCGGTGTCGAGTCCGGGGAGGGCGAACGTCGAGGAGAGGTGGATGGGGGTAGTGACGTCGCCCGCCTCGCTCCCGACGTGGAACGGCTCCTCGCCGGTGGTGACGGCCCGGGTCTCGAACGCAGCGCGATCTTCCTGTTCCATACTCGACGTCCACGATGGATTGCCGGTAATAACTTTCCATCTACCAGTAATATTTGCCTCGCTCTCGTATTATCGGTAGCTATCTTTCACCCGAAGGCAGGAAGAATCGAGCCGAGACGCAAACCAATAACTACCGTGCGAATGAATATACGGCCATGAGTCTCTCCGTCGGCGTACTTGGGTATCGATTCATGGGTAGGGCACACGCGAACGCGTTCGCACGGCTCCCGATGTTCTTCCCCGACGCGCCGGACGTCGAGCGACAGGTGCTGATCGGCCGGGACGAGGACGCCCTCGCGGGCGCCGCCGACCGCCTGGGCTTCGCGTCGACGGCCACCGACTGGGCCGACATCGTCGACGAGGTCGACGTCTTCTACAACCTCGGGCCGAACCATGTCCACGCCGAACCAACCATCGCTGCCCTCGAGGCTGGCACCCCCGTCTTCTGTGAGAAGCCGCTCGCCCCGACGCTCGAGACCGCCGAGGAGATGGCCGCGGCCGCTCGCGAGGCCGGGGTCCCCGCCGGCGCCGCGTTCAACTACCGGTTCGTGCGGCGATTCAGTACGCGAAGAACCTGCTCGAGGCGGGCGAACTGGGGGAGATCCACCACGTCCGCGGGCGCTACCTCCAGGACTGGCTGGTCGACCCCGAAGCCGAGTGGTCCTGGCGAAACGACGAGGAACTGGCCGGATCCGGCGCGCTCGGCGACCTGGGTTCGCACACGGTCGATCTCCTGCGATTCCTCGTCGAGAGCGACGACCTCGCAGGCGAGATCGAACGCGTCAGCGGACACCTCCGAACGTTCGTCGACGAACGGCCCACCGGGGACGGGGAGACGCGGCCGGTCACCGTCGACGACGCCTACTCCGCGCAAGTCGAGTTCGAAAACGGGACGATGGGCACGCTCGAGGCCTCGCGGTTCGCCACGGGGCACAAGAACGACCACACGATCGAGGTTCACGGCTCGAAGGGCAGTTTGAAGTTCTCCCTCGAGCGGCTGAACGAACTCGAGGTCCTGCGCGAGGGCAACCGTGGCTACGAGACCGTGCTGGTCACCGACGAGGACGACCCCTACGTCGATCACTGGTGGCCCCCGGGGCACGTCATCGGCTGGGAGCACACCTTCGTCCACGAGAATTACGAGTTCCTCTCGGCCGTCGACGCGGGCGAGGCGTACGAACCGAGCTTCGAGGACGGACTGGCTGCCCAGCGGGTCCTCGACGCCGTCGAGCGAAGCGACGAGCGTGGCGAGTGGGTGGGCCTCGAGTAGCCGGGAAGCGTCGCGGAACTGTTTCCTGAAAGATGCCGCTCGAGTCGAACCTCGAACCGAAACGGAAAGGGGCCGCCTCAGGTTTCCACGCCGAGGACGGTGTTGTCGTCGGCATCGCCGAACGCCACCCAGTCGTCGTCCGTTTTGGCTGCGTTCGCCTCACCTGGGCCGAACGTGTACGTCCCCGTCTCTTCAGGTGCCTCCGCGAAGTAGGTGAACGTGGCCGTCTCACCCGGAACCGCGGTCCCGAAGTAGACGTACTGCACGTCGCCGTCCTCCTCGACTCGCTCCACGTCGCCGTAGGCGTCGTCGACCGACCACTCGACGGGGACGACGTCCCGCACCATTGCTTCGTGTGAGACCGACTCGACGGTCACGTCGACGCGATTGGTCTGGCCCGCGGTGAACGTCGACCCGTCGTCCTCGCGACCGCCCGCCACCTCGAGCGTCTCGGGCGTGTCGGGGTCGACCAGGTCGACCTCGTTGTGCTTCGCGAAGTCGCCGGCTGCCGCTCGCCGAACGGCCGACGGCGCGTCGACGAAGCCGCACCGGCGTTCCACGGCGTGTAGGCGGTGTGGGCGTCGCGGGCCTGAGCTTCGACCGTGTAGATGACGTCCGCGGGAGACCAGTCGTGGCCGTTCTTGCGCGCGGCGTCGATCACCAGGGCACAGATGCCAGCCGCGGCCGGGCAGGCCATGCTCGTACCAGTCATCGGCGAGTAGTAGAGTTCCTCGTCCGGCTCGAGCGCGTCCAGCGCGTCGGTTGGGCCGACCGTACTCATCACGGCGTTGCCCGGGGTCGCGACGCCGGGGCGATAGAGCCCGACCGGCCGGTACCGAAACGGTTCGCCGAGCAGCTCGAACGCCTCGAGGGCGATTTCGTAGGTGACCAGGACGTTGGTCGCGGGTTCGACCTCGATCCAGTAGGTCTCGCCACCCTCAACGTCCGTCGTCAGCGTCTGGTGCTGGTAGACCGGCTCTTCGCCGAGTTTGGCGACCTCCTCGCCGTCTTTCGAATCCCGGTGGACGGTGAGCGTGATCTGTTCGCCGTCCGGCGTCAACGAGTCGAGTTCGAGGACGTCCGCGTTGTTCGGCGCGACCCACTCGTAGTAGTCGCTGCCGGTACCCGTAGGGCCGAGTTCGCCCGCCCACGACTCGGTGTCGACGACGTACTGCCCACGAGTCATCGCGGCGTGGAACTTCTCGAGGTTTCGCAGGGCCGTCCGGCGGTCGTAGTTCGTCTCGCGATCCTCGTCCGGCGTTCGTCCGCGCGAGGAGAAGTCCGTCACGTGCGCGTCGTCGCGGGTGGCCGCCACGCCGAGGACGTGCGGGGCCTTGGCGAACCGCGAGAGGGTGTCCGAATCGGGCCCGTCGTTTCCCGCCGCGAACACGGAGACGATCCCGCGCCGGAACGCCTCCCAGGAGGCGACGTTGACGGGGTCGTTCGGGTTGTACCGCACGTCGCGAGCGACGCCGTAGGAGTTCGACACTACGTCGGGGTCGAAGTCGTCGTCGGGGTCGTCTGCCCGGGCCAGCATGTGATCCCACGCACCGACGACGAACGGCAGGTAGACGGCTTCGTTGGTCGAGTACACCGACACGCGGGCCCCGGGGTCCCGCGGTACTGCCCGTCGCTCGCCGAGCCGTCGCCGGCGACGGTGCCAGCGCAGTGGGTGCCGTGTCCCAGGTCGTCGGTGTCCGCGCCGCACCGAGGTCGATCCAGTCCGGGTCGGGATCGCCCAGCGGATCATCGACCCACTGCCAGTTCGACTCGAGTCGCCCGTCGAAGTCCGGGTGTGGGCCGGAAAAGCCCGAGTCGATGACGACGGTATCGACCGACGAGCCGTCGTAGCCGAAATCAGACTGGACCACGTCAGCGCCCGTCGCCTCGCGGGAGTCGTCGTTGTAGAACTCGAGTTCGACGGCCTTGCTGACCCGCCGAACCGCGTCCCAGTCGGTGACGGTGGTGAGTTGGTCGCCGGTCAGGGCGGTGTAGGCCATCGGGAGCACCTCGTACTCGACGAGGCCCGCCTGCAGGTCGAGGTCTCCGAGGAGGCCGACCGATTCGGCGTCGTCGAAGACCACGATCACCTCCTGGAGCGCGTCGCTCGCGGTGTCGAGCAGGCCGTCGAGCACCGACGTGTCCGTGTCGGCTGCCGCGGTT
>NZ_JBHTAQ010000002.1:0-72817 GCF_042663665.1 Saliphagus sp. GCM10025317
AGGCCCAGCAGCACATCGCCGACCAGGCCGGACATTCCGCTCTACTACAGCGAGTTCATCGCAGCGGCCCACGCGAATATCGACGGCGCCGAATTGGGTGCGATTCCTCAGTTTTCGCGCTGGACGGAACTTCGAGCATTGGGAGTAGTTCACGAGTCTCTTCCAGAATAGATATACGATGTGGAAATTCATCCTCAGACGGTCAATAACGTCCTTGTTCGTCCTCTTCGGAGTGTCAGTCCTGACCTTCCTCATGGTGTTTTTCACGCCGGGAGATCCCGCGGAGACGATTCTCCGCCAGCAGATGGGTGGACGGACGCCCCCGGATGCAGCGATCGAGCAGTTTCGAATAGAACAGGGGCTGAACGACCCGATACTTGTTCAGTACGGAGACTGGGTCGCGGACATCCTGCAGGGGAACCTCGGACAGTCCTACCACAACGACGCCTCCGTCGTCCAGTTGATTCTCGAAAACCTCTGGCCGACGTTCGAACTGGCTCTCGCCGGACTGTTCGTTGCCCTTCTTATCGCCGTCCCGACGGGCGTCGTCAGCGCCGTTCACAAGGGTGGCCGACTCGACTACGGGAGCCAGCTTGCCGCGCTTCTCGGACTATCGATGCCGAATTTCTGGCTGGGTTACCTGCTCATGCTCGTCTTCGCGATTCAGTTGGGGGTGTTACCAACGTCCGGGTACGGCACGGCCGATCAACTCGTCTTGCCGGCGATCACGCTCGGTACTGGCATGGCGGCGATCGTCACCCGCCTGCTCGGTCGTCCATGCTCGAGGTGCTCGACGAGGAGTACATCCGCACGGCGCGATCGAAGGGATTGCGCGAGCGCATCGTGGTCTACAAACACGCCCTGCGCAATGCGCTCATTCCTGTGATCACGATCGTGGGCCTCCAGTTCGGCTACCTCCTGAACGGAGCGGTCATCATCGAAATGGTCTTTCAGCGACCCGGACTCGGTCGGCTGTTAATCGACTCGATCTTCGCTCGTGACTATCCGATCGTCCAGGGGCTCGTCCTCGTGATCGCTGTCTTCTTCGTCGTAACGAACCTCCTCGTCGACGTCACCTACCGGTACGTCGACCCGCGCATTTCGTTCGAAGGTGCATCCAAATGACCGACGCTAATCTCGATGAACAAACGTCGCTCGAGGACCGACCCGGCGCGAGCGGATTCGATCGCTGTACGACTCACGAAAGATGCGACAGTTTCGGTCGAACACGCTGAACGTCGTCGGGCTGGTGATCGTTCTGTTATCCTCTTCAGCGCCCTGCTCGCCCCGTTTCTGACTCCGTACGAGCCGGCCGAACAGGACCTCGAGAACCGCCTCGAGTCCCCATCGGTCGACCACCCGCTGGGGACTGACCAGCTTGGCCGTGACATCCTGACGCGATTGCTATACGGCGCTCGCATCTCACTGCGAATCGGGCTTGCCGTCGTCGGTATCTCGCTGGCGATCGGCACGGCGGTGGGAGTGACGGCGGGGTACGCCGGCGGCTACGTAGACGAAGCGCTGATGCGGTTCGTCGACGTCCTGCTGGCCTTCCCCGGGCTCTTGCTCGCGCTCGTCATCGCCGGCATCCTCGGGCCCAGTCTGACGAACATCATGATCGCGCTCGCCGTCGTCGGCTGGACCAGATACGCTCGCGTGATACGCGGGAGCGTACTCTCGGTCAAAGAACAGGAGTTCGTCAAGGCCAGCCAGTTGATGGGTGTCGGTCGCCTCAGGATCGTCGGTCGCCACATCGTGCCGAACGTCATCGGCCCGGTAGTCGTCCTCGCGACGATCGACATGGCCGGCGTGATCCTCGGGACCGCCGGACTATCGTTCCTGGGTCTCGGCGCTCAGCCGCCGACGCCAGAGTGGGGAACGATGATATCCGAAGGACGAAACTACCTGCAGGACGCCTGGTGGGTCGTGAACTTCCCCGGCCTGGCGATCATGCTCGCGGTTCTCGGATTCAACTTGCTCGGTGACGGGCTTCGCGACGTCCTCGATCCCCGGAAACGGATACGGTACAGAACGAGGGATTCTAAGCATGACAGAACCACTGCTCTCGGTCGAAAATTTACACACCTGTTTCGATACGTACGAAGGAACCGTTCACGCCGTCAACGGCGTGAGTTTCGACGTCGACAGGGGAGAGATTCTTGGCATCGTCGGCGAGAGCGGAAGCGGGAAATCCGTCACCGCGCTTTCGACGATGCGACTCGAAGACCCCGGACGAATCGCCGATGGATCAATACGGTTCAGGGACACCGAGTTGACGACGGCAAACGACCGCGAGATCCGCCGGATCCGCGGCGACGGTCTCTCGATGGTGTTTCAAGATCCGATGACGACGCTCAACCCGGTCTTTACGGTCGGCGAACAGATCGTCGAATCGCTGAAGATCCACGACGATCCGACGTCACAAAAGCTTCGAGAGTACCTACGCGTTCCCCTCTTGCACGACCGCTCCGACTGGCGAGAAAAGCGTGGGCGAGTCGTCGATCTGATGGAAGAGGTCGGCATTCCGAACCCGACCGAACGACTCGACGCCTACCCCCACGAGTTCTCCGGCGGGATGCGCCAGCGAGCGATGCTCGCGATCGCACTCGCGAGTGAGCCTGACCTCCTGATCGCCGACGAACCGACGACGGCCCTCGACGTCACGATTCAGGCGCAGATCCTTCGAATCATCGCCAGGCTCAGAGACGAACGCGATATGTCTGTCGTCATGATCACCCACGACCTTGGCGTCGTCGCCGATATCTGTGACCGCGTGATCGTGATGTACGGCGGCGAGGTCATGGAGAGCGGACCGGTCGAAGAGATCCTGCAAGAACCGAAACATCCCTACACACAGGCGTTGCTCGAGTGCATGCCCCAGGAAACCGCGCGGAAGGAGCAGTTAGAGACGATCGAGGGGCAGGTTCCGGATCAACTCGGCGACGTCACGGGGTGTCCGTTCGCGTCGCGGTGTGACTACGCTCGCGAGGCGTGTCGGTCGGGACCGATGCCGACGGTAGACTGCGGCGAGAACCACCGAGCGAAGTGCTGTGAAATTCGTCGGGTGAACGACGATCTCTCGCTGGCCTCAACCCTCGACACGGAGGAGAACGATGAGCACGCCAGTCGAATCGGCGGAGGAACGCGAACACGAACGTGATGCGACCACGGTCGTCGAACTCGAGAACGTCACGAAGGAGTTCGCCCTCGAAGACTCCCTGATCGATCGCCTGTTCGGCACTCGGACGACGATCACCGCCGTCTCGGGCGTCTCACTGAACGTGTACGAAGGCGAGACGCTCGGCATCGTCGGCGAGAGCGGGAGCGGGAAGTCGACGCTCGCGAACCTCGTTACGGGACTTCACACGCCGACGGCAGGTGACGTCCGAATCGATGGTCGGGCCGTTCGATCCGTCAGCGGTCGCTCGAACCAACTGCTCGCGGACTTCGGAGTCATCTTCCAGAACGCCAAATCGAGCATCGATCCGCGAATGACGGTCGCGCAGGCGATCGCCGAACCGCTAAAGACGCAGGGTTGGTCGCGGGTCGAACGAAAGGACCGTATCACCGAGTTGCTTGAACAGGTAAACCTCTCAGCGCGCTACGTCGATCGATACGCCCACGAACTTTCAGGTGGTCAAGCCCAGCGAGTCGCGATTGCCAGGGCGATTGCGACGGAGCCACGGGTGCTCATCCTCGACGAACCAGTGTCGGCGCTCGACGCCTCGGTGAAGGAGCATTATCAACCTCCTGTTGCGCCTCCAGCGGGAACTCGATCTCACCTACGTCCTCATCAGCCACGACCTGAGCGTCGTCAAGCACATCGCCGATCGTATCGCGGTTATGTACCTCGGCGAGTTGATGGAGGTCGGCGAGGCAGAGCGACTGTTCACGTCGCCCGGTCACCCCTACACGGAGGCATTGCTCGCGTCGATTCCTGATCTCGATCCCACCACGTCGGTGCTCGACGCGACCATTCTCGAGGGTGACATCCCGAGTCCAGTGGATCCGCCGAGCGGGTGCGTCTTCCACACGCGATGTCCAATCGCCGAGGACCAGTGCCGAACGGACGTCCCCAACGTGGTCGACCTCGAGGGGACAGTTTCGAAGTGCCACTTCGCAGAGCGTGTCGCTCGAGCGAGCGACCAGGAGGACTATGGACCATGACTCGAGATAGCGACGAGAGAATGGACGGCGACTCCTCGGCGGAAACGGACGACGAAACGGAAGAAGTGTGCGATGCGACACCAGTGGACCCGTCGAACGCCGAAGCGACCGTCCGGTCGGCGATCAGCGACGAACTGGGCGTCCCCGAAACCCCGCCGGACCCGGAAACGAGTTCTCACGTCCTCCCCGACGAGAAACTCGCCTACCCCGACTTCGCGTTCGAATCGGGGTCGATGGACGCAGACGGCGGGTTCGACCTCGAGCAACCGCTCGACCGCGAGTCGATGCGCGCGTGGCTCGAGGGCCTCTCGAGCGGACTCGCCAGTCACGACGTGGGCGTCTCGACGCCGACCGATCGGGCCATCTTCGGCGTCGGCGCCGGCGACGTCTCGATGCGGTTCGACCCCGACGAAAACCACACGGGCACGCTCGAGGTCACGTTTTCGGTGAAGGCGAAGCTCATGACCTTCTCCGACGATCCCGACGAGCGCGAGGCGGGGGCTCGCGGCGGCGAGGGTTCATCCCCCTCGAGATGCTCACGAGCGAAAAGCGGCCGGAGCACTTTCGCTGTTACAACTGGATCGACGATCCGATCGACCGGTAAAACGTGTAGAACGAGCGGGCGTTCGCGAGTGGGCCGATTTCAGGCGGAGGCGTCGTAGCCCGCGTTCTGGATCGCTTCGACGAGCGTGTCGACGTTGGCGTCACCCTCGACGGTGACGGCGTCCGATTCGTTGTCCGCCGACGCCTCGACGACGCCGTCGACGTCCTCGAGCGCCGATTCGACCGTGTCCTCGCAGCCGCCACAGGCTCATGCCAGTTACCGTGATGGTTCGTGCCATACACTCACTTCGGGCTCCAGGTTTTTGCCAGTTACTGCTTCGACCTCTCGTTGTAACCACCGCGGGACTTTTGATACGAAAGTTTCGACGGGTTCTCGAGACGTCGGCGTCCGTGGCCGGGCAAACACTTTAGTCGTGCCAAGGAGTACCACACGAAAGTAATGGTTCACGCGTTCATCATGGTGAAGACCGCTGCCGGCAAATCCGAAGGGCTCCTGGCGGGCATCCGCGACCTCGAGAGCGTTTCGGACGCCCACATCGTCGCCGGAAATTACGACATCATCGCCGAGGTCGACGCCGACGAGGTGTACGGCGTCCTGAAGGCGGCTTCGGGCGATATCCAGAGTCTCGATGGGGTTTCGGATACGAAGACCTACATCGCGATGGACTGAAACGACGTTTGCGAGATTGCGTACTGCGCGGCAGGTCCGTCGCTCGAGTGGACCGGATCAAACGCGCCGGAGGAATCTATCGCTCGAGTTCGTAGGAACGAGAGATGGGGCAGTACGTCTCGAGCCACTACCACTAATGCGGACGCATCCGTTCAGCGTGAGTCGAGGCAAGTAAGCGTGATTAAAACGGGCTGTCGTACTCGTCGCCATGGTCGCCAGCAGCGCCTTCGGCAGCCCGCTCTCCCGCGGTCTGGGCGTTCTCGACCAGCGTCGCTGCGGGCCCTTCGTACTCGTACCCCGGAATGATGCCCTGCGCGTAGGTTCCCTCGACGTATTCGATCAGCGCCTTGGCGTCGTCGACCCCCTCCCTGGCGTCCCAGGCGACGTACTCGAGGGTGACCGTCACGACGCCCTCGTCGCGGTCGATTCGCGGCGCGTCGTGCGTGCCGGTTTCGGCGACCGTGAACACGTCCGCGAGTCGACGCTCGAACGTCTCGAACCAGCCGTCTTCGACCACCGGGGCAACGCGGTCGGCGGTCGCCGCGTCGAGCGTCGGCAATCGGACGACGACGGTAAACGAGCCGTCTCGCCGCCCCTCGGCGGCGGTCACGCTCACGCGCGCCTCGAAGACCGTGGTCTCGAGCGCGTACGTCGCGTCGTCGAGCGGCGAAAACGCCTCGTGCGCCTCGAGTGTGTCAGCGACGGCCGTCGGTAGCTTCGTCATACGTGGGCGAAGGGTGGGTGCGAAAATGGGTGTTACGACAGCGGCACGGCCTGGGCTTGCGATGTCAGGGTTCAATAGAATCGTCCCATCATTTTTCTAACCATTTTACTGGCGTTCGATCGGTTCCCGTCCGTTTCGCCGTAAACAACGGTGGGAAACAGCGTTAATGTCGTGCATAACTACACGTGGGTCGACCGTTCGTCGGAAGCATGGCACTCGATAAGTACGCTGCGGAGAAACGACGGTTCGCTCGACTGCTCGGCACCGACGGGGAACTCGGCTCGGGATTACCGATCGGCTCCCCGACGGACCGGGCGAGTCAGGCGACGACGACGAGCGGTCGGAAGCGTGTTAACGGCGCTTACTCGCGGTTGCGCTCGCCTAAGAACGACTCGAGACCGGTTGCGACTTCTTCGAAGTCCTTGACCGTCAGCCCGTCGGTCGTCGCGAAGACGCCCTCCCGATCGGTCGTCACGCGGATGAGAAAGCCGTTTTCGAATACGCGGATGGTGTACTCGTAGTCGCCCAGTTCGGAGCCCTCGTAGGCGGTCTGGGCGGTCTTGAAGCCGCGCCACTCGTGACCGATGAAGCTCGTGAGGTCGGCGTCGCGCTCGAGGTCGTCGCGGAGGTACAGCTGTTCGAAGTCGTCCCGGGTGAAGTACGTCACCGACCGGAGGCTGTCGCCGACGGCGGTTCGACAGGTGGTGACGATCTGATCGGCTCGTTCGTCCGTGAGCAGACCCGTGGCCATACCGGGAAAGGGAACCCCGGCCGCTTAAATGGCGCGGGCAGCGACAGACGGCCGACGGGTGCCGGGCCCGAGCCGTGGACGTTCGCCGGCGAACCGGGGCCGCGTCGATATCCTCACCGGGACCCAAAGGCAGATGTACCGTCGGCAGTTATGCTCGGTCGTCAGGATGTCTCGAAGTCCCTCGCTCCCCGACACACCGAGTCGGGAGATCGATCCCGATCTCCCGGACGAAGAACGACTCGAAGCGCTCCACGACCACTTTCTGCAGTACGACAGCGGCCAGCGAGCAGCATCAGAGCAACTCGACGCCGCCCGCGACCGGCGAACGCGACTCAAAGAACAGGTCGACCGCACCAAACGCGAAAACGAGGTCCTCAAGAGTTCGTCGCTGTACCTCGCGACCGTCGAAGACCACCTGGGCGACGAGGTGATCGTCAAGCAACACGGGAACAACCAGGAGGTACTCACCGAAATCGGCCCCGACTTCGCCGAGGAACTCGAGTACGGGGACCGCGTCGCCGTCAACGATTCCTTTGGTATCCAGCGGATCCTCTCGGCGGAGACGGACGCCCGTGCGCAGACGATGGAGATTACGGAAAAACCCGACGTCAGCTACGAGGACATCGGGGGGATCGACGACCAGGTTCGCGAAGTCAGGGAGGCCGTCGAGCAACCGCTCGCCCAGCCCGAACTCTTCGAGAACGTGGGGATCGAACCACCGGCCGGCCTGCTCTACGGGCCGCCGGGCACGGGGAAGACGATGCTCGCCAAAGCCGTCGCCACCCAGACCGACGCGACCTTCATCAAGATGGCGGCTCGAACTCGTCCGCAAGTTCATCGGCGAGGGCTCCCGACTGGTTCGGGACCTCTTCGAGATGGCCCGCGAGCGCGAACCTGCCGTTATCTTCATCGACGAGATCGATGCCATCGCCGCTACGCGTACCGAGTCGAAGACCTCCGGCGACGCCGAGGTCCAGCGAACGATGATGCAGCTCCTGAGCGAGATGGACGGGTTCGACGAGCGCGGTGACATCCGCATCATCGCCGCCACGAACCGTTTCGACATGCTCGACGACGCGATCCTCCGTCCAGGTCGGTTCGATCGCCTCATCGAGGTTCCAGAACCAGACGGCGAGGGACGACAGCAGATCTTCGAGATTCACACGCGAGCCATGAACGTCGACGACGAGGTCGACTTCGAGGACCTCGCCGAACAGACGGTCGGCTTCACGGGCGCGGAAATCGAATCCGTCACGACCGAAGCCGGGATGTTCGCCATCCGCGACGACCGGACGACCGTCGGGCAGTCGGACTTCGAGGCCGCCCTCGAGAAGATCGAGGCCGGTGATCGGGAAGTCGTCACGTCGGCGAACTACTTCTTCGACTGAGCTACGCCTTCGAGCGACACACTCCCCGCAATTTACGTACCGGCACGACGACAGCGAAATCGCAAGCCCTTACGCCGTCGGTCCCCGACTCCCGCTCATGAGCACGATCCGCGTCGCCTGGGGATCGGCGACCGCCTCGACGGAGATGGCCTCCTACGACGCCGCCCTGGCCGACGCTGGCGTCGAAAACTACAACCTCGTGACGGTCTCGTCGGTGATTCCCGCAGCTGCCGACGTCGAAGCGGTCGGCACGGCGCCCGACCTCGGCCCCGCCGGGGAACGACTCACCGTGGTACAGGCCCGCGCGACCGTTCGCGGCGAAGGACGCGCCAGTTCCGCGCTCGCCTGGGCCCAGTCCGATTCGGGGAACGGTCCCGGCCTGTTCTACGAGAACGCGGGCGAGGCCGATCCGGCCACCGTCGAGTCCCGGGTGCTCGAGGGCCTGGCGGGCGGACAGACCCTGCGCGAGTGGGTGTTCGACGAACCCGAGACGCGAATCGAGACGGTTCGGGGGGAACCGGACGGCTACGCGACGGCCGTGGTGCTGGCGGTGTACGGCGAGAGCGAGCCGATCTGCTGGCGGGTTTTAGCCGAGTCTCGAGGCGCAGATGGAGTCAGCGAGCCGGCTGAACGCCGCTCGAGTGGGTCGATTCGCGTCGAAAAATGGCCGGTGATCGGAAACGAGTCGGCCTGGCAATCAGTCGTCCGCCGGAGCCGGCGAGTCGCCGAGCGAGACGCCGGTACCGGGGCCCATGTCGATGCCCAGTTCGTCGAGTTTCTCGTCGGGAACGACGCCGTCGACCCAGCCGCGGTGCTCGTAGTACTCTTCTTTCATCTCATCGAGCTCGCAGTACTCACCCTCGCTGGCGCCCTGGCCGCGGATGCCGTCCTCGAGGAAGCGCGCCGGCAGGGAGTCGTCCGAGCCGTCGAAGCCGGCGAGGTTGTTGTAGTAGCGCTCGAGGTTGTAGATGCGCTCGCCGGCTTCCATGAGTTCGTCTTCGCTCACGTCGAGGCCGGTCATGCCGTTGTACTGGTCGACGTACTCCTCGATGCCCTCCGCGAAAGCGTTGAACTTGCAGATGTCGAAGCTGTCGGAGATGGCGTGGAGGTCCTGGAAGGCGGCGGTCAGCTCGCCCTTGCCCTCCCACTCGTAAGGATCGACCTTCTCGGGAATGCCGAGAATTTCGGCGGCGGGCGTGTACCCGCGCAGGTGACACGCGCCCCGGTTCGAGGTGGCGTAGCCGATGCCCATCCCCTTCATACAGCGCGGGTCGTAGGCGGCGATGGTCTGGCCCTTGACCGCGAGCGAGTTGTCCTGGGCGTCCTTGCGGTCGGCGACCCGGCGCGGCCCCTCCGCGAGCAGGTCGGCGAGGTCGTCCTCGCGGCGGCCGATTCGGTCGATCATGTCGATCATCGTCTCGTAGTCGCCCCACTCGAGGTCGCCCTCCTCGAGTTTGCCTTGCTCGGACATCTCCATGGCCATCGCCATCATGTTCCCCGTTTCGATGGTGTCGACGCCCACGTCGTTACAGCGCTCGATCATGAGGGCGACGGCGTCGCGGTCGGTGTGCCCCGAGTTCGGGCCGAGCGCGTAGGCCGACTCGTACTCGTAGGACTCCGTCCGGACGTTCATCTCCTCGCCCTTGTGCATCGTCTGCACCTCGACTTCCTTCTTGCAGGCGACCGGACAGGAGTGACAGGTCGGTTCGTCGACGAGGATGTTCTCGCGAACATTCTCCCCGGAGACGCGCTCGGCGTCGATGTCGGCGCCCTCGGCCTCGCGCATGCTCTCGGTCGAGGTGTACTGAGCGTTCTTCGTCGGGAGGCCGTCCATCTCCTCGCCGATGTTCATCAGGACGTTCGTCCCGTACATCGAGAGGCCGCCCTCGTTGGGCGCGGTGACGTCCGACTCCTGGATCGCCTTCATCGCCTGCTGGTGGCCCTCCCTGAACGTCTCCTGGTCTGCGGGCTTGGGCATCTTCGTCGTCGACTTGACGACGACCGCCTTGAGGTTCTTCGACCCCATCACGCAACCGGTACCGCCCCGACCGGAGGCTCGGTCGTCCTCGTTCATGATGCAGGCGTACTTCACGCCGTTCTCGCCGCCCGTCCCGATGGCCATCAACGAGAGGTTCTTCCCGTAGGAGCCGTCTACTTCCTCCTCGAGCTGGTCGCGCGTCTCGTGGACGCCGCTTCCCCAGAGGTGAGAGGCGTCACGGAGTTCGACCTCGCCGTCCTCGACGACGGCGTAGACGGGTTCGTCGGCCTTGCCTTCGAACAGCAGGCCGTCGAAGCCGCCCACTTGAGCCGCGCGCCGGACCAGCCGCCGTGGTGGCTGTCGGTGACGGTCCCGGTCAGCGGCGATTTGGTACAGACCGCGATTCGACCGGACATCGGGACCTGCGAGCCAGTGAGCGGACCGTTCATGAACGCGAGCAGGTTCTCGGGTCCCTCCGGGTCGACGTCCGGGCCGTTCTCGAAGACGTACTTCACGCCGAGGCCGCGAGCCCCGATGTACTTCCTGGCGTCCTCGTCGTCGATCGGCTCGTAGTCGACCGACCCCGAGGAGAGATCGATGCGAGCAACCCTGTCGTGAAAACCGCCGAGTTCTGTCATGGTAAACCCTGTTCGTTATATTCGTGGTGAAGCCTGTTAGGCGTTCCCACAGGCACGTAACCGGATCCACTTACGTCGCGAAGAAGACGACGGACTCGGCCGGTGGCGAGTCCGTACACTGGCGTCGCTTCTCTGATTTTCTCTCTCTGATTTCCGGTCTCCTCTCTCCAGCCTCTTCTTTCTGGTTTCCGGCCTCGAGTCTCGGTTTCTCCGTACCGACATTCGAGGGCGGCTACAGTAACAGGGCGACGACCGCGAGGATGATGAAGATCAACACGAAGATCCGTGCGATCTCCATACTCACCCCGGCGACGCCGCGAGACCCGACCGCCGCGGCGATAATCGCCAGGACGAAGAAGATGATCGCCCAGTACAGGAAGCCGCCGCCACCGATCTGGAGTGGAATCTCGAGCATGTGTGCCTTGCCACCACAAACGAGTATATAAACGCTGGTGACTGTCCTACTCGATTTTCGACCCTAAGGGCCGACTACGGCGCAGTAAGCGAGTATAGGGTGATCTTTCTTCGCCTCGCTCGCCTTCGACGAACGTTCGCCTCACTTGCCTTCGAAAAACGCCTGACAGAGTTTCGCTTCAGCATTCCGCAGGTGTTCGTGGAACGTCGGTCGCGAGACGTCCATCGAACTGGCGAGTTCCTCGCCAGTGGTCGGACGGGGCCACTCGAAGTAGCCGCCGAGGTACGCCCGTTGCAGAGAGAACTGGCGCTCGGTGAGTTCGTCCTCGAGTCTGGCGGCAAACTCCTCGCGCGTCTCGTCGCCACGTTCGTGCTGGCGAAAGGAGATGACGTCCGTTCCGTCGTACCGTGCCTGAACCGACTCGACGACGCTGCGGACGTTCGTCGAGTGCGGAATCTCGAGGGTCACGCGGGCACGGCCGTCCTCGGCCTCGATCGACTGGACGAGAATGCCGCGTTCGGAGAGCCACTCGACGAGGTCGTTCTCGGCGTCGAGTTCGATTAACATGCGGTCCGCCCGCTCGACGAGAACTGCGAGGTCGACTCCCTCGAGACCCTCGGCGACCGCGGCCAGTCCTCGGCACCAGCGTTCGTGACCGTAAACAGCGACGCCGTGTCGTCACCCGAACCGTGAACCGACCGGCGGTACTCGAGGCGACCGCCCGTCTCGGCGCTGACCCCAACTGGTGGGAGGTCGCGGTCGGTCATCTCGAGTTCGACGGCGACGACGGCGTCGGTCGCGAGCATGCGACTGGTCTCGCGAGCGTTGATCCCGCTGGCGACCGCCCGTGCGAGCGCCGAGAGGATGATCGTCTCGCGGTCGTCGACCTCGTGTGAGTCGTCGCTGCAGACCGTCAGCGTCCCGTACTCGACGCCGTTGTAGACGAGCGGGAAGGAGGCGTGAGTCCACCCCTCGACCGTGTCGACGACGACGGACTCCGAGGCGAGGCTGGTCGTCGCGGGGTGATCGGCGTCAATCGACAAATCGTCAGGGTCGACGCCGACGCTCGCTCGCACCTCGAGCGTGTCTGTTGCGGGATTGCGTTCGCCGATCCAGGCGCCCTCGTAGGCGGCTTCCTCGGCGATTCGGCTACACACTGTGGTCTCGAGGTCGCTCCGGGAGGTCGATCCAGCGACGACGCTGGTCACGTCCTGGATCAATCCCTCGACGCGCTCGAGGATATACTCGAGTTCCTCGGTTCGTTCCTCGAGGGCAAACTCGGCTGCCTTTCTGGCCGTGACGTCGTTCTGGAAGCCGACGTAGTGCGTGACGGTTCCCGTCTCGTCGCGAACGGGAGCGATCGTCACCTCGTTCCAGAACTCGGTGCCGTCATCTCGGTAGTTCCGGAGTTCGACTGTCGTCGGCCGTTCGTCCTCGATAGCGGCCCGCATTTCCGCGACGACTTCGGGGCTCGAGTCCGGCCCCTGGAGGAATCGACAGTTTCGTCCGAGAACCGCCTCGTCGTCGTAGCCGGTGAGTCGCTTGAAGGCCGGATTGATGTACACCAGCGGGTTGTCCTCGCGTGACGGATCGGAGAGCGAGACGCCGATCGGTGCCTCGTCGACCGCCCTCGCCTTCACGGCTCGATCGACGTCGCCCTCCCCGTCTCGTCCGTCGGTGTCGTCCATGTTCACTCTGGTTTCGGGCCGGTCATAAAACGCCAGTCCCTGTCGTGGTGGTGAACATTCTTCGTTCGTGACTGATGCGGACAATTATACGACCTCGAGTTGTATGTTAACACATGTCTATACAGCGAAGTCGGTCTCCGTTCGAAAGGCTGCGCCAGCGACTCGATCGAACCAGCGCCCGGTGCCGAGAGTGCGGCTACGACGGCGACGACGCGGGCTGGCACGTGACGACGTCCGGACGGTCCATCCACTACCGGTTCGTCTGTCCTTCCTGTGCCGCGTCGAGACGAGGGAGGTCAGGCTCGAGACACCGCGCCGGTGAGTTCTGCGCTCATGAGGAAGTGACGTGTGACGGGCGACGTGAAGGACGTGTGACGGGCGACACGAATAACGTGGGAAATCGGCGAACCGAGAGCGACGGCGCTCGCGGCGACACACACTTATAAGCGGGACGACTACTGGTAGCTCCACATGGTCTCGGAGTACGACTTCTGGCTCCTCGATCTCGACGGAACCCTGGTCGACGTCGAGTGGTCCTACACCCGCGAGGTGTTCGACCGCGTCGGTGACCGACTCAGCCGGGAGTTCACCGACCGGGAGGCCGACATCCTCTGGAACGGCCTCACCGGCTCCCGCGACGCCCAGCTCAGGGCCTGGGGCATCGAGCCGTCGGCGTTCTGGGACGCCTTCCACGCCGAGGAGGATCCGCTCGTCCGCGCCGAACAGACGTACCTCCACGAGGACGCCGCCTTCGTCGGCGACCTCGAGACGCCGGTCGGCCTCGTCACCCACTGCCAGCAGTTCCTGGCCGATCCAGTCCTCGACCACGTCGGGATTCGCGACTGGTTCGACGACGTGCTGTGCTGTACCCCGGAGACGGGCTGGAAGCCCGACCCCACGCCCGTCGAACGGGTGATGACGAACCTGGGCGTCGCGAAAAACGGACACCGGGGCGTCCTCGCTGGCGACGGTGCTGGCGACGTCGGCGCTGCCTGGAACGCGGGTCTCGACGCGATCCACGTCGAACGCGTCGGCCACGACAGGCGCGGACGCTGCGTGCTCGGCGACTACCGCGTCCAATCGTTCGAGGAACTGTTCAGTCGGTCGTCTGCTCGTTCACCGGCTGTACCTCCGCGTCGACCAGCGTCCCGTACGCGCGACGCAACCGTTCCGAGTGCCTGGTGGGAGATGCCGAGGTCGCTCGCGAGTTCCTCCATCGAAATCTGGCGCGGAATCTTGAAGTACCCCTTCTCGAACGCGGCCGTCAACGCCTCGTGTTGCTCCGGCGTGAGCCGCGTGTTCCCCGTCGACACCGTCGTGACGTCGGTGACGCGGATCAAATCGACCACGATGTCCTGGCTCTCGAGCGTCTCGTGGGTGTCGACGAGGTGTTCGCGCGTCCGAAACCGCATCTTGAACTGCCACCAGGAATCGACGCCGCTCGCCTCGAGCAACGAGCCGCCAGAGGATAGCAACTCGTCGTAGAGGTACTGCGCGCGCTCGGAGTCGACGTCGTAGAGGAGTCGGTCTTCGGCACTCGCGACCAGTTCGAATCGCTCGATCGTGTCGTCGGCGGCGAAGGCGTTCTCGATCACCTCGCAGGTCGTCCCCGAGACCCAAATCGACGGGAGCGTCTTCGACACCGAGGACTCGAGTTCGAGCCTGGCCTGTGGGGCGCGCTCGAACGTCGTCTCCATCGCCGTATCCGAGGCCGGGATCCGAAACTCGGCAATCGTCGACATCACGCACACTACACCGCTCGGGCGTAAAACTGCTACTTCGAAGATCCTGACTACCGGGGCCCTGAGACTGTCTCCGTGCGTTATTCGAGTTTCTCGTGGAGAGCCGACTCGAGTTCCCGAACGCCCGGTTTGTCCACGCGGTCGGCCGCCGCCCAGACCCGGACGGGTTGCTCGCCGCAGGAAACGAATCCGAGGCTCAATCGCTCCGCGGTCTCCTGGAGTCCGAGCGCGACGTCCGCTTCCCCGGCGATGACCCGTCGAGCAGGGCTCTCGTGGGCGCGTAGTCCCAAATCGAAGCCGTCGATGGCCGCGGTGAGGTCATGGCGGTCCCGGCCGCGTTCGTCCGCGAGTTCCGCGAGGGCGACGCTCAGGCTCGTTCGCAACCCCGAATCGGTCGTCCGGTTGACGAACCGCAGGTCGCGGTCGACGAGCGACTCGAGCCCTTCGACCTCGACCGGGTTCCCCGCAGGTACGATCAGCCCCCACTCTCGATTCCAGGAGCCGAGTTCGATACCTTCGGGTTCGCGATCCGGCTCGACCGGCCCGGCGACCACGGCCACGTCAGGAGCTCCCGTCCGAAGCCGCCGCAGTGCGGGGCGCGATCCGATCGGGAGGTATCGTGGTCGCTCGAGGCGATCCAGGACGCGGTTGAGGGTCGGATCGTCCTCGCCGACGCCGAACAGCGTCGGGAGCCGACGATCGGGCGAGAACAGCCGGACCTCGAGTGTTGCGCCGACCTCGAGGTAGTCCGTGTCGGCGTCGATTTCGACGACGCCGTCGGCCTCGACGAGGCTGGTCGTCGCCCCGCTCCCCTTGTCGACGGGGTAGACCAGGTACTCGCCGTCGCCGTCGGTCGTGACGCCGACCGGAAGCAGGCGATGACGGCCCTGCTCGGATCGCTCCTCTCGAGCCAGGCGGCCGGTCAACGTCGCCGTCTCGGGTTCGGGAACGCCAGCCGCCTCGCGGATGGCGGGCGCGACGAACGTCCGGAAGACCATCATCGCCGAGACGGGGTAGCCGGGGAGGCCGACGTAGGCGGACTGTCCCGCCGAATCCGACCGCTCGAGACGCCCGATCAGCATCGGCTTCCCGGGTTTGACGCTCACGCCGTGCAGCAGCAACTCGCCCTGTTCCTCGATCACGCGGTAAATCACGTCGACCGCGCTCGCACTCGTCGATCCAGACGAGAGCACGAGATCGCACTCCTCGGCCGCCTCCCGAAGCACGCGCTCCATCTCGGCGGGGTCGTCGCCAGCGTGCGAGTAGAGTACCGCCTCGCCGCCTGCCTCCTCGACGCCCGCCGCGACCGTGTAGCTGTTGACGTCGTAGATCTGCCCGCGGGCACTCTCGAGGTCGCCGCCCGGGCGAACGAGTTCGTCGCCGGTCGAGACGATTCCTACGCGGGGACGGGAACGAACGGGGACCTCGTCGACGCCCAGCGCCGAGAGTAGGCCGATCTCCCGCGGCGTCAGCTGCGTCCCCGGCCCCAGCGCGCGCTCGCCGGCGGCGACGTCAGCCCCGGCGAACATGACGTTGTCTCCCGGCGCGACGCTCGTGCGGACCAGGACCGTCTCATCCTCGATGTCCGTCCGCTCGACGGGAACCATCGCGTCGGCCCCGGGCGGCATCACCGCCCCGGTCGAGATTTCGACCGCTTCGCCGGATCCGACCTCGAGTCCCGGCCTCTCGCCAGCGTGGACCTCCCCAACCAGTTCGAGGCGAGCCGGGTCGGCCTCGTCCGCGCCGAACGTATCACTCGCGCGGAGGGCGTAGCCGTCCAGACTCGAGCGATCGAACCCGGGGACGTCCAGTTCGGCGTCGACGCGCGTCACCAGTACCCGGCCGCGCGCCTCTGACAGGGGAACGCGGTCGATGCCGCCCTCGAGCGACAGCGACCGAATCGCCTCGTGGGCTTGCTCGGGTGTCGCGAGATCCCGAAATTCCTTGCGGGCCATGGGCGTTCTTGGAAGCGATGCGGTAAAAACCTCGAGTGTCCGTCGGCGCGCTCGGCTCACTGCGCTCCGATCACTGTGAGGAGGTTTATATACGAAGGAGCGGCCAACCTCGGCGTGAACTGACTCGAGACGCGATCCGCGCGGCGGTCGTGCGACACGACGGATCGCGGTCGCAGTGTGTCGCCTGTTCGCCACAGTCCGACGCCTCGTCGATCAGTCCTTCAGAACCAGGGCTCCCAGTTCTCCACCGCCACCATCTCACCCGCCGGGATCCCCTCTCGGTCCTCTGGAACGACGACCCAGCCGTCGGCGAGCGCGACGCTCGAGAGCACGCCCGACCCGCTCGCTCGCGTGGGGGTCGCGACCAGCTCCCCGCCTTCTTTCCTCTCCTCGTGTCCGTCTTCCGTCTCCTCGACTGCCTCGTCCGCCTCCTCGAGTCCCTCATTCCCCTCGAGCGATACCCGAGCGAACGTTCGCGTTCCCGGTTCCGAGGCAATCTTTCGCTCAAGACGTGCCGCCACCGTCGGATGCGGGGTCGCCTCGGTTCCCTGGAGCCACGCGAGCGTCGGCCGCAGGAACTGGACCGCGTTGATGAGACACGCTACCGGGTACCCCGGCAACGCGAGCACCGGTGTCTCCTCGACGATTCCGAGACAGACCGGGTGACCGGGTTTCAGCGCGACGCCGTGAACCAGCACCTCGCCGAGGTCGTCGATCACCTCCGGCAGGAGATCCCGCTGGCCGACCGAAGAGCCGCCGGTCGTGACGACGATGTCCTTCGTCAGATCGCGCTGGATCGCCACGCGAAGCGCCTCGGCGTCGTCCGTCACGACCTCGCGGTGGGTCGCGCGACCGCCCCAGCGCCCGACCAGTCGCGAGACCGTCAGCCCGTTGGTCTCGATCACCTCGCCGGGGTCGGGATCGGCCTGGACGACCTCCTCGCCGGTCGGCACGACGCCGACGGTCGGTCGACTCGAGACGAGCGACCGGTCGGTCCCCGCCGACCGGAGGAGGCCGAGGTCCGAGGGGCGCAGTCGATGGCCCGGTTCGTACAGTTTCTGGCCAGCCTCGACGTCCTCCCCGACGGGCGCGACGTTCTCGCCCTCGGCGACCGCGTCGAGCACCTCGAGTTCGCCCGTCGCCCCGAGCGATTCGGCGTGCTCGAGCATGACGACCGCGTCGGCGTCGGCGGGGACAGCGCTCCCGGTGTGGACCCGACGGGCCGTTTCCGGGGGGAGCGCGGTTTCGGGGTCGGGCTGATCCTCGAGGGCCAAGACCGCGGGTGAGCGTTCACTCGCACCGAACGTGACGGCCGCTCGCAGGGCGTAGCCGTCCATCGCCGCTCGCTCGTAGTGGGGGACGTCGACGTCGGCGGTGATTGGCTCGGCCAGGACGCGGCCGTCGGCGCGTGAGAGCGCCACGCGTTCCTGATCACACCGGACGCTTCGCTCCTCGAGCGCCGCCTCGAGGGTCGATCGGGCGTCGTCGACGCGGGTTCTCACTCGGAACCCCGACTCCGTGCGGTCGTGGTCGGCACCCTTCATACCGCAAAGAGGGACGGCCGACGATGAAAAACGTGCGGGTCGGCCGCGAACCCGACGACTTTTACTCTCGCCGACAAATTGGAATCCGAACATGTCCGTCCTGGTCCTCTCTCTGGCCGCCCTCGGTATGCTCCTCGGTGTCGCCCTTCTGGGCTACGGGCTCCGCGAACTGGGCTTCGCCTATCGGCTCTTCGCACGCGAGCCGCACACGGTACTAGACACGCCGAACGGCGGGTCCGTCGAACTGTCTGGAACCGTGCTCGCCTGGGACGACGTCCTCGAGTCGCCGTTCACCGAAACGGCCTGTGTCGCCGTCGAGTACGCCGTCGAGGAGAAACGCCGGAAGTCGACCAACACGGGGAGCACCACGAAGTGGGTCGAAATCGACGGCGGGACTCAGGTCGTGCCGTTCCGCCTCGAGGACGAGTCGGGGAACGTCCTGGTCAATCCGCGAGGGGCGGACCTGCGTCTTACGGCAGACGCGCGGATTCGCGTCGAGGAGGCGAGACGCCACCGACACCGATCGCCCACTACATCGAGCGCGACGAGGATGTCTCTGACGAGAACACGAGCCTCTCGCTGGGCCCGCTCGAGATTTCGACCGGGCGGGACCGGCGCTACCTGGAGCGGCGACTGGACGTCGGGGAGTCGGTTCACCTGCTCGGGACGGCCCGGCGAGACACGACGGCCTCTCGAGAGACGGGACAGGTGAACGCCGTCGTCGAGCGGTCGGTCCCACCAGAGTCGGGACTCCTAGCTCGCGTTCGCCAACGCCTGCTCGGCCCGCCGTTTCTGCTCTTCGACGTGACCGAGCGCCGTGCGGCACGCCGCGTCGCGGTCCGGGGACTGCTCTCGGCGTTCGCGGGCGTCCTGTTCCTCGTCATCTCTCTCGCCGTCGGCGTCGGCGGTATCTGACCCGCCCGGTGGCCCGAGAACGACCGGTCGGGACCGCGGCCTTTTTCGTCGCGGCGTTCGAACCGGTCACTATGTCAGCGCTGCGCGACGCCCTCCGGGACCTCTCCGACGCCGCGTTCTTCGATCTCCTCGAGAGCGACGATTCTTACCTCCTCGTGCTCGACGTGCCAGGGGTCGCTGCCGAGACTGTGGACGTCGCCGTCGAAGACGGCCGCATTCGGATCGAGGCCCGCCGCCAGAAGGATCTCCCCGAGGAGTACCACTACCTCGAGGAGAACCGTCCGCTCTTTGTCGACGTCGACCTCCCCCTGCCCGACGACGCGACGGAGTCGAACGCCGAGGCGAGCGTCGATAGGGGGGTACTCGAACTCGCCCTGCCGAAACGGGAGGGATCCGATAGGACGCCGATCGACGTCGTGAGCGACCCCGAGGACTCGACTGCCGAAGACGCCGATGGAGACGCCGACGGGGACGTCTAACCCGGGTGACCTGACCTGGGCATCCTTCGCGCGTATCGACGGTTCGTCGTCGTCGCGTGGCACTTCCTGCCGCTGTTGCTGGCGTACGCCCGCGACCGCCGCCGCTGGCTCGTCTTCGGACGGCCACGCCGCGTCGGCTCGGAGACCCATCGCGAGCGCGCGGAAGTCCTGCTCGAGTCGTTGCTCACCCTCGGTCCGACGTTCATCAAACTCGGGCAGTTGCTCTCGACGCGCCCGGACGTCCTCCCCCCGGCGTACATCGACGTGCTCTCGGCCCTCCAGGACGAGGTACCCCCGGCCGACTGGGCCGACGCGCGAGTCGTGCTCGAGGAGGACCTCGGCCCGGTCGAAACCCGCTTTCAGGACTTCGATACCGACGCAATCAGCGGCGCCAGTCTGGGGCAGGTGTACCGTGCCTCGATCGACGGCGACGACGTCGCCGTCAAGATTCGGCGGCCGGGAATCGAGACGCTCGTCGAGGCCGACCTCCGGGTGATCCGGTGGTCGCTTCCGGTACTGATTCGGTTCGTCGACGAATCCCGGTCGTTCTCCCTCGAGAACCTGGCCGACGAGTTCGCGAAAACGATTCGCGAGGAGATGGACTACCATCGCGAGGCCCGGATGCTCGCCGAGATTCGCTCGAATTTCGCCGACGACGACCGGTTTCTCATTCCGGAGGTGTACGAGGCCTACTCGAGCGATCGGGTCCTGACGATGGCCTACATCGACGGGACGAAGATCAATCAGGTCGGCGAACTCGACGCGAAGGGAATCGACCGCCAGCAGGTCGCGGAGAACCTCCAGCGATCGTACCTCCAGATGATCATCGACGACGGGGTCTTTCACGCCGATCCCCACCCCGGAAACCTGGCGGTGACCGACGACGGACGGATCGTCTTCTACGACTTCGGGATGAGCGGCCGCGTCGACGAATTCGTCCAGGACAGGATCGTCGAGTTCTACATTGCGATTGCCAACCAGGACATCGACGCGATCCTCGACTCCCTCATCGCGATCGGAACGCTGAGTCCCGAGGCCGACCGGGCCGTGATGGCCGACGTGATGGAACTCGCTATCGCCGACGCGCGCGGCGAGGACATCGAGCAGTACCGCGTCCAGCAGATCGTCGGCCAGATCGAGGACTCGATCTACGAGTTCCCGTTCCGTCTCCCGAAGAACCTTGCGCTCGTGCTCCGGGTGGCGACCGTCGTCGAGGGCGTCTGCGTGACCCTCGATCCCGACTTCGACTTCATCGCTACCGCGACGGACTACCTCACCGAGCAGGGCTACCGCGAGGAGTCGATACAGCGGGTCCTCGAGGACACTGCGGGCGAGGTCAGGGACGCCAGTCGATCCGCCGTCAGGATCCCGCCGAAACTCGAGCGGATGCTCGACCGATTCGAACGGGACGACCAGTTCGTCCGGGTCGGGGTCGAGGACAGCGATCAGGTATTCGCCACCCTGGCGAAACGGCTCGTTTACGGCATGTTGTTGACCATGTCGCTGTTCTCTATGGGGGTGCTCTACGCGCTCGACGCACCCATCGCGGCGGTCGTCGCGGCAATCTTTTCGGCCGTCCTCTCGATCGTCCTCTACTGGTCGTTCCGGACGCCGAGTTCCATCTCGACGAAACCGCAGTTCACGCGCCAGAATCTCAGACAGCGTCGGGAGCAGGAGTAATCGAGGCCAGTCAGTGGCGATCGGCCGGGCTCGAGCGCCACGAGCGCACGAACGTTCATCGGTCTGGCAACCCAACGAGACGTATGGATACGGACTTCGACCGTCTCGCCGACCTCGAGGTACACGTCGCCGACGTCGAACTCGAGCGACTCGAGCGGGACACGTCGAGCGATTTTACGCGGGTGACGACCGAGGTCGCGCTCTCGGGACCGCACTCGAGTAGTGAGCAAGTCACGGGACGCGGCGAAGACGTCACCTACGACGCCGAGGAACACGACGCCCTCCATCAGGTCGGGTTGCCGACCGACGGCCTCGAGGGCGAGTTCACGCTGGCATCGTTCTCGGATCGACTCGAGGACCTGAACCTGTTTCCGGCGGGCCCACCCGACCGCAAGGACTTCCGGGATTACCGTCGCTGGGCGCTCGAGAGCGCGGCGCTCGACCTGGCGCTGCGCCAGGCCGGAACCTCGCTTGGGGACGCACTCGACCGCGAACCGAAACCGCTCCGCTTCGTCGCGAGCACCCGCCTCGGGGAGCCGCCGTCGACCGATCGGGTCGAGCACCTTCGCGATGCCGTTCCGTCCCTCGAGTTTAAACTCGATCCAACGCCCGAGTGGACCGACGCCGTGGTCGACGACCTGGTGGCGACCGACGCCGTCCGAATCCTCGACCTGAAGGGGCAGTACGAGGGGACCGAGGTGGACGTCCCGTCGGATCCGGACTTCTACGAGCGCATCCTCGAGTCGTTCCCGGAGGCCGTGATCGAGGATCCGGGTGTAACCGAGGAGACGCGCCCGCTGCTCGAGGTGCCCGACGTTCGGAACCGGCTCTCCTGGGACGCCCCGATTCACAGTGTCGAGGACGTCGGGTCATTGCCGTGGGAGCCGCGGTGGTTGAACGTCAAGCCCTCCCGATTCGGCTCGCTCGAGTCGTTGCTCGAGACGATCGCCTACTGCGAGGAGCGCGGGATTCGGTGTTACGGCGGCGGGCAGTTCGAACTCGGCGTCGGTCGCGGGCAAATTCAGTTGCTGGCCGCGCTGTACTATCCCGACGGCCCCAACGACGTCGCCCCCGGCGTCTACAACGACCCCTCGCGCTACCGCGAGGACCGCGAGGACCTCCCCGAGTGGCGCACCGCTGACCCGCTCGAGCGCTACGAAACGTATCTCCGCGAGCAGGGCGTCCTCGACGACGACGTCGTCGAGTCGGTCCGCGAGGATGTCGAAGCCGAAGTGGAGGCGGCCGTCGAGACGGCCGAGGAGGCGCCAGCCCCCGACCCGTCGGACGTGTTCGAACCCGTCTACGACGAGCCGACGCCCCGACTCGAGGACCAGCGTGCCTGGCTCGAGCGCTTCCTCGCCGACTACGACGTGCAGGAACTCGAGCACTGACGCTCGAGCGACTTCGAGTCTCGAAAATGCGGTCTCTGTGATTGCTTCTCGAGAGCTGTCACTCGGCGGATACGGGCGTCAGTGCTGGTGGTCGGGGTCGTGCTGGTGATCGTCGCCGTGATCGTGCTGGTGATCGGGTTGGGCGTCGTGATCGTGGCTGTCACCCCGGGTGAACTGCCCGGTAAACGCGCGCTGGACGACCTCGGGGAGCGCCGGGTGAACGTGGACCGCACTCCGAACGTCCTGGACCGTCCCCGAACCGGACTTCATCGCGACGACGACCTCCTGGATCAGCGTCGAGGCGTCCGGCCCCACGATGTGACACCCCAGGATCGTTCCCTCGGGATCGATGAGCACCTTCACGAACCCCTCGGCTTTCATCGCCGCGCCGCGGGCGGTGTTCTCGTAGCGGTACGTGTTCGTCGCGTATTCTCGACCGTCGTCCCGGAGGTCGGCCTCGTGAGCGTCAACACCGGCGACTTCGGGGGATGTGAAGACGGCGAACGGCATCGCGTCGTAATCGACCGGCTGGAGCTCGTCCCCGAAGAGGTTGCGGGCGACCGCCTGGGCTTCGTGGTTCGCGCTGTGTTTCAGCAGGTACTCGCCGACGATGTCGCCGAGCGCCCAGACGCCCTCGGCGTCCGTCCGCAGGTACTCGTCGGTCTCGACGAAGCCTCGAGCATCCGTCTCGACGCCCGTCTCCTCGAGGTTCAGGGTGTCCGTGTTCGGGCGGCGACCGGCGGCGACCAACAGCGCGTCGCCGGTGGCGGTCACCGGCTGAGCGTCCTCGAGGAGTCCATCGCCGTACTCGTAGGGCTTCGCCTCGACGGTGACCTGGCCGCCGGAAGCAGAGACGGCGGTCGCCTCGTGGCCGGTGTAGACGGTGAACCGGTCGGCGAATCGGTCGGTGAACGCCTCGGCGACCTCGTCGTCGGCCTCGGGGAGGAGCGACGGCCGCCTCCCGACGATCGTCACGTCGCTGCCGAACGTGCCGAAGAAGTGCCCCAGTTCGGCCGCGACGTACCCGCCTCCAATGATCACCAGGTGTTCCGGTGGACTCTCGAGGCGTAGCGCCTCGGTACTGGTCAGGTACTCGACGTCCTGGATGCCCTCGATTGGCGGGATTGTCGGGCGAGTCCCTGCCGCGATGAGGATCGTGTCGGCCCGGAGCTGTACGCCGTCGTCCTCGCCGCCGGAGACCTCGAGCGTTCTGTCGTTGACGAACCGTCCTTCGGCCTCGAATAGGGCGTGATCAGACGAGGAGCGCAGACCGCGGCGGATCGATTCGGCGTCCGCTTTCACGTCTTCGTTGACTTCGCGGACGATACCGGCGAAGTCAACGTCGTCGACGGTCGCGTCGATCCCGAACTCGTCGGCGGACTCGATCGTCTCGAGGACATCGGCGTGATAGAGCAACATCTTCGAGGGGATGCAACCACGATTGAGACACGTCCCGCCGAGACGCCCCTTTTCGACCACGGCAACGGACTGTCCCTGGTTGACGGCCGCGTTCGCCACGTCGAGGCCCGAACCCGATCCGATGACGAGAAAGTCGAACTCCTGCATACGGGTTTCACGCGACAAAACAGTATAAATCACCGAGGTCGAACCGATCCCCTGGCGGTGAGTGGGTCGATCAGTCCATCGCGATGTACGTCTGGGTGTCCTCGACGCCCTGAATGCCCTGGATCCGCGTCGCCGAAATCTCCTTCACTGCAGCGGGCGTCTCGACGCGCGCCTTCGCGATGATGTCGACGTCGCCCGCGACGATGTGCGCCGATTCGACGCCCTCGATCGCTTCGACGCTGTCCCTGAGTCGATCCGCCTCGCCCGTATTCGCCTTGATCATGATGAACGCAGTGACCATACTAGTTACCTCCGTCGTGTTCGCCGTCGTTCGCTGTACCCGAGATTTGGTCGACAATTCCGCCATCGGCCGACACCGCCCGGTCCGGTGACTCACCCACGAGAATCTGTCTGACGTCGCTCAGCACGTCGAAATCCGCCAGGACGACCAGGCGGTCGCCGGTCTCGAGCGACTCGTCCTCGGTCGGAATCGCGAGCTGGTGGCCTGCCTTGCCGAACGCGAGCAGGGTTGCGTTGGCCGGCAGCTGGAGTTCGCTGATCGTGTACCCCCGAACCGGGGCTTCGTCGGTAATCGTCAACTCGACGACCTGGAGGTGCTGGGCGATGTCCGCGATGGCCCGGATCGTCCCGCCCAGAAGCGCGTTCTTCGCGCCCATCGCGCCTAGCCGCTCGGGGTAGATCACGTCGTCGACCTCGTCGGCATACTTGCGGTAGATCTCCTCGCGGTAGTCCTCGTCGATGCGCATGATCGTCCGACAGCCGTGGTGTTTGGCGATCATACAGGCCGCGAAGTTGACGTTCAGGTCGCCCGTCAATGCGCCGAGGGCGTCGGCTCGACGGACCCCCGCTTCCTCGAGGACCTCCTCGCGGGAGCCGTCGCCCTGGACGACCTCGAAGTCTTGCCCGCGCGCACGGCGGACCTTCGCCTCGTCGTACTCGACCAGTGTTACCTCGTGGCCCTCCTCACGTAAGACGCGCGCAGTGCGGAGGCCGACCCGACCGGCGCCGATGATGACGAACCGCATGGAGTGGGCTACGCCGGCAGCCGTGAATAATGTTACCCCGGTTCACGGATGTGCGGGGTGCGGATAAGCGCGGTGATTCATCAGTCTGCTTGGATTGAACCGTGAGCCGCTCGTTAGTCCGACGAAATTTTGGCTACCGCGTCGTCGCTTCGAAGCGGCGAACTCAGCGCGAGCAGTGCCGCTGAGCCAGCTACGAGGGTGACGCCGGCCAGTGAGAGGGCGATCAGCGGGCTGGCCAAATCGGAGATGACCCCACTTCCAAGCTGGAAGGGGATCACGGTGACCGAACTAACCATCGCCATCGCGCTCAATACGGAGGCGCGGCCTATTGTTCCGACGTGTATATTGACGTGCTGAATCGCGAGCGAGCGGGACGTCTCGACCACGCTCCGCGCGCCCAGAAGAACTGGAATGGCGAGCACGGGTACGAACCAGAGCACTACCAACCCCGTACCGACGAGAAACGGGACTGTGGCGAACCAGCCTTTGACGCCGATAGACTCGTAGATCCGGCCGGTGTGATAGCTCAACCCGGCAGAGACGAGGCTCACGATAGCGTAAAACCAGCCGAGAAGCGGCTCAACGGCTGACGGTGACGCTCCCAACTCGAGGACGGCCGTTTCGAAGACTGGCTGGAGAAAGATCGAGGTGACGTAGAGGACCGCCGCAAACAGGACGAAGTAGTACAGGACGAACGCTCTGATCCGCCTGGTTCCGAGGGTCCGTTTGATCACGTTCACCGATTCCCGAAACCGTAGCCGATCAGTGGTAGCGCGCCGATAGCTCCTCGGTTCGGGCATCGTATACACGACCCCGACGCCGACGGCCATCACTCCCGCGGCGAGAAAGAACGGATAGGCGAGATCGATTCCGCCGACGTAGCCCCCGATGACCGACGCGCCGGCACCGATGGCGAGCGCGAGCGCTTCGCCGCGACCACGAACGTGAGGGAAGTGATCGCTTCGATCCAGGTCTGTCAGGCTGTCGTACAGCCAGGCGTCTTCGCTGCCCGAGCGGAAATTGTATCCCATCGACCAGGTAACGAACAAAACCAGTAATTCGCGAAATGAGTTCGCGAATCCGATGGCGATCAGCGTGGTCGTGATGAGCACTGAACCGATCAACAATGACGGCCGCCGGCCGAAGCGGTCGCTCACGTACCCTGTCGGCACCTCGCCTAATAGGGTGGTTAGGTTGTACGCGGCCTCGAGGATGACGACCTGCGTAAACGAGAGCCCCTGTGAGAGAAAGTAGAGGTACATGATGGGGCGGTAGAACTCGACAGCTTTTGTCGATTTGTAGAGATAGTACTTTAGAATCGTAGGCGAAATAGACAAATTACTTTTGGTACCCATCGTAGGTAACGAGAGCGGCTACCGAGCATTAATCTTGTTATGACGGAACACGAGACAGCGTAATACTTCAGTTACCGTCGCTCGCGACGCGGTGAACGAGTCGTTACGAACAGGTCCGTCTCAGGATTCGGATTGCGGGCGTAATCGGTCGCGGCGTTCAGTAAAGTGATTCTCGCAGGAGGTACAGCAGAACTGTTTCAGCTCACCATCGACCCGCGTTACGACGCCCTCGCTGGTGACGGTGTTGCCGCACTCGGTACAGGAGAGGGCGAACTCGGTCCCGCTAAGCGTGAACGAGCGGTCGGTTTCCGTCAGCAGCGTCACTTCGTACTCGAGGATCATCGACTGATCGAACTGTGTGACGATCCACTCTCGTGGGTTGTTCTCCGGCGCGTTCGCGTAAAAGACGAAGTCGGAACTGATCGTCGAGTAGATGTGTTCCACCTCGGGGACCGTCACCAACTGCTGTTTGATGATGTCAAAGCATTCCGGACGAACGGAAAGAGTGACGAGAATCGGGAGGCTTCGCCGTAGCTGTGAGCGGTCGATGTCGATGGTAAACTGGCGAATGATCCCTTGTTCCTCAAGCTTGCTGACCCGGTCGGAAACAGCGGGAGCCGAGGGGTCAACCGCGTTTGCGACTTCGTTAAATGGGCGTCGACCGTCTTCGGCCAGTAGGCGAAGAATCTCGAGGTCCGTCTCATCGAAGTTTCTCATACTAAAGAAATTTCTAACCGACCATTATATAATTTACTTCGGAGCTCATCGTTCCTGTTGATCTTAACCTGATCGGGAACGCCAGGGAGTTGGGAAGCGTACACCGAATGAACTTTTCGGCGGATATCGTGATTGTATTCACCTAATCCGTCGTCAGCAGACCAGGCTAGAAGTCACGGTGGATGGAGACGCGAACATAGATCGTTTGATTTTCATTATTCGAACTTATTGGAGTTATGCTAAATGTAATATATGCCCTGGTAAGTAAACCGTAACCAGTAATCTTGCATTGATATTGCCTCAATTTAAAAATTCAGATTATATATTAAATCTCAACTCCCTCTAAAACACGAGACTATATAAATAACCAGCCGTGCGGACATACAAGACTTATGTTTGGAGGGGCCAGATGGATGGTATCGATTCCGAGAGTGTTAGAACATGACACGCAATATGCAATTGAACGATAGACGGACAGTACTAAAGGCTCTGGGTGGCGCTGGTATTGTCTCCTTAGCCGGATGTCTTGGTGGCGATTCGGATGACGGTAACGGAAACGGGAATGGCAACCCGAACGACCAGGATCGGAATGAACAGGAGCAACTTCCGGGCGCGACGATCGCACTGAACGACGATCCGACGCGAGACGACTGGAACCACTATGGCGGAGTAATCCCCTACTGGACGAACATTCTCGAACCACTAGTCTGGGTCTCGGCGGACATGGAACTGGAACCGTGGCTCGCGACCGACTGGGAACAGGTTGAAGACACAGTGTGGGAGTTCTCACTCCGCGAAGGCGTCACGTTCCACAACGGCGAGGAAATGACCGCCGACGACGTCGTCTTCTCGTTCGAGGCTGTCCTCGAGGAGTGGGCGTGGGCCCCGGGGTGGATCCACGTCGAGTCGGGTGACATCGTGGCGCTCGACGACTACACGGTCGAGTTCACGACGACGGACCCGTTCCCGACGTTCCCGGGGACGATCGCACACAACTTGGTCGCGATACAGCACCCCGATCGAGATCACGAGTCCGGCACCGTTATCGGCACCGGACCATTCCAGGTCGACGAGATCGAGAAACAGCAGGAGGTCAGGACAACGGCCTTCGAGGACTACTGGAACGACGAACCGATCCTCGAGGAACTCACGTTCCGCGTGATCGAGGATCCCAACACCCGAACGCTCGCGCTGGAAAATCGCGAGATCGACCTCGCGCTCGCGCCGCCCCGCACGCGAGTCTCGTCGATTGAGGACGACGACTCGCTCTATCTCGAGCGCCAGAACCGCCCCGGTGCCGGGTACGTCGGCATCAACCTCTACAAGTCGCCGACCGACGATGCGGACCTCCGTCGCGCGCTGAACCACGCCGTCTCACAGGAGACGATCGTCGAGACGATCCTCGAGGAAGTCGGCCAACCCGCCCGCGGCCCGATCTCACCGGTCATTTACTGGTCCGCCCACGACGACATCGACGGGTACGAGAAAGACGACGACCGCGCTGCCGACCTCGTTTCGGATTCGAGTTACGACGGCGAGGAACTGTCGATCCTCGTGGCGAACGACATGGTCGACGGTCGCGAAATCGCTCAGGTCGTCCAGGGAGCGCTCGACGGGATCGGCGTCGACTCAGAGATTCAGGTCCTCGAGCGGGCCGCCTTTTCGGAAGCCGAACGAGACGGAGAGGCCCATCTCATCCTGAAAGAGAGCGGATCGAACAGCGGCGACGCTGACTACATCATCTACGAGGGATTCCACTCGGAGGGCGACGTCAACCAGCGCCTCTACGGGGAGGAGGGGACGGGGCTTCACAACCTCGGTGGAGAGGTCGATGAACTGATCGAACAGGGATTCCAGACGGGCGATGAGGAGGAGAAGGCGTCGGCCTACAAGGAGGCCCAGCAGCACATCGCCGACCAGGCCGTGACGATTCCGCTCTACTACAGCGAGTTCATCGCAGCGGCCCACGCGAATATCGACGGCGCCGAATTGGGTGCGATTCCTCAGTTTTCGCGCTGGACGGAACTCGAGCATTGGGAGTAGTTCACGAGTCTCTTCCAGAATAGATATACGATGTGGAAATTCATCCTCAGACGGTCAATAACGTCCTTGTTCGTCCTCTTCGGAGTGTCAGTCCTGACCTTCCTCATGGTGTTTTTCACGCCGGGAGATCCCGCGGAGACGATTCTCCGCCAGCAGATGGGTGGACGGACGCCCCCGGATGCAGCGATCGAGCAGTTTCGAATAGAACAGGGGCTGAACGACCCGATACTTGTTCAGTACGGAGACTGGGTCGCGGACATCCTGCAGGGGAACCTCGGACAGTCCTACCACAACGACGCCTCCGTCGTCCAGTTGATTCTCGAAAACCTCTGGCCGACGTTCGAACTGGCTCTCGCCGGACTGTTCGTTGCCCTTCTTATCGCCGTCCCGACGGGCGTCGTCAGCGCCGTTCACAAGGGTGGCCGACTCGACTACGGGAGCCAGCTTGCCGCGCTTCTCGGACTATCGATGCCGAATTTCTGGCTGGGTTACCTGCTCATGCTCGTCTTCGCGATTCAGTTGGGGGTGTTACCAACGTCCGGGTACGGCACGGCCGATCAACTCGTCTTGCCGGCGATCACGCTCGGTACTGGCATGGCGGCGATCGTCACCCGCCTGCTCCGGTCGTCCATGCTCGAGGTGCTCGACGAGGAGTACATCCGCACGGCGCGATCGAAGGGATTGCGCGAGCGCATCGTGGTCTACAAACACGCCCTGCGCAATGCGCTCATTCCTGTGATCACGATCGTGGGCCTCCAGTTCGGCTACCTCCTGAACGGAGCGGTCATCATCGAAATGGTCTTTCAGCGACCCGGACTCGGTCGGCTGTTAATCGACTCGATCTTCGCTCGTGACTATCCGATCGTCCAGGGGCTCGTCCTCGTGATCGCTGTCTTCTTCGTCGTAACGAACCTCCTCGTCGACGTCACCTACCGGTACGTCGACCCGCGCATTTCGTTCGAAGGTGCATCCAAATGACCGACGCTAATCTCGATGAACAAACGTCGCTCGAGGGACCGACCCGGCGCGAGCGGATTCGATCGCTGTACGACTCACGAAAGATGCGACAGTTTCGGTCGAACACGCTGAACGTCGTCGGGCTGGTGATCGTTCTAGTTATCCTCTTCAGCGCCCTGCTCGCCCCGTTTCTGACTCCGTACGAGCCGGCCGAACAGGACCTCGAGAACCGCCTCGAGTCCCCATCGGTCGACCACCCGCTGGGGACTGACCAGCTTGGCCGTGACATCCTGACGCGATTGCTATACGGCGCTCGCATCTCACTGCGAATCGGGCTTGCCGTCGTCGGTATCTCGCTGGCGATCGGCACGGCGGTGGGAGTGACGGCGGGGTACGCCGGCGGCTACGTAGACGAAGCGCTGATGCGGTTCGTCGACGTCCTGCTGGCCTTCCCCGGGCTCTTGCTCGCGCTCGTCATCGCCGGCATCCTCGGGCCCAGTCTGACGAACATCATGATCGCGCTCGCCGTCGTCGGCTGGACCAGATACGCTCGCGTGATACGCGGGAGCGTACTCTCGGTCAAAGAACAGGAGTTCGTCAAGGCCAGCCAGTTGATGGGTGTCGGTCGCCTCAGGATCGTCGGTCGCCACATCGTGCCGAACGTCATCGGCCCGGTAGTCGTCCTCGCGACGATCGACATGGCCGGCGTGATCCTCGGGACCGCCGGACTATCGTTCCTGGGTCTCGGCGCTCAGCCGCCGACGCCAGAGTGGGGAACGATGATATCCGAAGGACGAAACTACCTGCAGGACGCCTGGTGGGTCGTGAACTTCCCCGGCCTGGCGATCATGCTCGCGGTTCTCGGATTCAACTTGCTCGGTGACGGGCTTCGCGACGTCCTCGATCCCCGGGAAACGGATACGGTACAGAACGAGGGATTCTAAGCATGACAGAACCACTGCTCTCGGTCGAAAATTTACACACCTGTTTCGATACGTACGAAGGAACCGTTCACGCCGTCAACGGCGTGAGTTTCGACGTCGACAGGGGAGAGATTCTTGGCATCGTCGGCGAGAGCGGAAGCGGGAAATCCGTCACCGCGCTTTCGACGATGCGACTCGAAGACCCCGGACGAATCGCCGATGGATCAATACGGTTCAGGGACACCGAGTTGACGACGGCAAACGACCGCGAGATCCGCCGGATCCGCGGCGACGGTCTCTCGATGGTGTTTCAAGATCCGATGACGACGCTCAACCCGGTCTTTACGGTCGGCGAACAGATCGTCGAATCGCTGAAGATCCACGACGATCCGACGTCACAAAAGCTTCGAGAGTACCTACGCGTTCCCCTCTTGCACGACCGCTCCGACTGGCGAGAAAAGCGTGGGCGAGTCGTCGATCTGATGGAAGAGGTCGGCATTCCGAACCCGACCGAACGACTCGACGCCTACCCCCACGAGTTCTCCGGCGGGATGCGCCAGCGAGCGATGCTCGCGATCGCACTCGCGAGTGAGCCTGACCTCCTGATCGCCGACGAACCGACGACGGCCCTCGACGTCACGATTCAGGCGCAGATCCTTCGAATCATCGCCAGGCTCAGAGACGAACGCGATATGTCTGTCGTCATGATCACCCACGACCTTGGCGTCGTCGCCGATATCTGTGACCGCGTGATCGTGATGTACGGCGGCGAGGTCATGGAGAGCGGACCGGTCGAAGAGATCCTGCAAGAACCGAAACATCCCTACACACAGGCGTTGCTCGAGTGCATGCCCCAGGAAACCGCGCGGAAGGAGCAGTTAGAGACGATCGAGGGGCAGGTTCCGGATCAACTCGGCGACGTCACGGGGTGTCCGTTCGCGTCGCGGTGTGACTACGCTCGCGAGGCGTGTCGGTCGGGACCGATGCCGACGGTAGACTGCGGCGAGAACCACCGAGCGAAGTGCTGTGAAATTCGTCGGGTGAACGACGATCTCTCGCTGGCCTCAACCCTCGACACGGAGGGAGAACGATGAGCACGCCAGTCGAATCGGCGGAGGAACGCGAACACGAACGTGATGCGACCACGGTCGTCGAACTCGAGAACGTCACGAAGGAGTTCGCCCTCGAAGACTCCCTGATCGATCGCCTGTTCGGCACTCGGACGACGATCACCGCCGTCTCGGGCGTCTCACTGAACGTGTACGAAGGCGAGACGCTCGGCATCGTCGGCGAGAGCGGGAGCGGGAAGTCGACGCTCGCGAACCTCGTTACGGGACTTCACACGCCGACGGCAGGTGACGTCCGAATCGATGGTCGGGCCGTTCGATCCGTCAGCGGTCGCTCGAACCAACTGCTCGCGGACTTCGGAGTCATCTTCCAGAACGCCAAATCGAGCATCGATCCGCGAATGACGGTCGCGCAGGCGATCGCCGAACCGCTAAAGACGCAGGGTTGGTCGCGGGTCGAACGAAAGGACCGTATCACCGAGTTGCTTGAACAGGTAAACCTCTCAGCGCGCTACGTCGATCGATACGCCCACGAACTTTCAGGTGGTCAAGCCCAGCGAGTCGCGATTGCCAGGGCGATTGCGACGGAGCCACGGGTGCTCATCCTCGACGAACCAGTGTCGGCGCTCGACGCCTCGGTGAAAGGGAGCATTATCAACCTCCTGTTGCGCCTCCAGCGGGAACTCGATCTCACCTACGTCCTCATCAGCCACGACCTGAGCGTCGTCAAGCACATCGCCGATCGTATCGCGGTTATGTACCTCGGCGAGTTGATGGAGGTCGGCGAGGCAGAGCGACTGTTCACGTCGCCCGGTCACCCCTACACGGAGGCATTGCTCGCGTCGATTCCTGATCTCGATCCCACCACGTCGGTGCTCGACGCGACCATTCTCGAGGGTGACATCCCGAGTCCAGTGGATCCGCCGAGCGGGTGCGTCTTCCACACGCGATGTCCAATCGCCGAGGACCAGTGCCGAACGGACGTCCCCAACGTGGTCGACCTCGAGGGGACAGTTTCGAAGTGCCACTTCGCAGAGCGTGTCGCTCGAGCGAGCGACCAGGAGGACTATGGACCATGACTCGAGATAGCGACGAGAGAATGGACGGCGACTCCTCGGCGGAAACGGACGACGAAACGGAAGAAGTGTGCGATGCGACACCAGTGGACCCGTCGAACGCCGAAGCGACCGTCCGGTCGGCGATCAGCGACGAACTGGGCGTCCCCGAAACCCCGCCGGACCCGGAAACGAGTTCTCACGTCCTCCCCGACGAGAAACTCGCCTACCCCGACTTCGCGTTCGAATCGGGGTCGATGGACGCAGACGGCGGGTTCGACCTCGAGCAACCGCTCGACCGCGAGTCGATGCGCGCGTGGCTCGAGGGCCTCTCGAGCGGACTCGCCAGTCACGACGTGGGCGTCTCGACGCCGACCGATCGGGCCATCTTCGGCGTCGGCGCCGGCGACGTCTCGATGCGGTTCGACCCCGACGAAAACCACACGGGCACGCTCGAGGTCACGTTTTCGGTGAAGGCGAAGCTCATGACCTTCTCCGACGATCCCGACGAGCGCGAGGCGGGGGCTCGCGGCGGCGAGGGGTTCATCCCCCTCGAGATGCTCACGAGCGAAAAGCGGCCGGAGCACTTTCGCTGTTACAACTGGATCGACGATCCGATCGACCGGTAAAACGTGTAGAACGAGCGGGCGTTCGCGAGTGGGCCGATTTCAGGCGGAGGCGTCGTAGCCCGCGTTCTGGATCGCTTCGACGAGCGTGTCGACGTTGGCGTCACCCTCGACGGTGACGGCGTCCGATTCGTTGTCCGCCGACGCCTCGACGACGCCGTCGACGTCCTCGAGCGCCGATTCGACCGTGTCCTCGCAGCCGCCACAGCTCATGCCAGTTACCGTGATGGTTCGTGCCATACACTCACTTCGGGCTCCAGGTTTTTGCCAGTTACTGCTTCGACCTCTCGTTGTAACCACCGCGGGACTTTTGATACGAAAGTTTCGACGGGTTCTCGAGACGTCGGCGTCCGTGGCCGGGCAAACACTTTAGTCGTGCCAAGGAGTACCACACGAAAGTAATGGTTCACGCGTTCATCATGGTGAAGACCGCTGCCGGCAAATCCGAAGGGCTCCTGGCGGGCATCCGCGACCTCGAGAGCGTTTCGGACGCCCACATCGTCGCCGGAAATTACGACATCATCGCCGAGGTCGACGCCGACGAGGTGTACGGCGTCCTGAAGGCGGCTTCGGGCGATATCCAGAGTCTCGATGGGGTTTCGGATACGAAGACCTACATCGCGATGGACTGAAACGACGTTTGCGAGATTGCGTACTGCGCGGCAGGTCCGTCGCTCGAGTGGACCGGATCAAACGCGCCGGAGGAATCTATCGCTCGAGTTCGTAGGAACGAGAGATGGGGCAGTACGTCTCGAGCCACTACCACTAATGCGGACGCATCCGTTCAGCGTGAGTCGAGGCAAGTAAGCGTGATTAAAACGGGCTGTCGTACTCGTCGCCATGGTCGCCAGCAGCGCCTTCGGCAGCCCGCTCTCCCGCGGTCTGGGCGTTCTCGACCAGCGTCGCTGCGGGCCCTTCGTACTCGTACCCCGGAATGATGCCCTGCGCGTAGGTTCCCTCGACGTATTCGATCAGCGCCTTGGCGTCGTCGACCCCCTCCCTGGCGTCCCAGGCGACGTACTCGAGGGTGACCGTCACGACGCCCTCGTCGCGGTCGATTCGCGGCGCGTCGTGCGTGCCGGTTTCGGCGACCGTGAACACGTCCGCGAGTCGACGCTCGAACGTCTCGAACCAGCCGTCTTCGACCACCGGGGCAACGCGGTCGGCGGTCGCCGCGTCGAGCGTCGGCAATCGGACGACGACGGTAAACGAGCCGTCTCGCCGCCCCTCGGCGGCGGTCACGCTCACGCGCGCCTCGAAGACCGTGGTCTCGAGCGCGTACGTCGCGTCGTCGAGCGGCGAAAACGCCTCGTGCGCCTCGAGTGTGTCAGCGACGGCCGTCGGTAGCTTCGTCATACGTGGGCGAAGGGTGGGTGCGAAAATGGGTGTTACGACAGCGGCACGGCCTGGGCTTGCGATGTCAGGGTTCAATAGAATCGTCCCATCATTTTTCTAACCATTTTACTGGCGTTCGATCGGTTCCCGTCCGTTTCGCCGTAAACAACGGTGGGAAACAGCGTTAATGTCGTGCATAACTACACGTGGGTCGACCGTTCGTCGGAAGCATGGCACTCGATAAGTACGCTGCGGAGAAACGACGGTTCGCTCGACTGCTCGGCACCGACGGGGAACTCGGCTCGGGATTACCGATCGGCTCCCCCGACGGACCGGGCGAGTCAGGCGACGACGACGAGCGGTCGGAAGCGTGTTAACGGCGCTTACTCGCGGTTGCGCTCGCCTAAGAACGACTCGAGACCGGTTGCGACTTCTTCGAAGTCCTTGACCGTCAGCCCGTCGGTCGTCGCGAAGACGCCCTCCCGATCGGTCGTCACGCGGATGAGAAAGCCGTTTTCGAATACGCGGATGGTGTACTCGTAGTCGCCCAGTTCGGAGCCCTCGTAGGCGGTCTGGGCGGTCTTGAAGCCGCGCCACTCGTGACCGATGAAGCTCGTGAGGTCGGCGTCGCGCTCGAGGTCGTCGCGGAGGTACAGCTGTTCGAAGTCGTCCCGGGTGAAGTACGTCACCGACCGGAGGCTGTCGCCGACGGCGGTTCGACAGGTGGTGACGATCTGATCGGCTCGTTCGTCCGTGAGCAGACCCGTGGCCATACCGGGAAAGGGAACCCCGGCCGCTTAAATGGCGCGGGCAGCGACAGACGGCCGACGGGTGCCGGGCCCGAGCCGTGGACGTTCGCCGGCGAACCGGGGCCGCGTCGATATCCTCACCGGGACCCAAAGGCAGATGTACCGTCGGCAGTTATGCTCGGTCGTCAGGATGTCTCGAAGTCCCTCGCTCCCCGACACACCGAGTCGGGAGATCGATCCCGATCTCCCGGACGAAGAACGACTCGAAGCGCTCCACGACCACTTTCTGCAGCTGACAGCGGCCAGCGAGCAGCTGTCAGAGCAACTCGACGCCGCCCGCGACCGGCGAACGCGACTCAAAGAACAGGTCGACCGCACCAAACGCGAAAACGAGGTCCTCAAGAGTTCGTCGCTGTACCTCGCGACCGTCGAAGACCACCTGGGCGACGAGGTGATCGTCAAGCAACACGGGAACAACCAGGAGGTACTCACCGAAATCGGCCCCGACTTCGCCGAGGAACTCGAGTACGGGGACCGCGTCGCCGTCAACGATTCCTTTGGTATCCAGCGGATCCTCTCGGCGGAGACGGACGCCCGTGCGCAGACGATGGAGATTACGGAAAAACCCGACGTCAGCTACGAGGACATCGGGGGGATCGACGACCAGGTTCGCGAAGTCAGGGAGGCCGTCGAGCAACCGCTCGCCCAGCCCGAACTCTTCGAGAACGTGGGGATCGAACCACCGGCCGGCGTCCTGCTCTACGGGCCGCCGGGCACGGGGAAGACGATGCTCGCCAAAGCCGTCGCCACCCAGACCGACGCGACCTTCATCAAGATGGCCGGCTCCGAACTCGTCCGCAAGTTCATCGGCGAGGGCTCCCGACTGGTTCGGGACCTCTTCGAGATGGCCCGCGAGCGCGAACCTGCCGTTATCTTCATCGACGAGATCGATGCCATCGCCGCTACGCGTACCGAGTCGAAGACCTCCGGCGACGCCGAGGTCCAGCGAACGATGATGCAGCTCCTGAGCGAGATGGACGGGTTCGACGAGCGCGGTGACATCCGCATCATCGCCGCCACGAACCGTTTCGACATGCTCGACGACGCGATCCTCCGTCCAGGTCGGTTCGATCGCCTCATCGAGGTTCCAGAACCAGACGGCGAGGGACGACAGCAGATCTTCGAGATTCACACGCGAGCCATGAACGTCGACGACGAGGTCGACTTCGAGGACCTCGCCGAACAGACGGTCGGCTTCACGGGCGCGGAAATCGAATCCGTCACGACCGAAGCCGGGATGTTCGCCATCCGCGACGACCGGACGACCGTCGGGCAGTCGGACTTCGAGGCCGCCCTCGAGAAGATCGAGGCCGGTGATCGGGAAGTCGTCACGTCGGCGAACTACTTCTTCGACTGAGCTACGCCTTCGAGCGACACACTCCCCGCAATTTACGTACCGGCACGACGACAGCGAAATCGCAAGCCCTTACGCCGTCGGTCCCCGACTCCCGCTCATGAGCACGATCCGCGTCGCCTGGGGATCGGCGACCGCCTCGACGGAGATGGCCTCCTACGACGCCGCCCTGGCCGACGCTGGCGTCGAAAACTACAACCTCGTGACGGTCTCGTCGGTGATTCCCGCAGCTGCCGACGTCGAAGCGGTCGGCACGGCGCCCGACCTCGGCCCCGCCGGGGAACGACTCACCGTGGTACAGGCCCGCGCGACCGTTCGCGGCGAAGGACGCGCCAGTTCCGCGCTCGCCTGGGCCCAGTCCGATTCGGGGAACGGTCCCGGCCTGTTCTACGAGAACGCGGGCGAGGCCGATCCGGCCACCGTCGAGTCCCGGGTGCTCGAGGGCCTGGCGGGCGGACAGACCCTGCGCGAGTGGGTGTTCGACGAACCCGAGACGCGAATCGAGACGGTTCGGGGGGAACCGGACGGCTACGCGACGGCCGTGGTGCTGGCGGTGTACGGCGAGAGCGAGCCGATCTGCTGCGGGTTTTAGCCGAGTCTCGAGGCGCAGATGGAGTCAGCGAGCCGGCTGAACGCCGCTCGAGTGGGTCGATTCGCGTCGAAAAATGGCCGGTGATCGGAAACGAGTCGGCCTGGCAATCAGTCGTCCGCCGGAGCCGGCGAGTCGCCGAGCGAGACGCCGGTACCGGGGCCCATGTCGATGCCCAGTTCGTCGAGTTTCTCGTCGGGAACGACGCCGTCGACCCAGCCGCGGTGCTCGTAGTACTCTTCTTTCATCTCATCGAGCTCGCAGTACTCACCCTCGCTGGCGCCCTGGCCGCGGATGCCGTCCTCGAGGAAGCGCGCCGGCAGGGAGTCGTCCGAGCCGTCGAAGCCGGCGAGGTTGTTGTAGTAGCGCTCGAGGTTGTAGATGCGCTCGCCGGCTTCCATGAGTTCGTCTTCGCTCACGTCGAGGCCGGTCATGCCGTTGTACTGGTCGACGTACTCCTCGATGCCCTCCGCGAAAGCGTTGAACTTGCAGATGTCGAAGCTGTCGGAGATGGCGTGGAGGTCCTGGAAGGCGGCGGTCAGCTCGCCCTTGCCCTCCCACTCGTAAGGATCGACCTTCTCGGGAATGCCGAGAATTTCGGCGGCGGGCGTGTACCCGCGCAGGTGACACGCGCCCCGGTTCGAGGTGGCGTAGCCGATGCCCATCCCCTTCATACAGCGCGGGTCGTAGGCGGCGATGGTCTGGCCCTTGACCGCGAGCGAGTTGTCCTGGGCGTCCTTGCGGTCGGCGACCCGGCGCGGCCCCTCCGCGAGCAGGTCGGCGAGGTCGTCCTCGCGGCGGCCGATTCGGTCGATCATGTCGATCATCGTCTCGTAGTCGCCCCACTCGAGGTCGCCCTCCTCGAGTTTGCCTTGCTCGGACATCTCCATGGCCATCGCCATCATGTTCCCCGTTTCGATGGTGTCGACGCCCACGTCGTTACAGCGCTCGATCATGAGGGCGACGGCGTCGCGGTCGGTGTGCCCCGAGTTCGGGCCGAGCGCGTAGGCCGACTCGTACTCGTAGGACTCCGTCCGGACGTTCATCTCCTCGCCCTTGTGCATCGTCTGCACCTCGACTTCCTTCTTGCAGGCGACCGGACAGGAGTGACAGGTCGGTTCGTCGACGAGGATGTTCTCGCGAACATTCTCCCCGGAGACGCGCTCGGCGTCGATGTCGGCGCCCTCGGCCTCGCGCATGCTCTCGGTCGAGGTGTACTGAGCGTTCTTCGTCGGGAGGCCGTCCATCTCCTCGCCGATGTTCATCAGGACGTTCGTCCCGTACATCGAGAGGCCGCCCTCGTTGGGCGCGGTGACGTCCGACTCCTGGATCGCCTTCATCGCCTGCTGGTGGCCCTCCCTGAACGTCTCCTGGTCTGCGGGCTTGGGCATCTTCGTCGTCGACTTGACGACGACCGCCTTGAGGTTCTTCGACCCCATCACGCAACCGGTACCGCCCCGACCGGAGGCTCGGTCGTCCTCGTTCATGATGCAGGCGTACTTCACGCCGTTCTCGCCGCCCGTCCCGATGGCCATCAACGAGAGGTTCTTCCCGTAGGAGCCGTCTACTTCCTCCTCGGCTGGTCGCGCGTCTCGTGGACGCCGCTTCCCCAGAGGTGAGAGGCGTCACGGAGTTCGACCTCGCCGTCCTCGACGACGGCGTAGACGGGTTCGTCGGCCTTGCCTTCGAACAGCAGGCCGTCGAAGCCGGCCCACTTGAGCCGCGCGCCGGACCAGCCGCCGTGGTGGCTGTCGGTGACGGTCCCGGTCAGCGGCGATTTGGTACAGACCGCGATTCGACCGGACATCGGGACCTGCGAGCCAGTGAGCGGACCGTTCATGAACGCGAGCAGGTTCTCGGGTCCCTCCGGGTCGACGTCCGGGCCGTTCTCGAAGACGTACTTCACGCCGAGGCCGCGAGCCCCGATGTACTTCCTGGCGTCCTCGTCGTCGATCGGCTCGTAGTCGACCGACCCCGAGGAGAGATCGATGCGAGCAACCCTGTCGTGAAAACCGCCGAGTTCTGTCATGGTAAACCCTGTTCGTTATATTCGTGGTGAAGCCTGTTAGGCGTTCCCACAGGCACGTAACCGGATCCACTTACGTCGCGAAGAAGACGACGGACTCGGCCGGTGGCGAGTCCGTACACTGGCGTCGCTTCTCTGATTTTCTCTCTCTGATTTCCGGTCTCCTCTCTCCAGCCTCTTCTTTCTGGTTTCCGGCCTCGAGTCTCGGTTTCTCCGTACCGACATTCGAGGGCGGCTACAGTAACAGGGCGACGACCGCGAGGATGATGAAGATCAACACGAAGATCCGTGCGATCTCCATACTCACCCCGGCGACGCCGCGAGACCCGACCGCCGCGGCGATAATCGCCAGGACGAAGAAGATGATCGCCCAGTACAGGAAGCCGCCGCCACCGATCTGGAGTGGAATCTCGAGCATGTGTGCCTTGCCACCACAAACGAGTATATAAACGCTGGTGACTGTCCTACTCGATTTTCGACCCTAAGGGCCGACTACGGCGCAGTAAGCGAGTATAGGGTGATCTTTCTTCGCCTCGCTCGCCTTCGACGAACGTTCGCCTCACTTGCCTTCGAAAAACGCCTGACAGAGTTTCGCTTCAGCATTCCGCAGGTGTTCGTGGAACGTCGGTCGCGAGACGTCCATCGAACTGGCGAGTTCCTCGCCAGTGGTCGGACGGGGCCACTCGAAGTAGCCGCCGAGGTACGCCCGTTGCAGAGAGGCGAACTGGCGCTCGGTGAGTTCGTCCTCGAGTCTGGCGGCAAACTCCTCGCGCGTCTCGTCGCCACGTTCGTGCTGGCGAAAGGAGATGACGTCCGTTCCGTCGTACCGTGCCTGAACCGACTCGACGACGCTGCGGACGTTCGTCGAGTGCGGAATCTCGAGGGTCACGCGGGCACGGCCGTCCTCGGCCTCGATCGACTGGACGAGAATGCCGCGTTCGGAGAGCCACTCGACGAGGTCGTTCTCGGCGTCGAGTTCGATTAACATGCGGTCCGCCCGCTCGACGAGAACTGCGAGGTCGACTCCCTCGAGACCCTCGGCGACCGCGGCCAGCTCCTCGGCACCAGCGTTCGTGACCGTAAACAGCGACGCCGTGTCGTCACCCGAACCGTGAACCGACCGGCGGTACTCGAGGCGACCGCCCGTCTCGGCGCTGACCCCAACTGGTGGGAGGTCGCGGTCGGTCATCTCGAGTTCGACGGCGACGACGGCGTCGGTCGCGAGCATGCGACTGGTCTCGCGAGCGTTGATCCCGCTGGCGACCGCCCGTGCGAGCGCCGAGAGGATGATCGTCTCGCGGTCGTCGACCTCGTGTGAGTCGTCGCTGCAGACCGTCAGCGTCCCGTACTCGACGCCGTTGTAGACGAGCGGGAAGGAGGCGTGAGTCCACCCCTCGACCGTGTCGACGACGACGGACTCCGAGGCGAGGCTGGTCGTCGCGGGGTGATCGGCGTCAATCGACAAATCGTCAGGGTCGACGCCGACGCTCGCTCGCACCTCGAGCGTGTCTGTTGCGGGATTGCGTTCGCCGATCCAGGCGCCCTCGTAGGCGGCTTCCTCGGCGATTCGGCTACACACTGTGGTCTCGAGGTCGCTCCGGGAGGTCGATCCAGCGACGACGCTGGTCACGTCCTGGATCAATCCCTCGACGCGCTCGAGGATATACTCGAGTTCCTCGGTTCGTTCCTCGAGGGCAAACTCGGCTGCCTTTCTGGCCGTGACGTCGTTCTGGAAGCCGACGTAGTGCGTGACGGTTCCCGTCTCGTCGCGAACGGGAGCGATCGTCACCTCGTTCCAGAACTCGGTGCCGTCATCTCGGTAGTTCCGGAGTTCGACTGTCGTCGGCCGTTCGTCCTCGATAGCGGCCCGCATTTCCGCGACGACTTCGGGGCTCGAGTCCGGCCCCTGGAGGAATCGACAGTTTCGTCCGAGAACCGCCTCGTCGTCGTAGCCGGTGAGTCGCTTGAAGGCCGGATTGATGTACACCAGCGGGTTGTCCTCGCGTGACGGATCGGAGAGCGAGACGCCGATCGGTGCCTCGTCGACCGCCCTCGCCTTCACGGCTCGATCGACGTCGCCCTCCCCGTCTCGTCCGTCGGTGTCGTCCATGTTCACTCTAGTTTCGGGCCGGTCATAAAACGCCAGTCCCTGTCGTGGTGGTGAACATTCTTCGTTCGTGACTGATGCGGACAATTATACGACCTCGAGTTGTATGTTAACACATGTCTATACAGCGAAGTCGGTCTCCGTTCGAAAGGCTGCGCCAGCGACTCGATCGAACCAGCGCCCGGTGCCGAGAGTGCGGCTACGACGGCGACGACGCGGGCTGGCACGTGACGACGTCCGGACGGTCCATCCACTACCGGTTCGTCTGTCCTTCCTGTGCCGGCGTCGAGACGAGGGAGGTCAGGCTCGAGACACCGCGCCGGTGAGTTCTGCGCTCATGAGGAAGTGACGTGTGACGGGCGACGTGAAGGACGTGTGACGGGCGACACGAATAACGTGGGAAATCGGCGAACCGAGAGCGACGGCGCTCGCGGCGACACACACTTATAAGCGGGACGACTACTGGTAGCTCCACATGGTCTCGGAGTACGACTTCTGGCTCCTCGATCTCGACGGAACCCTGGTCGACGTCGAGTGGTCCTACACCCGCGAGGTGTTCGACCGCGTCGGTGACCGACTCAGCCGGGAGTTCACCGACCGGGAGGCCGACATCCTCTGGAACGGCCTCACCGGCTCCCGCGACGCCCAGCTCAGGGCCTGGGGCATCGAGCCGTCGGCGTTCTGGGACGCCTTCCACGCCGAGGAGGATCCGCTCGTCCGCGCCGAACAGACGTACCTCCACGAGGACGCCGCCTTCGTCGGCGACCTCGAGACGCCGGTCGGCCTCGTCACCCACTGCCAGCAGTTCCTGGCCGATCCAGTCCTCGACCACGTCGGGATTCGCGACTGGTTCGACGACGTGCTGTGCTGTACCCCGGAGACGGGCTGGAAGCCCGACCCCACGCCCGTCGAACGGGTGATGACGAACCTGGGCGTCGCGAAAAACGGACACCGGGGCGTCCTCGCTGGCGACGGTGCTGGCGACGTCGGCGCTGCCTGGAACGCGGGTCTCGACGCGATCCACGTCGAACGCGTCGGCCACGACAGGCGCGGACGCTGCGTGCTCGGCGACTACCGCGTCCAATCGTTCGAGGAACTGTTCTAGTCGGTCGTCTGCTCGTTCACCGGCTGTACCTCCGCGTCGACCAGCGTCCCGTACGCGCGACGCAACCGTTCCGAGAGTGCCTGGTGGGAGATGCCGAGGTCGCTCGCGAGTTCCTCCATCGAAATCTGGCGCGGAATCTTGAAGTACCCCTTCTCGAACGCGGCCGTCAACGCCTCGTGTTGCTCCGGCGTGAGCCGCGTGTTCCCCGTCGACACCGTCGTGACGTCGGTGACGCGGATCAAATCGACCACGATGTCCTGGCTCTCGAGCGTCTCGTGGGTGTCGACGAGGTGTTCGCGCGTCCGAAACCGCATCTTGAACTGCCACCAGGAATCGACGCCGCTCGCCTCGAGCAACGAGCCGCCAGAGGATAGCAACTCGTCGTAGAGGTACTGCGCGCGCTCGGAGTCGACGTCGTAGAGGAGTCGGTCTTCGGCACTCGCGACCAGTTCGAATCGCTCGATCGTGTCGTCGGCGGCGAAGGCGTTCTCGATCACCTCGCAGGTCGTCCCCGAGACCCAAATCGACGGGAGCGTCTTCGACACCGAGGACTCGAGTTCGAGCCTGGCCTGTGGGGCGCGCTCGAACGTCGTCTCCATCGCCGTATCCGAGGCCGGGATCCGAAACTCGGCAATCGTCGACATCACGCACACTACACCGCTCGGGCGTAAAACTGCTACTTCGAAGATCCTGACTACCGGGGCCCTGAGACTGTCTCCGTGCGTTATTCGAGTTTCTCGTGGAGAGCCGACTCGAGTTCCCGAACGCCCGGTTTGTCCACGCGGTCGGCCGCCGCCCAGACCCGGACGGGTTGCTCGCCGCAGGAAACGAATCCGAGGCTCAATCGCTCCGCGGTCTCCTGGAGTCCGAGCGCGACGTCCGCTTCCCCGGCGATGACCCGTCGAGCAGGGCTCTCGTGGGCGCGTAGTCCCAAATCGAAGCCGTCGATGGCCGCGGTGAGGTCATGGCGGTCCCGGCCGCGTTCGTCCGCGAGTTCCGCGAGGGCGACGCTCAGGCTCGTTCGCAACCCCGAATCGGTCGTCCGGTTGACGAACCGCAGGTCGCGGTCGACGAGCGACTCGAGCCCTTCGACCTCGACCGGGTTCCCCGCAGGTACGATCAGCCCCCACTCTCGATTCCAGGAGCCGAGTTCGATACCTTCGGGTTCGCGATCCGGCTCGACCGGCCCGGCGACCACGGCCACGTCAGGAGCTCCCGTCCGAAGCCGCCGCAGTGCGGGGCGCGATCCGATCGGGAGGTATCGTGGTCGCTCGAGGCGATCCAGGACGCGGTTGAGGGTCGGATCGTCCTCGCCGACGCCGAACAGCGTCGGGAGCCGACGATCGGGCGAGAACAGCCGGACCTCGAGTGTTGCGCCGACCTCGAGGTAGTCCGTGTCGGCGTCGATTTCGACGACGCCGTCGGCCTCGACGAGGCTGGTCGTCGCCCCGCTCCCCTTGTCGACGGGGTAGACCAGGTACTCGCCGTCGCCGTCGGTCGTGACGCCGACCGGAAGCAGGCGATGACGGCCCTGCTCGGATCGCTCCTCTCGAGCCAGGCGGCCGGTCAACGTCGCCGTCTCGGGTTCGGGAACGCCAGCCGCCTCGCGGATGGCGGGCGCGACGAACGTCCGGAAGACCATCATCGCCGAGACGGGGTAGCCGGGGAGGCCGACGTAGGCGGACTGTCCCGCCGAATCCGACCGCTCGAGACGCCCGATCAGCATCGGCTTCCCGGGTTTGACGCTCACGCCGTGCAGCAGCAACTCGCCCTGTTCCTCGATCACGCGGTAAATCACGTCGACCGCGCTCGCACTCGTCGATCCAGACGAGAGCACGAGATCGCACTCCTCGGCCGCCTCCCGAAGCACGCGCTCCATCTCGGCGGGGTCGTCGCCAGCGTGCGAGTAGAGTACCGCCTCGCCGCCTGCCTCCTCGACGCCCGCCGCGACCGTGTAGCTGTTGACGTCGTAGATCTGCCCGCGGGCACTCTCGAGGTCGCCGCCCGGGCGAACGAGTTCGTCGCCGGTCGAGACGATTCCTACGCGGGGACGGGAACGAACGGGGACCTCGTCGACGCCCAGCGCCGAGAGTAGGCCGATCTCCCGCGGCGTCAGCTGCGTCCCCGGCCCCAGCGCGCGCTCGCCGGCGGCGACGTCAGCCCCGGCGAACATGACGTTGTCTCCCGGCGCGACGCTCGTGCGGACCAGGACCGTCTCATCCTCGATGTCCGTCCGCTCGACGGGAACCATCGCGTCGGCCCCGGGCGGCATCACCGCCCCGGTCGAGATTTCGACCGCTTCGCCGGATCCGACCTCGAGTCCCGGCCTCTCGCCAGCGTGGACCTCCCCAACCAGTTCGAGGCGAGCCGGGTCGGCCTCGTCCGCGCCGAACGTATCACTCGCGCGGAGGGCGTAGCCGTCCAGACTCGAGCGATCGAACCCGGGGACGTCCAGTTCGGCGTCGACGCGCGTCACCAGTACCCGGCCGCGCGCCTCTGACAGGGGAACGCGGTCGATGCCGCCCTCGAGCGACAGCGACCGAATCGCCTCGTGGGCTTGCTCGGGTGTCGCGAGATCCCGAAATTCCTTGCGGGCCATGGGCGTTCTTGGAAGCGATGCGGTAAAAACCTCGAGTGTCCGTCGGCGCGCTCGGCTCACTGCGCTCCGATCACTGTGAGGAGGTTTATATACGAAGGAGCGGCCAACCTCGGCGTGAACTGACTCGAGACGCGATCCGCGCGGCGGTCGTGCGACACGACGGATCGCGGTCGCAGTGTGTCGCCTGTTCGCCACAGTCCGACGCCTCGTCGATCAGTCCTTCAGAACCAGGGCTCCCAGTTCTCCACCGCCACCATCTCACCCGCCGGGATCCCCTCTCGGTCCTCTGGAACGACGACCCAGCCGTCGGCGAGCGCGACGCTCGAGAGCACGCCCGACCCGCTCGCTCGCGTGGGGGTCGCGACCAGCTCCCCGCCTTCTTTCCTCTCCTCGTGTCCGTCTTCCGTCTCCTCGACTGCCTCGTCCGCCTCCTCGAGTCCCTCATTCCCCTCGAGCGATACCCGAGCGAACGTTCGCGTTCCCGGTTCCGAGGCAATCTTTCGCTCAAGACGTGCCGCCACCGTCGGATGCGGGGTCGCCTCGGTTCCCTGGAGCCACGCGAGCGTCGGCCGCAGGAACTGGACCGCGTTGATGAGACACGCTACCGGGTACCCCGGCAACGCGAGCACCGGTGTCTCCTCGACGATTCCGAGACAGACCGGGTGACCGGGTTTCAGCGCGACGCCGTGAACCAGCACCTCGCCGAGGTCGTCGATCACCTCCGGCAGGAGATCCCGCTGGCCGACCGAAGAGCCGCCGGTCGTGACGACGATGTCCTTCGTCAGATCGCGCTGGATCGCCACGCGAAGCGCCTCGGCGTCGTCCGTCACGACCTCGCGGTGGGTCGCGCGACCGCCCCAGCGCCCGACCAGTCGCGAGACCGTCAGCCCGTTGGTCTCGATCACCTCGCCGGGGTCGGGATCGGCCTGGACGACCTCCTCGCCGGTCGGCACGACGCCGACGGTCGGTCGACTCGAGACGAGCGACCGGTCGGTCCCCGCCGACCGGAGGAGGCCGAGGTCCGAGGGGCGCAGTCGATGGCCCGGTTCGTACAGTTTCTGGCCAGCCTCGACGTCCTCCCCGACGGGCGCGACGTTCTCGCCCTCGGCGACCGCGTCGAGCACCTCGAGTTCGCCCGTCGCCCCGAGCGATTCGGCGTGCTCGAGCATGACGACCGCGTCGGCGTCGGCGGGGACAGCGCTCCCGGTGTGGACCCGACGGGCCGTTTCCGGGGGGAGCGCGGTTTCGGGGTCGGGCTGATCCTCGAGGGCCAAGACCGCGGGTGAGCGTTCACTCGCACCGAACGTGACGGCCGCTCGCAGGGCGTAGCCGTCCATCGCCGCTCGCTCGTAGTGGGGGACGTCGACGTCGGCGGTGATTGGCTCGGCCAGGACGCGGCCGTCGGCGCGTGAGAGCGCCACGCGTTCCTGATCACACCGGACGCTTCGCTCCTCGAGCGCCGCCTCGAGGGTCGATCGGGCGTCGTCGACGCGGGTTCTCACTCGGAACCCCGACTCCGTGCGGTCGTGGTCGGCACCCTTCATACCGCAAAGAGGGACGGCCGACGATGAAAAACGTGCGGGTCGGCCGCGAACCCGACGACTTTTACTCTCGCCGACAAATTGGAATCCGAACATGTCCGTCCTGGTCCTCTCTCTGGCCGCCCTCGGTATGCTCCTCGGTGTCGCCCTTCTGGGCTACGGGCTCCGCGAACTGGGCTTCGCCTATCGGCTCTTCGCACGCGAGCCGCACACGGTACTAGACACGCCGAACGGCGGGTCCGTCGAACTGTCTGGAACCGTGCTCGCCTGGGACGACGTCCTCGAGTCGCCGTTCACCGAAACGGCCTGTGTCGCCGTCGAGTACGCCGTCGAGGAGAAACGCCGGAAGTCGACCAACACGGGGAGCACCACGAAGTGGGTCGAAATCGACGGCGGGACTCAGGTCGTGCCGTTCCGCCTCGAGGACGAGTCGGGGAACGTCCTGGTCAATCCGCGAGGGGCGGACCTGCGTCTTACGGCAGACGCGCGGATTCGCGTCGAGGGAGGCGAGACGCCACCGACACCGATCGCCCACTACATCGAGCGCGACGAGGATGTCTCTGACGAGAACACGAGCCTCTCGCTGGGCCCGCTCGAGATTTCGACCGGGCGGGACCGGCGCTACCTGGAGCGGCGACTGGACGTCGGGGAGTCGGTTCACCTGCTCGGGACGGCCCGGCGAGACACGACGGCCTCTCGAGAGACGGGACAGGTGAACGCCGTCGTCGAGCGGTCGGTCCCACCAGAGTCGGGACTCCTAGCTCGCGTTCGCCAACGCCTGCTCGGCCCGCCGTTTCTGCTCTTCGACGTGACCGAGCGCCGTGCGGCACGCCGCGTCGCGGTCCGGGGACTGCTCTCGGCGTTCGCGGGCGTCCTGTTCCTCGTCATCTCTCTCGCCGTCGGCGTCGGCGGTATCTGACCCGCCCGGTGGCCCGAGAACGACCGGTCGGGACCGCGGCCTTTTTCGTCGCGGCGTTCGAACCGGTCACTATGTCAGCGCTGCGCGACGCCCTCCGGGACCTCTCCGACGCCGCGTTCTTCGATCTCCTCGAGAGCGACGATTCTTACCTCCTCGTGCTCGACGTGCCAGGGGTCGCTGCCGAGACTGTGGACGTCGCCGTCGAAGACGGCCGCATTCGGATCGAGGCCCGCCGCCAGAAGGATCTCCCCGAGGAGTACCACTACCTCGAGGAGAACCGTCCGCTCTTTGTCGACGTCGACCTCCCCCTGCCCGACGACGCGACGGAGTCGAACGCCGAGGCGAGCGTCGATAGGGGGGTACTCGAACTCGCCCTGCCGAAACGGGAGGGATCCGATAGGACGCCGATCGACGTCGTGAGCGACCCCGAGGACTCGACTGCCGAAGACGCCGATGGAGACGCCGACGGGGACGTCTAACCCGGGTGACCTGACCTGGGCATCCTTCGCGCGTATCGACGGTTCGTCGTCGTCGCGTGGCACTTCCTGCCGCTGTTGCTGGCGTACGCCCGCGACCGCCGCCGCTGGCTCGTCTTCGGACGGCCACGCCGCGTCGGCTCGGAGACCCATCGCGAGCGCGCGGAAGTCCTGCTCGAGTCGTTGCTCACCCTCGGTCCGACGTTCATCAAACTCGGGCAGTTGCTCTCGACGCGCCCGGACGTCCTCCCCCCGGCGTACATCGACGTGCTCTCGGCCCTCCAGGACGAGGTACCCCCGGCCGACTGGGCCGACGCGCGAGTCGTGCTCGAGGAGGACCTCGGCCCGGTCGAAACCCGCTTTCAGGACTTCGATACCGACGCAATCAGCGGCGCCAGTCTGGGGCAGGTGTACCGTGCCTCGATCGACGGCGACGACGTCGCCGTCAAGATTCGGCGGCCGGGAATCGAGACGCTCGTCGAGGCCGACCTCCGGGTGATCCGGTGGTCGCTTCCGGTACTGATTCGGTTCGTCGACGAATCCCGGTCGTTCTCCCTCGAGAACCTGGCCGACGAGTTCGCGAAAACGATTCGCGAGGAGATGGACTACCATCGCGAGGCCCGGATGCTCGCCGAGATTCGCTCGAATTTCGCCGACGACGACCGGTTTCTCATTCCGGAGGTGTACGAGGCCTACTCGAGCGATCGGGTCCTGACGATGGCCTACATCGACGGGACGAAGATCAATCAGGTCGGCGAACTCGACGCGAAGGGAATCGACCGCCAGCAGGTCGCGGAGAACCTCCAGCGATCGTACCTCCAGATGATCATCGACGACGGGGTCTTTCACGCCGATCCCCACCCCGGAAACCTGGCGGTGACCGACGACGGACGGATCGTCTTCTACGACTTCGGGATGAGCGGCCGCGTCGACGAATTCGTCCAGGACAGGATCGTCGAGTTCTACATTGCGATTGCCAACCAGGACATCGACGCGATCCTCGACTCCCTCATCGCGATCGGAACGCTGAGTCCCGAGGCCGACCGGGCCGTGATGGCCGACGTGATGGAACTCGCTATCGCCGACGCGCGCGGCGAGGACATCGAGCAGTACCGCGTCCAGCAGATCGTCGGCCAGATCGAGGACTCGATCTACGAGTTCCCGTTCCGTCTCCCGAAGAACCTTGCGCTCGTGCTCCGGGTGGCGACCGTCGTCGAGGGCGTCTGCGTGACCCTCGATCCCGACTTCGACTTCATCGCTACCGCGACGGACTACCTCACCGAGCAGGGCTACCGCGAGGAGTCGATACAGCGGGTCCTCGAGGACACTGCGGGCGAGGTCAGGGACGCCAGTCGATCCGCCGTCAGGATCCCGCCGAAACTCGAGCGGATGCTCGACCGATTCGAACGGGACGACCAGTTCGTCCGGGTCGGGGTCGAGGACAGCGATCAGGTATTCGCCACCCTGGCGAAACGGCTCGTTTACGGCATGTTGTTGACCATGTCGCTGTTCTCTATGGGGGTGCTCTACGCGCTCGACGCACCCATCGCGGCGGTCGTCGCGGCAATCTTTTCGGCCGTCCTCTCGATCGTCCTCTACTGGTCGTTCCGGACGCCGAGTTCCATCTCGACGAAACCGCAGTTCACGCGCCAGAATCTCAGACAGCGTCGGGAGCAGGAGTAATCGAGGCCAGTCAGTGGCGATCGGCCGGGCTCGAGCGCCACGAGCGCACGAACGTTCATCGGTCTGGCAACCCAACGAGACGTATGGATACGGACTTCGACCGTCTCGCCGACCTCGAGGTACACGTCGCCGACGTCGAACTCGAGCGACTCGAGCGGGACACGTCGAGCGATTTTACGCGGGTGACGACCGAGGTCGCGCTCTCGGGACCGCACTCGAGTAGTGAGCAAGTCACGGGACGCGGCGAAGACGTCACCTACGACGCCGAGGAACACGACGCCCTCCATCAGGTCGGGTTGCCGACCGACGGCCTCGAGGGCGAGTTCACGCTGGCATCGTTCTCGGATCGACTCGAGGACCTGAACCTGTTTCCGGCGGGCCCACCCGACCGCAAGGACTTCCGGGATTACCGTCGCTGGGCGCTCGAGAGCGCGGCGCTCGACCTGGCGCTGCGCCAGGCCGGAACCTCGCTTGGGGACGCACTCGACCGCGAACCGAAACCGCTCCGCTTCGTCGCGAGCACCCGCCTCGGGGAGCCGCCGTCGACCGATCGGGTCGAGCACCTTCGCGATGCCGTTCCGTCCCTCGAGTTTAAACTCGATCCAACGCCCGAGTGGACCGACGCCGTGGTCGACGACCTGGTGGCGACCGACGCCGTCCGAATCCTCGACCTGAAGGGGCAGTACGAGGGGACCGAGGTGGACGTCCCGTCGGATCCGGACTTCTACGAGCGCATCCTCGAGTCGTTCCCGGAGGCCGTGATCGAGGATCCGGGTGTAACCGAGGAGACGCGCCCGCTGCTCGAGGTGCCCGACGTTCGGAACCGGCTCTCCTGGGACGCCCCGATTCACAGTGTCGAGGACGTCGGGTCATTGCCGTGGGAGCCGCGGTGGTTGAACGTCAAGCCCTCCCGATTCGGCTCGCTCGAGTCGTTGCTCGAGACGATCGCCTACTGCGAGGAGCGCGGGATTCGGTGTTACGGCGGCGGGCAGTTCGAACTCGGCGTCGGTCGCGGGCAAATTCAGTTGCTGGCCGCGCTGTACTATCCCGACGGCCCCAACGACGTCGCCCCCGGCGTCTACAACGACCCCTCGCGCTACCGCGAGGACCGCGAGGACCTCCCCGAGTGGCGCACCGCTGACCCGCTCGAGCGCTACGAAACGTATCTCCGCGAGCAGGGCGTCCTCGACGACGACGTCGTCGAGTCGGTCCGCGAGGATGTCGAAGCCGAAGTGGAGGCGGCCGTCGAGACGGCCGAGGAGGCGCCAGCCCCCGACCCGTCGGACGTGTTCGAACCCGTCTACGACGAGCCGACGCCCCGACTCGAGGACCAGCGTGCCTGGCTCGAGCGCTTCCTCGCCGACTACGACGTGCAGGAACTCGAGCACTGACGCTCGAGCGACTTCGAGTCTCGAAAATGCGGTCTCTGTGATTGCTTCTCGAGAGCTGTCACTCGGCGGATACGGGCGTCAGTGCTGGTGGTCGGGGTCGTGCTGGTGATCGTCGCCGTGATCGTGCTGGTGATCGGGTTGGGCGTCGTGATCGTGGCTGTCACCCCGGGTGAACTGCCCGGTAAACGCGCGCTGGACGACCTCGGGGAGCGCCGGGTGAACGTGGACCGCACTCCGAACGTCCTGGACCGTCCCCGAACCGGACTTCATCGCGACGACGACCTCCTGGATCAGCGTCGAGGCGTCCGGCCCCACGATGTGACACCCCAGGATCGTTCCCTCGGGATCGATGAGCACCTTCACGAACCCCTCGGCTTTCATCGCCGCGCCGCGGGCGGTGTTCTCGTAGCGGTACGTGTTCGTCGCGTATTCTCGACCGTCGTCCCGGAGGTCGGCCTCGTGAGCGTCAACACCGGCGACTTCGGGGGATGTGAAGACGGCGAACGGCATCGCGTCGTAATCGACCGGCTGGAGCTCGTCCCCGAAGAGGTTGCGGGCGACCGCCTGGGCTTCGTGGTTCGCGCTGTGTTTCAGCAGGTACTCGCCGACGATGTCGCCGAGCGCCCAGACGCCCTCGGCGTCCGTCCGCAGGTACTCGTCGGTCTCGACGAAGCCTCGAGCATCCGTCTCGACGCCCGTCTCCTCGAGGTTCAGGGTGTCCGTGTTCGGGCGGCGACCGGCGGCGACCAACAGCGCGTCGCCGGTGGCGGTCACCGGCTGAGCGTCCTCGAGGAGTCCATCGCCGTACTCGTAGGGCTTCGCCTCGACGGTGACCTGGCCGCCGGAAGCAGAGACGGCGGTCGCCTCGTGGCCGGTGTAGACGGTGAACCGGTCGGCGAATCGGTCGGTGAACGCCTCGGCGACCTCGTCGTCGGCCTCGGGGAGGAGCGACGGCCGCCTCCCGACGATCGTCACGTCGCTGCCGAACGTGCCGAAGAAGTGCCCCAGTTCGGCCGCGACGTACCCGCCTCCAATGATCACCAGGTGTTCCGGTGGACTCTCGAGGCGTAGCGCCTCGGTACTGGTCAGGTACTCGACGTCCTGGATGCCCTCGATTGGCGGGATTGTCGGGCGAGTCCCTGCCGCGATGAGGATCGTGTCGGCCCGGAGCTGTACGCCGTCGTCCTCGCCGCCGGAGACCTCGAGCGTTCTGTCGTTGACGAACCGTCCTTCGGCCTCGAATAGGGCGTGATCAGACGAGGAGCGCAGACCGCGGCGGATCGATTCGGCGTCCGCTTTCACGTCTTCGTTGACTTCGCGGACGATACCGGCGAAGTCAACGTCGTCGACGGTCGCGTCGATCCCGAACTCGTCGGCGGACTCGATCGTCTCGAGGACATCGGCGTGATAGAGCAACATCTTCGAGGGGATGCAACCACGATTGAGACACGTCCCGCCGAGACGCCCCTTTTCGACCACGGCAACGGACTGTCCCTGGTTGACGGCCGCGTTCGCCACGTCGAGGCCCGAACCCGATCCGATGACGAGAAAGTCGAACTCCTGCATACGGGTTTCACGCGACAAAACAGTATAAATCACCGAGGTCGAACCGATCCCCTGGCGGTGAGTGGGTCGATCAGTCCATCGCGATGTACGTCTGGGTGTCCTCGACGCCCTGAATGCCCTGGATCCGCGTCGCCGAAATCTCCTTCACTGCAGCGGGCGTCTCGACGCGCGCCTTCGCGATGATGTCGACGTCGCCCGCGACGATGTGCGCCGATTCGACGCCCTCGATCGCTTCGACGCTGTCCCTGAGTCGATCCGCCTCGCCCGTATTCGCCTTGATCATGATGAACGCAGTGACCATACTAGTTACCTCCGTCGTGTTCGCCGTCGTTCGCTGTACCCGAGATTTGGTCGACAATTCCGCCATCGGCCGACACCGCCCGGTCCGGTGACTCACCCACGAGAATCTGTCTGACGTCGCTCAGCACGTCGAAATCCGCCAGGACGACCAGGCGGTCGCCGGTCTCGAGCGACTCGTCCTCGGTCGGAATCGCGAGCTGGTGGCCTGCCTTGCCGAACGCGAGCAGGGTTGCGTTGGCGGCAGAGAGTTCGCTGATCGTGTACCCCCGAACCGGGGCTTCGTCGGTAATCGTCAACTCGACGACCTGGAGGTGCTGGGCGATGTCCGCGATGGCCCGGATCGTCCCGCCCAGAAGCGCGTTCTTCGCGCCCATCGCGCCTAGCCGCTCGGGATAGCTCCTCGGTTCGGGCATCGTATACACGACCCCGACGCCGACGGCCATCACTCCCGCGGCGAGAAAGAACGGATAGGCGAGATCGATTCCGCCGACGTAGCCCCCGATGACCGACGCGCCGGCACCGATGGCGAGCGCGAGCGCTTCGCCGCGACCACGAACGTGAGGGAAGTGATCGCTTCGATCCAGGTCTGTCAGGCTGTCGTACAGCCAGGCGTCTTCGCTGCCCGAGCGGAAATTGTATCCGTAGATCACGTCGTCGACCTCGTCGGCATACTTGCGGTAGATCTCCTCGCGGTAGTCCTCGTCGATGCGCATGATCGTCCGACAGCCGTGGTGTTTGGCGATCATACAGGCCGCGAAGTTGACGTTCAGGTCGCCCGTCAATGCGCCGAGGGCGTCGGCTCGACGGACCCCCGCTTCCTCGAGGACCTCCTCGCGGGAGCCGTCGCCCTGGACGACCTCGAAGTCTTGCCCGCGCGCACGGCGGACCTTCGCCTCGTCGTACTCGACCAGTGTTACCTCGTGGCCCTCCTCACGTAAGACGCGCGCAGTGCGGAGGCCGACCCGACCGGCGCCGATGATGACGAACCGCATGGAGTGGGCTACGCCGGCAGCCGTGAATAATGTTACCCCGGTTCACGGATGTGCGGGGTGCGGATAAGCGCGGTGATTCATCAGTCTGCTTGGATTGAACCGTGAGCCGCTCGTTAGTCCGACGAAATTTTGGCTACCGCGTCGTCGCTTCGAAGCGGCGAACTCAGCGCGAGCAGTGCCGCTGAGCCAGCTACGAGGGTGACGCCGGCCAGTGAGAGGGCGATCAGCGGGCTGGCCAAATCGGAGATGACCCCACTTCCAAGCTGGAAGGGGATCACGGTGACCGAACTAACCATCGCCATCGCGCTCAATACGGAGGCGCGGCCTATTGTTCCGACGTGTATATTGACGTGCTGAATCGCGAGCGAGCGGGACGTCTCGACCACGCTCCGCGCGCCCAGAAGAACTGGAATGGCGAGCACGGGTACGAACCAGAGCACTACCAACCCCGTACCGACGAGAAACGGGACTGTGGCGAACCAGCCTTTGACGCCGATAGACTCGTAGATCCGGCCGGTGTGATAGCTCAACCCGGCAGAGACGAGGCTCACGATAGCGTAAAACCAGCCGAGAAGCGGCTCAACGGCTGACGGTGACGCTCCCAACTCGAGGACGGCCGTTTCGAAGACTGGCTGGAGAAAGATCGAGGTGACGTAGAGGACCGCCGCAAACAGGACGAAGTAGTACAGGACGAACGCTCTGATCCGCCTGGTTCCGAGGGTCCGTTTGATCACGTTCACCGATTCCCGAAACCGTAGCCGATCAGTGGTAGCGCGCCGATAGCTCCTCGGTTCGGGCATCGTATACACGACCCCGACGCCGACGGCCATCACTCCCGCGGCGAGAAAGAACGGATAGGCGAGATCGATTCCGCCGACGTAGCCCCCGATGACCGACGCGCCGGCACCGATGGCGAGCGCGAGCGCTTCGCCGCGACCACGAACGTGAGGGAAGTGATCGCTTCGATCCAGGTCTGTCAGGCTGTCGTACAGCCAGGCGTCTTCGCTGCCCGAGCGGAAATTGTATCCCATCGACCAGGTAACGAACAAAACCAGTAATTCGCGAAATGAGTTCGCGAATCCGATGGCGATCAGCGTGGTCGTGATGAGCACTGAACCGATCAACAATGACGGCCGCCGGCCGAAGCGGTCGCTCACGTACCCTGTCGGCACCTCGCCTAATAGGGTGGTTAGGTTGTACGCGGCCTCGAGGATGACGACCTGCGTAAACGAGAGCCCCTGTGAGAGAAAGTAGAGGTACATGATGGGGCGGTAGAACTCGACAGCTTTTGTCGATTTGTAGAGATAGTACTTTAGAATCGTAGGCGAAATAGACAAATTACTTTTGGTACCCATCGTAGGTAACGAGAGCGGCTACCGAGCATTAATCTTGTTATGACGGAACACGAGACAGCGTAATACTTCAGTTACCGTCGCTCGCGACGCGGTGAACGAGTCGTTACGAACAGGTCCGTCTCAGGATTCGGATTGCGGGCGTAATCGGTCGCGGCGTTCAGTAAAGTGATTCTCGCAGGAGGTACAGCAGAACTGTTTCAGCTCACCATCGACCCGCGTTACGACGCCCTCGCTGGTGACGGTGTTGCCGCACTCGGTACAGGAGAGGGCGAACTCGGTCCCGCTAAGCGTGAACGAGCGGTCGGTTTCCGTCAGCAGCGTCACTTCGTACTCGAGGATCATCGACTGATCGAACTGTGTGACGATCCACTCTCGTGGGTTGTTCTCCGGCGCGTTCGCGTAAAAGACGAAGTCGGAACTGATCGTCGAGTAGATGTGTTCCACCTCGGGGACCGTCACCAACTGCTGTTTGATGATGTCAAAGCATTCCGGACGAACGGAAAGAGTGACGAGAATCGGGAGGCTTCGCCGTAGCTGTGAGCGGTCGATGTCGATGGTAAACTGGCGAATGATCCCTTGTTCCTCAAGCTTGCTGACCCGGTCGGAAACAGCGGGAGCCGAGGGGTCAACCGCGTTTGCGACTTCGTTAAATGGGCGTCGACCGTCTTCGGCCAGTAGGCGAAGAATCTCGAGGTCCGTCTCATCGAAGTTTCTCATACTAAAGAAATTTCTAACCGACCATTATATAATTTACTTCGGAGCCATCGTTCCTGTTGATCTTAACCTGATCGGGAACGCCAGGGAGTTGGGAAGCGTACACCGAATGAACTTTTCGGCGGATATCGTGATTGTATTCACCTAATCCGTCGTCAGCAGACCAGGCAGTCACGGTGGATGGAGACGCGAACATAGATCGTTTGATTTTCATTATTCGAACTTATTGGAGTTATGCTAAATGTAATATATGCCCTGGTAAGTAAACCGTAACCAGTAATCTTGCATTGATATTGCCTCAATTTAAAAATTCAGATTATATATTAAATCTCAACTCCCTCTAAAACACGAGACTATATAAATAACCAGCCGTGCGGACATACAAGACTTATGTTTGGAGGGGCCAGATGGATGGTATCGATTCCGAGAGTGTTAGAACATGACACGCAATATGCAATTGAACGATAGACGGACAGTACTAAAGGCTCTGGGTGGCGCTGGTATTGTCTCCTTAGCCGGATGTCTTGGTGGCGATTCGGATGACGGTAACGGAAACGGGAATGGCAACCCGAACGACCAGGATCGGAATGAACAGGAGCAACTTCCGGGCGCGACGATCGCACTGAACGACGATCCGACGCGAGACGACTGGAACCACTATGGCGGAGTAATCCCCTACTGGACGAACATTCTCGAACCACTGGTCTGGGTCTCGGCGGACATGGAACTGGAACCGTGGCTCGCGACCGACTGGGAACAGGTTGAAGACACAGTGTGGGAGTTCTCACTCCGCGAAGGCGTCACGTTCCACAACGGCGAGGAAATGACCGCCGACGACGTCGTCTTCTCGTTCGAGGCTGTCCTCGAGGAGTGGGCGTGGGCCCCGGGGTGGATCCACGTCGAGTCGGGTGACATCGTGGCGCTCGACGACTACACGGTCGAGTTCACGACGACGGACCCGTTCCCGACGTTCCCGGGGACGATCGCACACAACTTGGTCGCGATACAGCACCCCGATCGAGATCACGAGTCCGGCACCGTTATCGGCACCGGACCATTCCAGGTCGACGAGATCGAGAAACAGCAGGAGGTCAGGACAACGGCCTTCGAGGACTACTGGAACGACGAACCGATCCTCGAGGAACTCACGTTCCGCGTGATCGAGGATCCCAACACCCGAACGCTCGCGCTGGAAAATCGCGAGATCGACCTCGCGCTCGCGCCGCCCCGCACGCGAGTCTCGTCGATTGAGGACGACGACTCGCTCTATCTCGAGCGCCAGAACCGCCCCGGTGCCGGGTACGTCGGCATCAACCTCTACAAGTCGCCGACCGACGATGCGGACCTCCGTCGCGCGCTGAACCACGCCGTCTCACAGGAGACGATCGTCGAGACGATCCTCGAGGAAGTCGGCCAACCCGCCCGCGGCCCGATCTCACCGGTCATTTACTGGTCCGCCCACGACGACATCGACGGGTACGAGAAAGACGACGACCGCGCTGCCGACCTCGTTTCGGATTCGAGTTACGACGGCGAGGAACTGTCGATCCTCGTGGCGAACGACATGGTCGACGGTCGCGAAATCGCTCAGGTCGTCCAGGGAGCGCTCGACGGGATCGGCGTCGACTCAGAGATTCAGGTCCTCGAGCGGGCCGCCTTTTCGGAAGCCGAACGAGACGGAGAGGCCCATCTCATCCTGAAAGAGAGCGGATCGAACAGCGGCGACGCTGACTACATCATCTACGAGGGATTCCACTCGGAGGGCGACGTCAACCAGCGCCTCTACGGGGAGGAGGGGACGGGGCTTCACAACCTCGGTGGAGAGGTCGATGAACTGATCGAACAGGGATTCCAGACGGGCGATGAGGAGGAGAAGGCGTCGGCCTACAAGGAGGCCCAGCAGCACATCGCCGACCAGGCCGTGACGATTCCGCTCTACTACAGCGAGTTCATCGCAGCGGCCCACGCGAATATCGACGGCGCCGAATTGGGTGCGATTCCTCAGTTTTCGCGCTGGACGGAACTCGAGCATTGGGAGTAGTTCACGAGTCTCTTCCAGAATAGATATACGATGTGGAAATTCATCCTCAGACGGTCAATAACGTCCTTGTTCGTCCTCTTCGGAGTGTCAGTCCTGACCTTCCTCATGGTGTTTTTCACGCCGGGAGATCCCGCGGAGACGATTCTCCGCCAGCAGATGGGTGGACGGACGCCCCCGGATGCAGCGATCGAGCAGTTTCGAATAGAACAGGGGCTGAACGACCCGATACTTGTTCAGTACGGAGACTGGGTCGCGGACATCCTGCAGGGGAACCTCGGACAGTCCTACCACAACGACGCCTCCGTCGTCCAGTTGATTCTCGAAAACCTCTGGCCGACGTTCGAACTGGCTCTCGCCGGACTGTTCGTTGCCCTTCTTATCGCCGTCCCGACGGGCGTCGTCAGCGCCGTTCACAAGGGTGGCCGACTCGACTACGGGAGCCAGCTTGCCGCGCTTCTCGGACTATCGATGCCGAATTTCTGGCTGGGTTACCTGCTCATGCTCGTCTTCGCGATTCAGTTGGGGGTGTTACCAACGTCCGGGTACGGCACGGCCGATCAACTCGTCTTGCCGGCGATCACGCTCGGTACTGGCATGGCGGCGATCGTCACCCGCCTGCTCCGGTCGTCCATGCTCGAGGTGCTCGACGAGGAGTACATCCGCACGGCGCGATCGAAGGGATTGCGCGAGCGCATCGTGGTCTACAAACACGCCCTGCGCAATGCGCTCATTCCTGTGATCACGATCGTGGGCCTCCAGTTCGGCTACCTCCTGAACGGAGCGGTCATCATCGAAATGGTCTTTCAGCGACCCGGACTCGGTCGGCTGTTAATCGACTCGATCTTCGCTCGTGACTATCCGATCGTCCAGGGGCTCGTCCTCGTGATCGCTGTCTTCTTCGTCGTAACGAACCTCCTCGTCGACGTCACCTACCGGTACGTCGACCCGCGCATTTCGTTCGAAGGTGCATCCAAATGACCGACGCTAATCTCGATGAACAAACGTCGCTCGAGGGACCGACCCGGCGCGAGCGGATTCGATCGCTGTACGACTCACGAAAGATGCGACAGTTTCGGTCGAACACGCTGAACGTCGTCGGGCTGGTGATCGTTCGGTTATCCTCTTCAGCGCCCTGCTCGCCCCGTTTCTGACTCCGTACGGCCGAACAGGACCTCGAGAACCGCCTCGAGTCCCCATCGGTCGACCACCCGCTGGGGACTGACCAGCTTGGCCGTGACATCCTGACGCGATTGCTATACGGCGCTCGCATCTCACTGCGAATCGGGCTTGCCGTCGTCGGTATCTCGCTGGCGATCGGCACGGCGGTGGGAGTGACGGCGGGGTACGCCGGCGGCTACGTAGACGAAGCGCTGATGCGGTTCGTCGACGTCCTGCTGGCCTTCCCCGGGCTCTTGCTCGCGCTCGTCATCGCCGGCATCCTCGGGCCCAGTCTGACGAACATCATGATCGCGCTCGCCGTCGTCGGCTGGACCAGATACGCTCGCGTGATACGCGGGAGCGTACTCTCGGTCAAAGAACAGGAGTTCGTCAAGGCCAGCCAGTTGATGGGTGTCGGTCGCCTCAGGATCGTCGGTCGCCACATCGTGCCGAACGTCATCGGCCCGGTAGTCGTCCTCGCGACGATCGACATGGCCGGCGTGATCCTCGGGACCGCCGGACTATCGTTCCTGGGTCTCGGCGCTCAGCCGCCGACGCCAGAGTGGGGAACGATGATATCCGAAGGACGAAACTACCTGCAGGACGCCTGGTGGGTCGTGAACTTCCCCGGCCTGGCGATCATGCTCGCGGTTCTCGGATTCAACTTGCTCGGTGACGGGCTTCGCGACGTCCTCGATCCCCGGGAAACGGATACGGTACAGAACGAGGGATTCTAAGCATGACAGAACCACTGCTCTCGGTCGAAAATTTACACACCTGTTTCGATACGTACGAAGGAACCGTTCACGCCGTCAACGGCGTGAGTTTCGACGTCGACAGGGGAGAGATTCTTGGCATCGTCGGCGAGAGCGGAAGCGGGAAATCCGTCACCGCGCTTTCGACGATGCGACTCGAAGACCCCGGACGAATCGCCGATGGATCAATACGGTTCAGGGACACCGAGTTGACGACGGCAAACGACCGCGAGATCCGCCGGATCCGCGGCGACGGTCTCTCGATGGTGTTTCAAGATCCGATGACGACGCTCAACCCGGTCTTTACGGTCGGCGAACAGATCGTCGAATCGCTGAAGATCCACGACGATCCGACGTCACAAAAGCTTCGAGAGTACCTACGCGTTCCCCTCTTGCACGACCGCTCCGACTGGCGAGAAAAGCGTGGGCGAGTCGTCGATCTGATGGAAGAGGTCGGCATTCCGAACCCGACCGAACGACTCGACGCCTACCCCCACGAGTTCTCCGGCGGGATGCGCCAGCGAGCGATGCTCGCGATCGCACTCGCGAGTGAGCCTGACCTCCTGATCGCCGACGAACCGACGACGGCCCTCGACGTCACGATTCAGGCGCAGATCCTTCGAATCATCGCCAGGCTCAGAGACGAACGCGATATGTCTGTCGTCATGATCACCCACGACCTTGGCGTCGTCGCCGATATCTGTGACCGCGTGATCGTGATGTACGGCGGCGAGGTCATGGAGAGCGGACCGGTCGAAGAGATCCTGCAAGAACCGAAACATCCCTACACACAGGCGTTGCTCGAGTGCATGCCCCAGGAAACCGCGCGGAAGGAGCAGTTAGAGACGATCGAGGGGCAGGTTCCGGATCAACTCGGCGACGTCACGGGGTGTCCGTTCGCGTCGCGGTGTGACTACGCTCGCGAGGCGTGTCGGTCGGGACCGATGCCGACGGTAGACTGCGGCGAGAACCACCGAGCGAAGTGCTGTGAAATTCGTCGGGTGAACGACGATCTCTCGCTGGCCTCAACCCTCGACACGGAGGGAGAACGATGAGCACGCCAGTCGAATCGGCGGAGGAACGCGAACACGAACGTGATGCGACCACGGTCGTCGAACTCGAGAACGTCACGAAGGAGTTCGCCCTCGAAGACTCCCTGATCGATCGCCTGTTCGGCACTCGGACGACGATCACCGCCGTCTCGGGCGTCTCACTGAACGTGTACGAAGGCGAGACGCTCGGCATCGTCGGCGAGAGCGGGAGCGGGAAGTCGACGCTCGCGAACCTCGTTACGGGACTTCACACGCCGACGGCAGGTGACGTCCGAATCGATGGTCGGGCCGTTCGATCCGTCAGCGGTCGCTCGAACCAACTGCTCGCGGACTTCGGAGTCATCTTCCAGAACGCCAAATCGAGCATCGATCCGCGAATGACGGTCGCGCAGGCGATCGCCGAACCGCTAAAGACGCAGGGTTGGTCGCGGGTCGAACGAAAGGACCGTATCACCGAGTTGCTTGAACAGGTAAACCTCTCAGCGCGCTACGTCGATCGATACGCCCACGAACTTTCAGGTGGTCAAGCCCAGCGAGTCGCGATTGCCAGGGCGATTGCGACGGAGCCACGGTGCTCATCCTCGACGAACCAGTGTCGGCGCTCGACGCCTCGGTGAAAGGGAGCATTATCAACCTCCTGTTGCGCCTCCAGCGGGAACTCGATCTCACCTACGTCCTCATCAGCCACGACCTGAGCGTCGTCAAGCACATCGCCGATCGTATCGCGGTTATGTACCTCGGCGAGTTGATGGAGGTCGGCGAGGCAGAGCGACTGTTCACGTCGCCCGGTCACCCCTACACGGAGGCATTGCTCGCGTCGATTCCTGATCTCGATCCCACCACGTCGGTGCTCGACGCGACCATTCTCGAGGGTGACATCCCGAGTCCAGTGGATCCGCCGAGCGGGTGCGTCTTCCACACGCGATGTCCAATCGCCGAGGACCAGTGCCGAACGGACGTCCCCAACGTGGTCGACCTCGAGGGGACAGTTTCGAAGTGCCACTTCGCAGAGCGTGTCGCTCGAGCGAGCGACCAGGAGGACTATGGACCATGACTCGAGATAGCGACGAGAGAATGGACGGCGACTCCTCGGCGGAAACGGACGACGAAACGGAAGAAGTGTGCGATGCGACACCAGTGGACCCGTCGAACGCCGAAGCGACCGTCCGGTCGGCGATCAGCGACGAACTGGGCGTCCCCGAAACCCCGCCGGACCCGGAAACGAGTTCTCACGTCCTCCCCGACGAGAAACTCGCCTACCCCGACTTCGCGTTCGAATCGGGGTCGATGGACGCAGACGGCGGGTTCGACCTCGAGCAACCGCTCGACCGCGAGTCGATGCGCGCGTGGCTCGAGGGCCTCTCGAGCGGACTCGCCAGTCACGACGTGGGCGTCTCGACGCCGACCGATCGGGCCATCTTCGGCGTCGGCGCCGGCGACGTCTCGATGCGGTTCGACCCCGACGAAAACCACACGGGCACGCTCGAGGTCACGTTTTCGGTGAAGGCGAAGCTCATGACCTTCTCCGACGATCCCGACGAGCGCGAGGCGGGGGCTCGCGGCGGCGAGGGGTTCATCCCCCTCGAGATGCTCACGAGCGAAAAGCGGCCGGAGCACTTTCGCTGTTACAACTGGATCGACGATCCGATCGACCGGTAAAACGTGTAGAACGAGCGGGCGTTCGCGAGTGGGCCGATTTCAGGCGGAGGCGTCGTAGCCCGCGTTCTGGATCGCTTCGACGAGCGTGTCGACGTTGGCGTCACCCTCGACGGTGACGGCGTCCGATTCGTTGTCCGCCGACGCCTCGACGACGCCGTCGACGTCCTCGAGCGCCGATTCGACCGTGTCCTCGCAGCCGCCACAGCTCATGCCAGTTACCGTGATGGTTCGTGCCATACACTCACTTCGGGCTCCAGGTTTTTGCCAGTTACTGCTTCGACCTCTCGTTGTAACCACCGCGGGACTTTTGATACGAAAGTTTCGACGGGTTCTCGAGACGTCGGCGTCCGTGGCCGGGCAAACACTTTAGTCGTGCCAAGGAGTACCACAAAGTAATGGTTCACGCGTTCATCATGGTGAAGACCGCTGCCGGCAAATCCGAAGGGCTCCTGGCGGGCATCCGCGACCTCGAGCGTTTCGGACGCCCACATCGTCGCCGGAAATTACGACATCATCGCCGAGGTCGACGCCGACGAGGTGTACGGCGTCCTGAAGGCGGCTTCGGGCGATATCCAGAGTCTCGATGGGGTTTCGGATACGAAGACCTACATCGCGATGGACTGAAACGACGTTTGCGAGATTGCGTACTGCGCGGCAGGTCCGTCGCTCGAGTGGACCGGATCAAACGCGCCGGAGGAATCTATCGCTCGAGTTCGTAGGAACGAGAGATGGGGCAGTACGTCTCGAGCCACTACCACTAATGCGGACGCATCCGTTCAGCGTGAGTCGAGGCAAGTAAGCGTGATTAAAACGGGCTGTCGTACTCGTCGCCATGGTCGCCAGCAGCGCCTTCGGCAGCCCGCTCTCCCGCGGTCTGGGCGTTCTCGACCAGCGTCGCTGCGGGCCCTTCGTACTCGTACCCCGGAATGATGCCCTGCGCGTAGGTTCCCTCGACGTATTCGATCAGCGCCTTGGCGTCGTCGACCCCCTCCTGGCGTCCCAGGCGACGTACTCGAGGGTGACCGTCACGACGCCCTCGTCGCGGTCGATTCGCGGCGCGTCGTGCGTGCCGGTTTCGGCGACCGTGAACACGTCCGCGAGTCGACGCTCGAACGTCTCGAACCAGCCGTCTTCGACCACCGGGGCAACGCGGTCGGCGGTCGCCGCGTCGAGCGTCGGCAATCGGACGACGACGGTAAACGAGCCGTCTCGCCGCCCCTCGGCGGCGGTCACGCTCACGCGCGCCTCGAAGACCGTGGTCTCGAGCGCGTACGTCGCGTCGTCGAGCGGCGAAAACGCCTCGTGCGCCTCGAGTGTGTCAGCGACGGCCGTCGGTAGCTTCGTCATACGTGGGCGAAGGGTGGGTGCGAAAATGGGTGTTACGACAGCGGCACGGCCTGGGCTTGCGATGTCAGGGTTCAATAGAATCGTCCCATCATTTTTCTAACCATTTTACTGGCGTTCGATCGGTTCCCGTCCGTTTCGCCGTAAACAACGGTGGGAAACAGCGTTAATGTCGTGCATAACTACACGTGGGTCGACCGTTCGTCGGAAGCATGGCACTCGATAAGTACGCTGCGGAGAAACGACGGTTCGCTCGACTGCTCGGCACCGACGGGGAACTCGGCTCGGGATTACCGATCGGCTCCCCGACGGACCGGGCGAGTCAGGCGACGACGACGAGCGGTCGGAAGCGTGTTAACGGCGCTTACTCGCGGTTGCGCTCGCCTAAGAACGACTCGAGACCGGTTGCGACTTCTTCGAAGTCCTTGACCGTCAGCCCGTCGGTCGTCGCGAAGACGCCCTCCCGATCGGTCGTCACGCGGATGAGAAAGCCGTTTTCGAATACGCGGATGGTGTACTCGTAGTCGCCCAGTTCGGAGCCCTCGTAGGCGGTCTGGGCGGTCTTGAAGCCGCGCCACTCGTGACCGATGAAGCTCGTGAGGTCGGCGTCGCGCTCGAGGTCGTCGCGGAGGTACAGCTGTTCGAAGTCGTCCCGGGTGAAGTACGTCACCGACCGGAGGCTGTCGCCGACGGCGGTTCGACAGGTGGTGACGATCTGATCGGCTCGTTCGTCCGTGAGCAGACCCGTGGCCATACCGGGAAAGGGAACCCCGGCCGCTTAAATGGCGCGGGCAGCGACAGACGGCCGACGGGTGCCGGGCCCGAGCCGTGGACGTTCGCCGGCGAACCGGGGCCGCGTCGATATCCTCACCGGGACCCAAAGGCAGATGTACCGTCGGCAGTTATGCTCGGTCGTCAGGATGTCTCGAAGTCCCTCGCTCCCCGACACACGAGTCGGGAGATCGATCCCGATCTCCCGGACGAAGAACGACTCGAAGCGCTCCACGACCACTTTCTGCAGCTGACAGCGGCCAGCGAGCAGCTGTCAGAGCAACTCGACGCCGCCCGCGACCGGCGAACGCGACTCAAAGAACAGGTCGACCGCACCAAACGCGAAAACGAGGTCCTCAAGAGTTCGTCGCTGTACCTCGCGACCGTCGAAGACCACCTGGGCGACGAGGTGATCGTCAAGCAACACGGGAACAACCAGGAGGTACTCACCGAAATCGGCCCCGACTTCGCCGAGGAACTCGAGTACGGGGACCGCGTCGCCGTCAACGATTCCTTTGGTATCCAGCGGATCCTCTCGGCGGAGACGGACGCCCGTGCGCAGACGATGGAGATTACGGAAAAACCCGACGTCAGCTACGAGGACATCGGGGGATCGACGACCAGGTTCGCGAAGTCAGGAGGCCGTCGAGCAACCGCTCGCCCAGCCCGAACTCTTCGAGAACGTGGGGATCGAACCACCGGCCGGCGTCCTGCTCTACGGGCCGCCGGGCACGGGAAGACGATGCTCGCCAAAGCCGTCGCCACCCAGACCGACGCGACCTTCATCAAGATGGCCGGCTCCGAACTCGTCCGCAAGTTCATCGGCGAGGGCTCCCGACTGGTTCGGGACCTCTTCGAGATGGCCCGCGAGCGCGAACCTGCCGTTATCTTCATCGACGAGATCGATGCCATCGCCGCTACGCGTACCGAGTCGAAGACCTCCGGCGACGCCGAGGTCCAGCGAACGATGATGCAGCTCCTGAGCGAGATGGACGGGTTCGACGAGCGCGGTGACATCCGCATCATCGCCGCCACGAACCGTTTCGACATGCTCGACGACGCGATCCTCCGTCCAGGTCGGTTCGATCGCCTCATCGAGGTTCCAGAACCAGACGGCGAGGGACGACAGCAGATCTTCGAGATTCACACGCGAGCCATGAACGTCGACGACGAGGTCGACTTCGAGGACCTCGCCGAACAGACGGTCGGCTTCACGGGCGCGGAAATCGAATCCGTCACGACCGAAGCCGGGATGTTCGCCATCCGCGACGACCGGACGACCGTCGGGCAGTCGGACTTCGAGGCCGCCCTCGAGAAGATCGAGGCCGGTGATCGGGAAGTCGTCACGTCGGCGAACTACTTCTTCGACTGAGCTACGCCTTCGAGCGACACACTCCCCGCAATTTACGTACCGGCACGACGACAGCGAAATCGCAAGCCCTTACGCCGTCGGTCCCCGACTCCCGCTCATGAGCACGATCCGCGTCGCCTGGGGATCGGCGACCGCCTCGACGGAGATGGCCTCCTACGACGCCGCCCTGGCCGACGCTGGCGTCGAAAACTACAACCTCGTGACGGTCTCGTCGGTGATTCCCGCAGCTGCCGACGTCGAAGCGGTCGGCACGGCGCCCGACCTCGGCCCCGCCGGGGAACGACTCACCGTGGTACAGGCCCGCGCGACCGTTCGCGGCGAAGGACGCGCCAGTTCCGCGCTCGCCTGGGCCCAGTCCGATTCGGGGAACGGTCCCGGCCTGTTCTACGAGAACGCGGGCGAGGCCGATCCGGCCACCGTCGAGTCCCGGGTGCTCGAGGGCCTGGCGGGCGGACAGACCCTGCGCGAGTGGGTGTTCGACGAACCCGAGACGCGAATCGAGACGGTTCGGGGGGAACCGGACGGCTACGCGACGGCCGTGGTGCTGGCGGTGTACGGCGAGAGCGAGCCGATCTGCTAGCGGGTTTTAGCCGAGTCTCGAGGCGCAGATGGAGTCAGCGAGCCGGCTGAACGCCGCTCGAGTGGGTCGATTCGCGTCGAAAAATGGCCGGTGATCGGAAACGAGTCGGCCTGGCAATCAGTCGTCCGCCGGAGCCGGCGAGTCGCCGAGCGAGACGCCGGTACCGGGGCCCATGTCGATGCCCAGTTCGTCGAGTTTCTCGTCGGGAACGACGCCGTCGACCCAGCCGCGGTGCTCGTAGTACTCTTCTTTCATCTCATCGAGCTCGCAGTACTCACCCTCGCTGGCGCCCTGGCCGCGGATGCCGTCCTCGAGGAAGCGCGCCGGCAGGGAGTCGTCCGAGCCGTCGAAGCCGGCGAGGTTGTTGTAGTAGCGCTCGAGGTTGTAGATGCGCTCGCCGGCTTCCATGAGTTCGTCTTCGCTCACGTCGAGGCCGGTCATGCCGTTGTACTGGTCGACGTACTCCTCGATGCCCTCCGCGAAAGCGTTGAACTTGCAGATGTCGAAGCTGTCGGAGATGGCGTGGAGGTCCTGGAAGGCGGCGGTCAGCTCGCCCTTGCCCTCCCACTCGTAAGGATCGACCTTCTCGGGAATGCCGAGAATTTCGGCGGCGGGCGTGTACCCGCGCAGGTGACACGCGCCCCGGTTCGAGGTGGCGTAGCCGATGCCCATCCCCTTCATACAGCGCGGGTCGTAGGCGGCGATGGTCTGGCCCTTGACCGCGAGCGAGTTGTCCTGGGCGTCCTTGCGGTCGGCGACCCGGCGCGGCCCCTCCGCGAGCAGGTCGGCGAGGTCGTCCTCGCGGCGGCCGATTCGGTCGATCATGTCGATCATCGTCTCGTAGTCGCCCCACTCGAGGTCGCCCTCCTCGAGTTTGCCTTGCTCGGACATCTCCATGGCCATCGCCATCATGTTCCCCGTTTCGATGGTGTCGACGCCCACGTCGTTACAGCGCTCGATCATGAGGGCGACGGCGTCGCGGTCGGTGTGCCCCGAGTTCGGGCCGAGCGCGTAGGCCGACTCGTACTCGTAGGACTCCGTCCGGACGTTCATCTCCTCGCCCTTGTGCATCGTCTGCACCTCGACTTCCTTCTTGCAGGCGACCGGACAGGAGTGACAGGTCGGTTCGTCGACGAGGATGTTCTCGCGAACATTCTCCCCGGAGACGCGCTCGGCGTCGATGTCGGCGCCCTCGGCCTCGCGCATGCTCTCGGTCGAGGTGTACTGAGCGTTCTTCGTCGGGAGGCCGTCCATCTCCTCGCCGATGTTCATCAGGACGTTCGTCCCGTACATCGAGAGGCCGCCCTCGTTGGGCGCGGTGACGTCCGACTCCTGGATCGCCTTCATCGCCTGCTGGTGGCCCTCCCTGAACGTCTCCTGGTCTGCGGGCTTGGGCATCTTCGTCGTCGACTTGACGACGACCGCCTTGAGGTTCTTCGACCCCATCACGCAACCGGTACCGCCCCGACCGGAGGCTCGGTCGTCCTCGTTCATGATGCAGGCGTACTTCACGCCGTTCTCGCCGCCCGTCCCGATGGCCATCAACGAGAGGTTCTTCCCGTAGGAGCCGTCTACTTCCTCCTCGAGCTGGTCGCGCGTCTCGTGGACGCCGCTTCCCCAGAGGTGAGAGGCGTCACGGAGTTCGACCTCGCCGTCCTCGACGACGGCGTAGACGGGTTCGTCGGCCTTGCCTTCGAACAGCAGGCCGTCGAAGCCGGCCCACTTGAGCCGCGCGCCGGACCAGCCGCCGTGGTGGCTGTCGGTGACGGTCCCGGTCAGCGGCGATTTGGTACAGACCGCGATTCGACCGGACATCGGGACCTGCGAGCCAGTGAGCGGACCGTTCATGAACGCGAGCAGGTTCTCGGGTCCCTCCGGGTCGACGTCCGGGCCGTTCTCGAAGACGTACTTCACGCCGAGGCCGCGAGCCCCGATGTACTTCCTGGCGTCCTCGTCGTCGATCGGCTCGTAGTCGACCGACCCCGAGGAGAGATCGATGCGAGCAACCCTGTCGTGAAAACCGCCGAGTTCTGTCATGGTAAACCCTGTTCGTTATATTCGTGGTGAAGCCTGTTAGGCGTTCCCACAGGCACGTAACCGGATCCACTTACGTCGCGAAGAAGACGACGGACTCGGCCGGTGGCGAGTCCGTACACTGGCGTCGCTTCTCTGATTTTCTCTCTGATTTCCGGTCTCCTCTCTCCAGCCTCTTCTTTCTGGTTTCCGGCCTCGAGTCTCGGTTTCTCCGTACCGACATTCGAGGGCGGCTACAGTAACAGGGCGACGACCGCGAGGATGATGAAGATCAACACGAAGATCCGTGCGATCTCCATACTCACCCCGGCGACGCCGCGAGACCCGACCGCCGCGGCGATAATCGCCAGGACGAAGAAGATGATCGCCCAGTACAGGAAGCCGCCGCCACCGATCTGGAGTGGAATCTCGAGCATGTGTGCCTTGCCACCACAAACGAGTATATAAACGCTGGTGACTGTCCTACTCGATTTTCGACCCTAAGGGCCGACTACGGCGCAGTAAGCGAGTATAGGGTGATCTTTCTTCGCCTCGCTCGCCTTCGACGAACGTTCGCCTCACTTGCCTTCGAAAAACGCCTGACAGAGTTTCGCTTCAGCATTCCGCAGGTGTTCGTGGAACGTCGGTCGCGAGACGTCCATCGAACTGGCGAGTTCCTCGCCAGTGGTCGGACGGGGCCACTCGAAGTAGCCGCCGAGGTACGCCCGTTGCAGAGAGGCGAACTGGCGCTCGGTGAGTTCGTCCTCGAGTCTGGCGGCAAACTCCTCGCGCGTCTCGTCGCCACGTTCGTGCTGGCGAAAGGAGATGACGTCCGTTCCGTCGTACCGTGCCTGAACCGACTCGACGACGCTGCGGACGTTCGTCGAGTGCGGAATCTCGAGGGTCACGCGGGCACGGCCGTCCTCGGCCTCGATCGACTGGACGAGAATGCCGCGTTCGGAGAGCCACTCGACGAGGTCGTTCTCGGCGTCGAGTTCGATTAACATGCGGTCCGCCCGCTCGACGAGAACTGCGAGGTCGACTCCCTCGAGACCCTCGGCGACCGCGGCCAGCTCCTCGGCACCAGCGTTCGTGACCGTAAACAGCGACGCCGTGTCGTCACCCGAACCGTGAACCGACCGGCGGTACTCGAGGCGACCGCCCGTCTCGGCGCTGACCCCAACTGGTGGGAGGTCGCGGTCGGTCATCTCGAGTTCGACGGCGACGACGGCGTCGGTCGCGAGCATGCGACTGGTCTCGCGAGCGTTGATCCCGCTGGCGACCGCCCGTGCGAGCGCCGAGAGGATGATCGTCTCGCGGTCGTCGACCTCGTGTGAGTCGTCGCTGCAGACCGTCAGCGTCCCGTACTCGACGCCGTTGTAGACGAGCGGGAAGGAGGCGTGAGTCCACCCCTCGACCGTGTCGACGACGACGGACTCCGAGGCGAGGCTGGTCGTCGCGGGGTGATCGGCGTCAATCGACAAATCGTCAGGGTCGACGCCGACGCTCGCTCGCACCTCGAGCGTGTCTGTTGCGGGATTGCGTTCGCCGATCCAGGCGCCCTCGTAGGCGGCTTCCTCGGCGATTCGGCTACACACTGTGGTCTCGAGGTCGCTCCGGGAGGTCGATCCAGCGACGACGCTGGTCACGTCCTGGATCAATCCCTCGACGCGCTCGAGGATATACTCGAGTTCCTCGGTTCGTTCCTCGAGGGCAAACTCGGCTGCCTTTCTGGCCGTGACGTCGTTCTGGAAGCCGACGTAGTGCGTGACGGTTCCCGTCTCGTCGCGAACGGGAGCGATCGTCACCTCGTTCCAGAACTCGGTGCCGTCATCTCGGTAGTTCCGGAGTTCGACTGTCGTCGGCCGTTCGTCCTCGATAGCGGCCCGCATTTCCGCGACGACTTCGGGGCTCGAGTCCGGCCCCTGGAGGAATCGACAGTTTCGTCCGAGAACCGCCTCGTCGTCGTAGCCGGTGAGTCGCTTGAAGGCCGGATTGATGTACACCAGCGGGTTGTCCTCGCGTGACGGATCGGAGAGCGAGACGCCGATCGGTGCCTCGTCGACCGCCCTCGCCTTCACGGCTCGATCGACGTCGCCCTCCCCGTCTCGTCCGTCGGTGTCGTCCATGTTCACTCTAGTTTCGGGCCGGTCATAAAACGCCAGTCCCTGTCGTGGTGGTGAACATTCTTCGTTCGTGACTGATGCGGACAATTATACGACCTCGAGTTGTATGTTAACACATGTCTATACAGCGAAGTCGGTCTCCGTTCGAAAGGCTGCGCCAGCGACTCGATCGAACCAGCGCCCGGTGCCGAGAGTGCGGCTACGACGGCGACGACGCGGGCTGGCACGTGACGACGTCCGGACGGTCCATCCACTACCGGTTCGTCTGTCCTTCCTGTGCCGGCGTCGAGACGAGGAGGTCAGGCTCGAGACACCGCGCCGGTGAGTTCTGCGCTCATGAGGAAGTGACGTGTGACGGGCGACGTGAAGGACGTGTGACGGGCGACACGAATAACGTGGGAAATCGGCGAACCGAGAGCGACGGCGCTCGCGGCGACACACACTTAAGCGGGACGACTACTGGTAGCTCCACATGGTCTCGGAGTACGACTTCTGGCTCCTCGATCTCGACGGAACCCTGGTCGACGTCGAGTGGTCCTACACCCGCGAGGTGTTCGACCGCGTCGGTGACCGACTCAGCCGGGAGTTCACCGACCGGGAGGCCGACATCCTCTGGAACGGCCTCACCGGCTCCCGCGACGCCCGCTCAGGGCCTGGGGCATCGAGCCGTCGGCGTTCTGGGACGCCTTCCACGCCGAGGAGGATCCGCTCGTCCGCGCCGAACAGACGTACCTCCACGAGGACGCCGCCTTCGTCGGCGACCTCGAGACGCCGGTCGGCCTCGTCACCCACTGCCAGCAGTTCCTGGCCGATCCAGTCCTCGACCACGTCGGGATTCGCGACTGGTTCGACGACGTGCTGTGCTGTACCCCGGAGACGGGCTGGAAGCCCGACCCCACGCCCGTCGAACGGGTGATGACGAACCTGGGCGTCGCGAAAAACGGACACCGGGGCGTCCTCGCTGGCGACGGTGCTGGCGACGTCGGCGCTGCCTGGAACGCGGGTCTCGACGCGATCCACGTCGAACGCGTCGGCCACGAC
>NZ_JBHTAQ010000003.1:0-28710 GCF_042663665.1 Saliphagus sp. GCM10025317
GACAATAAAGTTTCTGACCGTTCACGCACGGTGCACAAGAAGATCAATCATGGATCTAAAGAAATACAGAAGCAAGCTGATCGGTAATGAATCGGAACGGGCAGTATCACCTGTCATCGGAGCGTACTTATGGTCGCCATTACGGTGATTCTCGCGGCCGTGATCGCAGCGTTCGTGCTGGATATGGGTAGCACTGGAAACGCTCCCGTGAACGCAGTGGTCTCAGAGGAAGTCGATTACGACGACACTGAGATTACGATGACGCTGGATGATAGCGGAAACGCTGACAGTTTCATTGTACGGTCCGATAAGGACGTGTTCGACACTACCACTGGCGATGAACAGCGGTCAGATGACGTTGAATTCGATGGTACCGGTGATACGATCAATCTGAATTCTTTGGGCTCGTTGAAGTTCCTAAAGAAGGCGCGACCGAAGTTGAGTTTACGGTAGTTGCAGTCTCGGAAGATGGTGATGAAAGCACTGTTGGTTCCTTCACTGCCGATATGGATATCTAAATTAGACTAGTTATCCTCAAGCGGCCTATATTTTTTCTGTGGCAATTCGGCTGGATCAACCTGATCTTTTGAGTCTACGTTTTTACGGTAGGTGAAAATATCCCCCTATATTAGTGGTTTGGTTTTATTATTCGATTTTCGTGAATCATTGTGCCAGAAGCTTCTGAGATGTCTCTACAAGTCATTTTGACACCGCGAACGGAAGACCGTTCACAGGTGCGCGAATCGGGGCCGGATGGACCTCCGGCCCGGCCGTGTGGCCGTATTACCCGCCTCGAGAGTACCCGCTCGAGGTACCCTCTCTTTCGGTTCGGAAAAGATGAATCTTCGGGCTATGCTTCGCGATCGACAACCTTCGCACCCGAGAGGATCAATCTCAAGCGCCCGTGTGGATCGACCGACGGCGCGAGCGTCCCCCGGGCGAGCCAGCACGGCCGTTCGGTCCCATCCTCGAGCTCACCATTCGAACACAGATTGCACCGAGTCGCCGCGACCGAAACGTGACCGGCGTCGATAAGCACCAGGAGTTCGACCTTCGCGTTCGGGTACAACAGCCGCCCGCAGACGTCGCAGGCGCCCCGCTGGCCGATCCCGACCGGGATGGCAGATAAGAGCGCGGTCTCGGAACCATATGCTGCGAGATACTCGTCCGATAATCGGTACATCTCGGACGTGAGCCGGCCCGATCGGGCCGCCCATCCCACCAAAACACTCACTATACCCCGGGTTGCCGTCCGCCTTACTCGCAACCCGGACATGAATCTCCAGCAACATCGCAACCGCGACGACATGAAAGTCTGGCTCAGCCAGACCGAAGTTGCACAGCTCTCGAGGCCGCCACCGACACCCAACAGCGACTCGCCTACTCCCTGGCGCGCGTTGTGGGCTTCGGTCGCACGAAATTCTCGACGTCTCGCCCGAGGACGTCATCGACACTGACGCCGGAACAGTACTCCGGGTGTGGCACGGGAAAGGCGACAAATTCCGCGAGACACCCGTTCCGCGCGATCTGGCGACGACGATCCGAACCGTGGCCGACGTTCGCGACGCCTCGAGCGAGAAGCCGCTACTCGAAATCTCGACGACGCGCTCACTTCGGCGCTGGCTCAGCGGGACCGCTCGCGAACTTCACCAGGCGACCGGCGACGACGGCTGGCTGTATCTCGGAATGCACGATCTTCGGCGGACCTGGGCGACCGCGCTCGCCGCCGCCGACGTCGATCCGCTCCTGGTGGTCGACTGGGGCGGATGGAACGATCTCGAGACGTTCCTCGAGCACTACCGCGGGACGTACTCACCAGAGGCTCAGCAGCGCGAGCGTAGCAAAGTCGGCTGGCTATGAAGTTCAGAAATTAGGCGTCGATCCCGTCGACGAGTGTAATCGTCCATTCCTTCTCGTCGACGAGTCTGATATGCGCATGGTACTCCTCTTTCAGTTCTCCGTTCTCGTCGAGCAGACCCTCGAGACGGAGATCGTCTTTCGGGAGCGTGATTCCCGCGGAGTTCTGGTCGGCTGGCGTAGTTTGTTGAGTGCCATGGATGGCGCGCAACCCGCCTTGATATAAACGTTGCTGACTATCAGGGAAACCAAGGTTTGGCGGCCGTCCCACCAAGGAAACGCGAAGATTTTCGATAGGGCGGATTGCGCGTTTCCGGGTATGGCACTTAGCCTACCGCAGAATATGGTTCCCGGCGCGGTTCGCCGGGAGGACGGTATTGACCTGATCGACAGCGTGCTCGCGCCGCTGTTCGTACTCGCGTCGGTCTCGATGGTCGGTGTGGTCTCGATCGCGCTGAACCAGCCGTTCAACGTCGGGATGGACGCCGCGCTCTACAGCGCTCACGGCACCGAGATCACCTACGCGTTCATCGTCTCGATGCTGACGCTCGTGACCGCCTGGGTCACGAACGGCCAGACCACTATCGAGGACTACACCGACGTCGAGACGGTGGTGATGTTGCTGGCGTTCATCCTCAACATCCTGGCGGCGCTCGTGCCAGCCGTTTCCTACGCCATCGACTCGATGTGGTATCTCGGCTGGTTCATCGTGCTGCTGAACGCCGCCGCGTTCTACCTGATCGCCTACAAGTAACCTCGAGGTTCACCAATGCAATTCCTCAAATTCAACGGTACGAAAGCGGAGTGGTACGAGTCGACGATCACCGGCTACATCATCACGGCCTCGGCGCTCTCGATCGCGCTTGCAGGGGTGATGGCTGCGGGGTGGTCTGAGTGCGGCCCACGCCCACGGCTGGCCGCCTGGTCTCCGTCGCGGTCGTCGTACTCGCGCTCGGTGCCGCCTCCTGGTCGGCCTCGGTGCCGCGGACACCGACGAGCTGCTGAACGAAACGATGGAGGTCGACAACGAGAGCGACCCGCTCACCTTTACTGTGGACTTCTCGGGCGATTTCAACGACTCGGACACTTCGACGGTGAACGCGACGTTCTACAACGAGACCGAGTTTAACGAGTCGGGAACGAACGCGACGGAAGCCCATTCCTCTCCGTCGACGGGAGCGAGGGCGAGACGCGGATAACGTCGGTCTCGTTCAACGATACGGACGGCCTCGATTACGAGACCGAATACCGGCTGGTCGTTGAAGGCAACGAGGATAACGTCGAAAACGTGGAGGTGGACGGCTTGATCGGTGGCGTAGTCGTCGGTGGCGCCGACAAGTTGCCCGGCTTCGGTGTCGGGGTGGCTGTCCTGGCTCTCGGGGCGGCTGGCGTGGCTCGGGCTCGGGCTCGAGGAGGTGAATGATGGGGGCGAGTGCCGACGATTCCGGCGCCGATTTAGTCGACGTCGGTGACGATCTCGACGGCGGGGCCCATCGCCCATGCCCACGGCCCACGAACGAGGAGGCATATCACCACGGGTGGACGCTTTCGCGGCGACGGATGCTCCAGGCGACGGCGGGCGCGGCGACGGCCGGGGCGCTCGGGGCGACGGCCTCGATCCCGGCGGCCGCTCAATCGTCGGGTATCATCATCGGGAATTGGGGCACCTCGAACCCTCTCGCGTGGATGTTCGGCGACGATGACGACGACGAAGAATACGAGGAGTATCTCGAGAACGAGGTTCTTCGGATTCACGGCGATATGTACCGCTACGGGGTCGAAGAAACCGCTTCGACCGAGACGGCACTGACGTGGCTGACTGATAATGTCACCAATCTCGAAGGGAAAGCGTACATAGAGGGCCTAAAGTCGGCGTATCGGGCGATTCAAGACGACGGCGCGACCCGACAGGAGGCAATCGATGAGGCGACGAAAACGGTTGACGTTACGTATAGCATTCCGCAGGGGAGTTGATTCAAGAGGCACATCTTGCACTCCGCAGTCTCGGTGATCGTGCTGACCATCTCGAGGACGCACTTCGGGCGGCTGACGAATGGAGTAGCGTTAGTTCGTTCGAAAATTATTTCGTCTTTGAGATTCGGAACGACTCGAGGACCGACATAGATGACGGTGGAATCTTTGAGTTCGAAACCGATACTGATCCAATCGAGTACACCCTGTTGGACGGCGAAATAATCGACGTTCCTACCATCGGGGTTCAGGCTGATTACAGGGAGGAGGGCGGCGGTGGTGACGGCCCTGATTTCGGTTTGCTCACTATCCCGTCCTTCGATGCTTCCTCGAGCGGAGTGCTGTACGATGATCCGGTTTTGGACGAGTGGCAGTGGCACATTCGGGAGTTCGATGACGCTGAGTACCGGAACGTGTACGATTCCGATTTTGACGACGTAGATGGTGAATCTACGGTGTGGGATCGGAAATCGTACGATGATGCCGCGAATGCGTTGCTCGATGCTCATAGTACGGCGTCCACGAACGTTGAGGAGATGATCGACACGGTATACGAGGATATTGTTGACGACAATATCTCGTGGGAGGACATTCAGACGTTCACCTCGTTGGCCGACGACGCGCCCGACGACGACCCTTACGCCATCGTAAACGCACACCTCGCCATGCTCGGTCGTTCCCCTCTACCAGTCTCGTTACGCTCGAGATTGGTGACGTAACCGAGGGGACGACTGACGACGATGTTGAAGCCCTCGCGGGCGAGGAGGTGCCGGGAACGGTCTACATTGATCCCGGCCCGGATGACTCGCTCGAGGTGGGCGAGGCCTACACACCGGCTGGTATAGGCGATACGATGGGCGCGGCGGAGGCTCCTATCGTGACGTTCTCGTTCTCGTTCGAGACGGAGGACGGCAAGAAGGAGGCGCGTTCGTTGAGTTCGAGGAGCACCGGGAGTTCACGGTGATCGAGGCGAAGCAAGTCAACGAGGACGGCGACCTCGTGGACACTGATTCCATCACGTTCACCGATCACACACTCCAGACCGAGACGCCGACCGACTACGACGAGGTACACGACCGTCTAGACGAGTATGAGGAGTTCCAGAAGGAACTGCTCGAACGACAATACGAACTCGTTGAGACGATGGCCGAAGACGACGAGACCGACACAAACGTTAGTATCGGCTTTCCCTCATTCGGTCTCGGTGGCGAGGGCGCCGGTCTGCTCGGTATCGGGATCATCGGCGTAGTGGTTCTGGCGGTCGTCGGGATCGTGACCGACCTCATCCCCGGATTAGGTAACTGACTATGAATCGGATTTTCATTTTCGCTACGGTCGTAGCGGTATCGCTGGCGATGGGCATGGGCAGTATAGGCGCGCTCGCACAGTCCCAGGAGAACGCCACGAACGAGACGCCAGCCGAGTTTGAGGCCAACGAGGACTACGAGAAGGCGATCGACGCCGAGACGCGAATCGTCGATTGGTCCTATTCGAGCGGACGGTTCACGCTCACCATCGAGGCCGACGAACAGCGCCGCATCTCGCTGACCGAAGCGGGCACCTTCGAGGAAGGGACGTCGTCGTTCAACTACGACGAGGTGCGCCTCGAGGAGGGCGAGAACACCGTGACGTTCGCGGTCGCCGATCGGAGCGGTGCCGCGGTCGCCGTCGCCACCAGTCAGTCACTCGCGCAGGGGAGCGGCGCGATCGTCTCGACGGGCACCGTCGAGCAAAATCCGTTCCGTCACTTCGGCGGCGAGAGCGGCCTGTTTTCGGGCGTCATCATGACGACCGGGCTCGCAGGACTCGGCGCCGCGTACGTCATCCGATCCGAAGAGAGCGGGGTGATCAAGGCATGACCGAGACGAGCGGAACGTTCTCGAATTGGTCCGACCGGGTGACGTACCTGCTCGCCGAGAGCCAGCTGATCGTTCTCGGGATCATGGTTTCGCTCGGCGCTGCGCTCATCTGGATTCGGCCGTCAGTTCCCGGTATTCCGCCGATCGTTTTCGGCTGGTTCGCCGCGCTGTTGCTCCTGGGCCCGCCGCTGCTCGCGCTGTTCATCACGGGTGCGCGGAAGCTCCGGAACCGGCACATGATTCCCGTTCACCACATCAATGGCGTCACCGACACGCGAGAGAAGTACTACGTCGAGCCCGAGGTGTGGAACGGTAAGACCGTCGAGGGACCATCGCCCTACCGCGTCAATGACGAGGAATCGTACGAAGTCCGCGAGTTCGAGTGGCTCGAGGACACGGAGGACCTCATCGTCACCGGCTGTTATCAGTCGAACATGGCCGACAGCAAGCTCGTGACGCTGAAAGCGATGCTCGAGGACATCCACGGCGATCTCATCGAGGACTCGATCGCGCTCAACAAACTCCGCGGGCGCATCAGCAAGATGGGCGTCGAGATTGAGCGCGACTCAATCAACTTCCAGGCCGAGGCCGACGAGCGTGGGCTAATGGGCCAGCAGACCAGCGTGAAAGAACGCTTCGAGTCTGCTCGCGAGGAAGCCGACAAGTGGGACAGCGACGAGATCCGCGACGTCGACGACTACGCGATCGACTACGATCCGGCCGAGAATCCCCAGGGAATCACGCTCGAGCCCGCGGAGACGGCCACCGATGGAGGTGTCGACTCGTGAGGTACATCCACGACGGTAAACTTCGAGAGACGACGATCGATCCACCTCCGGTATTCGTCTTCGACGAGAGCCAGAACGCGGCTCGAGGACGGACCGATACTGCGGCACTCATGGTGTCGATTCTCGCCAAACAGCGCCGGATGGAGAATCGGCCGCTATTGATCGATCACGAGGAAAGTGAATGGAGGTGGTCGAAGTGACGATCGACTTCACCGACCGAGAGCGAGCGATTCTCGCGATGGCGCTCGCGGGCGGTCTTGTTGTGGGCTTGTGGGCCGGTCTGTTCATGCTCCCCGCGGAGGCGCTAAACGTTCCAACCGAGGAACGGTCGACCGGACCAGCTGGCGAGACGACCGAACGGGCGCTGTTCCTTCCGGTTCCACGTAGCTATTTTCTCGTGACCCTCACGGCTCCGGTCGTGGCTGTGTGGTACAGCTACGGACGGCTTCGAGAGGACCCGGAGGAGTCGACCGACGAAGACACTCACCAGATGATCGTAGACGGAGGAAACCAATGACTGACAACAATGGCGCCGACCAGCAGGCGCTCTACACGACCGCACAGGCGCGCGAACATCAGGAAGGCTACAGTGACCGGGAAAACCGCGAGATCCACGATCACGGCGGTGTCGTTCGCGACGAACACGTCTCGAGGGCGCTGTCGATCCGCTCGGTTCACTACGACCCTCTCGCGGCCGACCGGCCCGACAAGATGCCCGGCCAGTGCAAAGACCTCCGCAAACACCGCGACATTCGCATGGTCGAAGGGACCGAAACCTTCCGCCAGGCGCTCGAGAACGGCGATATGCCGACGATCAAGCACATGGTGGGCGACACCTCGCAGCGAGCGGACGTCTCCGGCATGAAGGCGATCGGGAAGGTCGACAACCTGATCGACGGCCCGGCGCCAGTCGTCGTCGTTCTGGTGAGATGGGCGCCGGAAAGACCGATTTCGCCTGTCTACTCGCGCAACGTTGGCGTGATCTGAACCGATCCGACTCGCTGCTCGGAACTAACATCCAGTCCCTTGAGGAGAAGAACCGCTGGGTCGACGACGACGGCGACGTCCAGGACGGCTGGATTCCCGATTACGGCACCCTCATGGAGTGGGTCGAGCAGGACGGTGACCCGCTCGAGCACAGTCAGCGCCCGAAACTGTTCATTGGCGACGAGTTCTCGAGTTCGGCGAGCGGCCAGGGCAAGCAGGGCTACGAAACCCGGATGAAGATGGCACCGCTGGTCTACAAGATCCGCAAGTACGGCGGCGCGCTGATCTACATCGCTCACGGCGAGCGATCGATCCACCCGATGCTCTGGCGCGTCGGCACGATCGTCAAGAAGGTCAGCCAGAAGAAGGCGATCATCGCCGATTCGATCAGCAACGCGAAACTCGCGGACATCCAGGGCGAGATCGAAGGCGTCCCGCCGACGGACCTTCGGTACAACACCAAGGAAGCGAGTGACTGGAGCTGGTCACGCTTCGGCGACGAAACCGACGAGATGGACGCCGACGAGGCCGCCCGTCTCACCTCGCTGTGGACGGTTATCCGCTGTAAGGAGGAGGGAATGACGAATCGTGAAACCGCCAAATTCGTTCCCTACAGTCACGGTTGGGTGGGTTCACGCTGGCGGGAGTACCGAGACGACGGCGAGCACGTCGACGCGATTTCCAAAGTGAACGAGGTTATCGCATGACTGCGACCCACTGGATGGCTGGATACGGATACCCAGACCCCTTTACTCGAAGCCCAGGCCCATCGCTCGCTCCCGCGGGGAGCGAAGCGACCGATGGGCGGTCGTCGAATCAGGCGGAGGAGTTGATATATATCAGCGCGCGTAGCGCGTGGTCGTCGTGAATCGCTCAAAGCGAGCGAACCACTTCGGCACGATCTGCGAGAAGCGCATGGCTCGGAAGCGGCGGTTCGACCTCGAGCGCTCGAGCTGGCACGATGCGAAGTTCCAGAACGGGACACCAGTGGAGATTAAGAGCACGATGCTCGAGCACAGCGACGGTCAGCCGGGGAATTTCAAGGTCTACAAAGCGTATCACGATCGACTCCGGCGGACGAACGGCTGGTACTGTTTCGTGGTGTATCGTCCACATGATCGCTCGGGATTGACAATCGTCAAAGACAGGATGTGCAAGGCCTCAAGTCTCCCACTCCTACGATGGCACGGTGGTGGTGATCACCGTGGAACTCAACAGGCGAAAATCAGCATCAGAGATGTATTCTATTGAACAGTCCTATTTACCCGGAATTCAGCAATGGTCTCTGCAACAATAGTAAATATAACAACTGCGCTACCAAATAAAAGAGCACTAGTCCCGCCTCCAGCGATCCCGTATCCATACACATGGAGCTGTGCGTTTGTTAATATGCCCAATGACCATCCACCCAAAGTCAGTGAGATGGAGATAAACCATAAGAGCGTGCCAATAGCAAATGCAACTACTCCGGTTCGGATTATTGACCAGCCTATATGTGAAATTGCATCACACCATTTCACAAGCCGATCAATTTCAGGAACAATAGGCTCCTGTCTCTCGCTTGGATGAAGCCCCCAGACCAGTGTGTAACCATTCTTATTCCCGATCTTTTGAGATATCACTCGTTCATCTTCCTCTAAAGAGCGAAGACGGTCACGTGCACCATCAACACTCATCCCAATTGTATCTGCGATATCAGAAGTCCCTGTCACAAGATCGTCGCTCCTGCGAAGGACGTTAAGAATCTCCTCGCTACTTACTCTGGTATTCTCGTCAGTGGATAGGTGCTCCAGAATGGACATAATTATCTCGAGAACAAGGCTCCGACGACTCCTCCAATAATGATCACACCACCAAGTATTCCTGCGAGGATATAAATGACGCCCCAAAAGGTGGGGTTCATTGCTCCATTTGCGCCTAGGTGGGGCGCCATCTTGAGGAACAAGAAACCGCCAATAATCAGAACGCCTACGGCTGCAGCCGCCTCACCGAAATCGCTCATTTTTCACCTCGCTAAAAGTGGTGATTTGTCCTATCTGTCTCTGCTCATCAATGTGTGATCGAATCATCACACATGGACTTATTTTCAGATGCCATATAGTGGGCCAAGATTGTTCAGATAATTCATGATTATGGGTCGCAATTCCGTTCAGACAGAACCCAGGTCTACACGTGCAAATGGCTGGTCAGCACGCGCCGATCGCAAGACGTGAGGACTATTGACGATAGATAGGATAGCGCGGAGGTAACAATGATGTGGTTAGTGGCTGGTTGGCTGTGAGGGTGACGCTGGCAACGACAAACCCCTTCCCCCCGCGCTATTAGATAATTGTTCTTCAGTGAACGTAATCGTATTGGCTGGGTCAGTCCGCCCTGTGCAAATACGCCAATCTCTGTTGTCGGAGTCCCACTACACCATTGGGGGGTACTGACGGTATGAGTCACTTATGTCCAGCCCATCAGCCAGATCTCGAGCGCGGCGCGCAGAACGCGCCGCAAGATTATCTGCTTTTTAGGGGCATTTCATGAACACAGTCTGATAGTCTTGGAAGTCTCCGTTCATTCAAACATCGATGGTTATAACTGATGAGTATAAACCATACCGATTGGTGTGATTGAGGGCCTAGCGTGAACGTTGACCTGGCTGTTATACACACGAAGCTCCATACTCGTGTGCATATCGGGTAAACGCATTCTGAGGGCGTGAAATCCAGATAGAGAAAGATGAATGGAAACATAGGTAACCTTTAGCCGAGAGAAATATATGGTATCAATTTACTATCTATGATATGAGAGTTATCCGATTTGCTTCTATCGGTATTATTGGCCTTTCAGTAGCGATTACACTGCTTGTTGTATCGAAATTTCGTGGTTTCGTTGATTCAGATACAGCACTTGTCACGGCGCAAGCAACAGGTGTACTAGCAACTTTATTTTTTGTTTATGTCACATTATACTCCGTAAGCCAAAATAGCGAAACACTTGAACAATTAGAGCGAGACAGAGAAAAGGATGTAGTTATTGATGAACTTAGTGAAGTAATACAACCTGCTATTGATAGGGTTGGATATAATATTCGAATACTTGAAGAAAAAACAGTCGGCTGGAATCCTCCTCCTCAGGAAGTCCCAGATGAGCCAACAAATTGGCAACCTCAAGGAAGTCTTGGGATCAAATATCCGATAAATAACGAAGTCGATCCTACAGCGTTATTACGCAGTCAGGGCCGAAATCAGCAAATTCATGGTCATATAGAAGAGTATAATGAGAGCATACTACATCTTGAGAAAATTGTTCAGGAGATTATCAGAGTTGCTGGTCCACCGACAGTAAATTACATAGATGAATTCTATCCTAACCGAATTGATTACAGCATGGGATCTGCCCCTCTTGACCCTGGAATAGCGGTCGTTCTTCTCTTAGATGAGGGGGGTTACGAAAATAATGAGAGTTGCTATGCAGGTTGGGATCACTTCATGGAGAAAAATCGCGAATCTCTATTTGCAGTAATGAAATCAGAAACTCCCGTATTATTTGACCTCATGGTGAGTAAAAGGGAGATATTAAAAGAAGAATCGAATGAATTGTTGGGGGAATTAATTAATAGAAGGAATGAATTACAAGAAAAGTATGGAATATCCGTATCTGAATTTGATAAATTAGAGAGAGAATAGATAATTTCCTCGTTTCTCATTATTTTAATTTCATTAAAACTAGAGATAAATAGGTTCCCGTAACGAGGTGGGAGTGAAAACCATTATATCACGTATAGTGTCTTTATCCGCTTCGATAAATAAGACATTTCTGAATATGTGAGATTAGAGCTGAAGACGAATTACCACGCAGAGAAGAGGGAGTGTTTCGAGTGCTTCATCTGGAGATCCGCGTGCGGAGGAGAGGCGGAGGCGTTGTATTTTTTGGCTTTGTCCCCTTGGGGACACGCCGCAAGGGGCGTTCGCGTGCAGCGCGAATCGACCCCGCAGGGGCCCCGGCCCGATCGGGACGGAGCCCGGCCCCTCGAGGACCGGAACACAACCGAAGTTGCACACTCACGGATTGAATACAATCTTAATTGCTGAAAAGAAGGTTCGGAAGAGTGTCGCCACTCACGAGGGCCGCTCTACCAGTCGGGCGCGAGTCGTCCGACCGGTCGCGTCTCCGTGTCGCCTCCAGGTGTCCGCCACAGCATCGGTACTCTCGAGAACAACGCTGGGTCGTTCCCTGAGTGGCGCCACTTCTCGATCGCCTCGCGAGCGACCTCCTGGGCGCTCTCGAAGCTCGAGGCTTTCAGCGTCGAGAGGATCGTGTCGATGCGGAGGCGCTTCGGTTCGCCCTCCTGGTCAAACTCGAGTTCGGCGCCGTGTTCGGCCAGCCACTTCTGGAACGGCGAGCACTCGGCGACGTGATCCGCCAGACCCATGATGTGCTGGATGCGGTCGGCGTAACTCTCGATGCCGTACTCGGCGCTCTCGACGAGCGCACGAATCTCTTCGCGGTACTTCCGAGCCCGGTAGGACACGTGGCCGTTCTCGAGATCGAGCAGCTCACCGAGTTCCTCGATCGCCCGGTAGATCGTCGACGGGTGTTTCCCCAGCTCGTCGGCCAGGTCGTTGACGGTCACCCCACCATCGGTCGAGACCTTCTCGGCGACGTCTCGAGGCGTCTTCCCGAGATCGCGAAGCGTCGTCAACAGCAGATGCTCGCTCTTCGCCTCAAGGCGGGGCGTCGGGTCCGGGTAGAGTTCGACCGGCTCGTCTCGAGCGACGGCCTCGAAATGATCGTCTGCGACGTACACAGCGCTGGCGTCGGGCGCGAGCGGGATGTCGTCCCAGTTGATGAAGTTCATGAGCGTCTCGTCGATCTCCTCGACGACCTCGCGCCGATCGGCCCATGCCCATGCCTCGCGGTCGTTCATCTTCTTGTTCACCAGCACCTCCACCTTCGGATGGTAGGACGGGTGATCCTTCGAAACCGCATCGGGATCTTTCAGCTGGTAGATCTCGAACTTCCGGCCGTAGGTGTGGCCGGGGAGGAGTTCGCTCACTGCTGCGGGGTCGAGAACCAGCCGATTCTGGTGATTGACGACCTCCTTGTTGTTGATCTTCAACTCGGCGATCACGCCTTCCATGTCGGTCAGGTGGTGCGTGATCTTCTGTAGGACGCCCGCCGAGGCCAGTTTCTCGGCCCATTCGCGACGCATCCGAACATAGCGCTCGTGCGCCCACTCGCGGCTGTACTCCGGGTGCGGTGGCTTCCGGAAGTACTCGGGGTATACGGGTTCGCCCGCCTCCTCGAAGATTGCCGCATAGAACTCCGGTAGCAATTCGAGGGCACGCTCGGGTTCGACGTTCGAGGGTTCGTACTCGACGTCGACGCCGTCGACCTCGCCGAACTGATTCTCCCAGGAAGACCCACCGGATCGCCGGTCTCCCAGTGACGCATGTTCGGGAACCGTGGCGAGATATTGAACGAAGCTTTCGCCTCTCCCGGTCCGCGGCCCTTGATATCCCACTCGTAGAGCCTCGAGGCGTTGATGTTGTCTCGAGGCCGGGGTTTGAAGCCCGACTTCGAGTAGGTCACTTCGAGGTGCCAGGGCTCGCCGTCGACGTCGACGTCCAGTTTCAGGTGTCCCTCGAACGGTGGGCCGAGCATGACGCTCGAGAGCGCATCGTAGGGCCCGCGGCCCCAGTCGTCCCACTTCCACCGGCCGTGGCTCTCGTGGGGCGTGGTGGCCGGCTGTGAGGTCACAGCGGCCCTCCTCGAGCGCGGCGCACCTCTCGAGCACACTCAGGACAGAGTCGACGGAGACCGGTGATGGATTCCTCGCAGCGCTCGCACTCGCTGTTCTCGACGAGTCGGCTCATCGCTGGTCACCCCCTTCGTTTCTTGTAGAGATCGCAACCAGTGAAGCTGACCGATGAATGATTGATTGAAGAAGACGGTAATCTTTCTCCAATATCGGTGGCAAAATTGGTTGATTGTCTATCGTATTATGAACCTCTGTGTAAGAAGTATGAACGCCGTTAAGAGAGACAGCTCGACTCTCCGCGGCGCACCCACCACCTATCGGACGAAGGAACCGCTCCTTCACTTTTCGAATCGGGAGTCGATCAGTGTGTCCAGTACCGGCTGTACAGCACTCGGCGTTCACGCCGATTCACCCCGACTCTCGAGGCGGTGCTCTGCCCGAGCGAGCAGGTTCCCGATCGTTCCCGGCCGCCGGTCGGTCCGGCGGGCGAACTCGCGAACGCCGACGTCGTTCTCACGGCAAGCAACGTAGGCCTCGCGTTCAGCCTCGGTCAACGGCGAGAGATCCGGCCCAAAGTCGACCAGGCGAGCCTGTTCACTCGACATCGTTCACCTCCCGTTCCGGTGTCGGAACGTGACGAACGTGGCCGTCGACGAACTCGACCTCGAGGCCAATCCAGCCATCGATCATGCCCGGCGCCGATGGGCCATGGGCATGGGCCGGCATCACGACCTCGTAGGCGTGGCGCTCGCACGACCAGCCGAACGTGATCAGCCGATCGACGTCCGCCAGGTCGTCGTCGACGAGCGTCGGTCTCTCGATGGACTGTGATCCTTTCGAGTTCGCGACCGGGTGGCCGCACTCGGCACAGATCGGAATCTTCTGAGCGTCTCGAGCGGGTTCCCGAACGACCGTCGGCGCAACGACGCCGAAGCGCTCGAGGCCCTTCCTAGTGCTCACGCACAGTCACCTCCGTGACGACCGGGCGAGGTCTCCGGATCGGGAATCGAGACGTCGACGCCAGCACCAGTACCGCGGCTCAGGCGACGGAACGAATCGCACTCGCCGCAGCGATGGGCTCGGTCCTGATCGTCACCGTAGACGCGACGGAACTGCTCGCTCACGTGGGCGCCGCAGTGATCACAGTTCGAACTGCTCTCGGGTACCCAGTCGCTCACTGCCACGCCGACCACCCCCTTCGACACCCGAAAACGGGAATGAAAATCGCCCGACCGCAGAAGGGGGTGTTCAACGATTGAACGGTATCCAGTTTCTCAGAAACGAATTGAGAATTCGATTCTCGCGAATTCGAGGATAATAAGCCCGCTCGCGTCCGTTCAGTGACGGGTACTGAACGGTTAAATTTCGCACGGGCACGATGGGCATTAGTGATCCGGGGGGTTGTACTGTCGATGGTTTCGTTCGTGGATTTCATAGGTCTGGAAGGAAGGAACTGCGTTGTTCGGCCTGCTCGCGGTCGGTACGGCGGTCGTAGTGTCGATCGAGAATATCCTCACTCGCGTTGAGTCGATCTTGGACGACTCGTCGAGGGACGTCCTCGCTTCGGTAGTAGGTCACTCGGCCGCTGCGAACGTCGTGGGGCGACCTCGAGGATGGGCACTTACTCGCCTGGTCGAGATGCGTCGCCTCGCACTCCGCCAAGTCGCGATCGTGGGGGCAGGGTTCGCCGCGCCAGCAGGGTCGACTGATCCGGTACAGCGTTTTTCGAATCGTGTTCCCTGCAGGGCGGCCGTACTGCGTCGTAATCAGCGGGTCTCGCCCATGATCGTCGGTCACGTCGTCACGGTGGAGTTCGATGTAGTCCTCGAGATACCGCGCCGTCAGGTCGCTGATCCGGTTCCATCGAGTGCCGGCTTCCTGATTCTTGAGCGGCGTTCCGGTGTCCGGTCGGTGAACGAACCGAATCGCTGGCCCCTTCACCTTCGGGTGGGAGCCCTCAAGGTCGAGATCGCGAAGGTCGAGTCCTCGGATCGCTCCCGTTCGTGCTCCCGTTCGCCAGAGCAACAGCATGATGATGTGGTCTCTCGAGGCCGGTTGCGCGCGCTCGAGGTACTCAAGGATCTCAACCGCCCGGTCCGGCTCGAGCGTCGAATCCGAGACGTCGGCACCGTGTTTCATCGTTGGTAACCGAACCTGCTCGTACAGCGACGGCGGCACGGCATCGATGTCGCTGCGAATCGGAGAAACGTCCGAAGCGTCGCCAGCTGACCTTTCAGGGTTACCAACTTGATCGGCTCGCGTCCTCACCCCGTCCTTCACGTCGCCAGATGCGGAACTGGTACAGATCGCGCCCATTGACGTCGTTCAGGTTGTCGATGTCGTGTTCATCGCAGAACTGGATGAACGACTGCAACCGATGTCTCGAACTCTTCCGCGTCGCGGCTGCGTGCTCGTCGCGCATCGCGTGGTGGTACATCTCCGCCGCTTCAGCCGGTGGAATCGGCTCGAGGTCGCTCACCTCGAACCAGCCTCCGATTGGACAGCCTCAAGGAGTTCCGTTCGCTCTTGGTCGTCGAGTCGATCGTCGACGGTTTCTACCAGCCAGGCGGAGTCGGCGCGCCGAGCTGGCCCCAGCCCATTGCCCACGGTATCGACGGCCTCGGTGGCCGTTTCCGCGTTCCCGGTGGCGAGTTCACAGAGCGCTTTTCGGGCGACCTGCTGAACTCGCGCCCAGTGGCGCTGCTCGTAGATCACGCCGACCCCTCCTCGGGATCGTCGAGCGGGACCTCCCGGACGATCGTCGCCTCAAGCAGGTCCTCGCAACTCTCGCAAAATGTGAGCCGCCCGTCCGGATCTTCGACATCGACGAGTCGAATGGTACCGGAGGTGGTTCCATAGCCGTCACAGTACAGCGCTTCGTCTTCGACGTACCTGGCGGTACGTTTACTTCGTATGCCTTCGTCGGTGTGCATGGTCTCTGGTTTCAGGGACCGCGGACAGACCGCGCGCGCCGCTTGTTCCACCAAAACGCGCGTGCGGTCGATGTCCGCTGGTCGAGTATGTTCTGAGTGGCAACACGTCTTAAGCATCGGGGGGTAGTTTCCAATATTTCCGAAACCGGGTTTTGGCCGGTTTGGTGGCGTCTCGAAATTCGCTCTACCGACCCATATCGGGGAATCCAAGCGATTTTGAGATCCGACAGAATACGGAAAACCCCGTTTCCGATAACTTTCCGATAACTCGAATGTCGGTAAAAATGATTGTCGCCGCGATCGATACGACTGTCGTCTGTCGGGGGCTTTATCTCCCCGCGAATTGCGACTTAGCATGCTTCCGTAGTCTGGATACGGAGGCCAGGCGGGCCGGTGCCCCAAACACCGGGTCCGCGTTTTGCGAGGACCCGACCGGGAGCGGTGGGTCCGTCTGGCGTCCGATGCTCGCCTCGAAACACCCCATCGACTTATAGTTTAGCGTATTTCCGCTACTAATATAGCACAAATGAAATCGTCTCTCAGCGAACCGACTGCAGTTAAACCGTCTGGGTGGGTTGGACGGACTGAATGCGACCCCGTCCCGAGTGGATGAGTCTGAAAGACGGCCTGATCCTCGAGTTCCTCGAGGAGCACGACCTTGAGCTTCCGGCGAAGCCGCTCTTCAAGAATCTCAACCGTCACGGTCACCAGATCGGCTACTCGACGGTTCGCCAGCGACTCAACGAACTCGAGGACCACGGACTGATTCGACGCATCGACGACGGCGGATACTACGAGATCTCGGAACAGGGCCGGGACTGGGTGGCAGGCGACCTCGAGGCTGACGACCTCGAATAATCGCTAAACCACGTTTCCGAGGGTTTCGGTGGCCGCTTTCGAGATGTTGATGTTCTTTTCCGATACGGTGACCGGTCCTCCGGCGACGTCTTCGATCAGCGCCGCGAGATCCTGGAGGTACGCACTCGAGCGTTCCTCCCTGAATTTGAGGATGGAGCCATGAGCATGGGCGCGGTTTTCGAGGTAGCAGGCGACGAACAGCCGGCGGATGTCGTCGGGTGCTCCATCAAGGTATGCCGGTAGCTCGAGTTCGCCTTCGGTTTTCGACCCGGTAGGCGCTCCGAGGGTGACGAGCACGCGTCCGAGGACAGTGCCGTGTTCGGTCGGGCGGACCTCATCGGCGCGGCCGCTTCGGTTGTCGACGATTCGATAGTCGACACCGGTCAGCTCGAGCGCGTCAATTACGTGGCTATCCTGGCCGCGTCGATTCAGCGCGAACGACGGCTGGTAGTACTTCTTCTCAATCGAGCCGCCGGAGAAGACGTTCGCAACGAGCGCGTTCAGTGCATCGAAGCGGCGATCGTCGTACTCGAGATTGAGCCAGCCCTTTGAGCGCGCAGTCTCGATCGCGTTTACGGCATCGGGAGCGCCGCCATCATCGATCCACGTCCGGAGCCGTCCTCGAGGGAGATCCAGCGCCGACGCGGTCGCGCCCGACTTTACGTTGTGTTTTGAGGCGTAACGCGTCGCTTTACGGTACTGTTCGACCGCCTCGAATGCATCCTCGTAGGCCCCACCGTCGAAGGTCCGTGCCAGTTCTTCGTCGGTTACGAAGATTCGGTCAGTCATTGAAGAGTTCGGTGGGCGGAAATTGAAAGAGCATTCGGATTTACACTGTCGGTGGTGAAATCGCCAGGCGTGAACGTTTCAAGGGGGTGCTGTAACCTTTCTATGGGTCGCTGATTATCAATTCTGAAAGTGTCTCATATACCGTGAATCTCGTTTATTCAAACCCAGCCACAGGGTTTATTATACACGGATTAAGTGTGACTATCAGCACAAGTGCAGCGCGAAGAAGCTGACGGCGTGGGTGTGGTTGACTTACCCCCATCCCTATCCGCCGATTGGTCCGACACCGGACCAGTCAATAAAGTTTCTGACCGTTCACGCACGGTGCGCACAAGAAGATCAATCATGGATCTAAAGAAATACAGAAGCAAGCTGATCGGTAATGAATCGGAACGGGCAGTATCACCTGTCATCGGAGTTATACTTATGGTCGCCATTACGGTGATTCTCGCGGCCGTGATCGCAGCGTTCGTGCTGGATATTGGCAGTAGCACTGGAAACGCTCCCGTGAACGCAGTGGTCTCAGAGGAAGTCGATTACGACGACACTGAGATTACGATGACGCTGGATGATAGCGGAAACGCTGACAGTTTCATTGTACGGTCCGATAAGGACGTGTTCGACACTACCACTGGCGATGAACAGCGGTCAGATGACGTTGAATTCGATGGTACCGGTGATACGATCAATCTGAATTCTTTTGGGCTCGTTGAAGTTCCTAAAGAAGGCGCGACCGAAGTTGAGTTTACGGTAGTTGCAGTCTCGGAAGATGGTGATGAAAGCACTGTTGGTTCCTTCACTGCCGATATGGATATCTAAATTAGACTAGTTATCCTCAAGCGGCCTATATTTTTTCTGTGGCAATTCGGCTGGATCAACCTGATCTTTTGAGTCTACGTTTTTACGGTAGGTGAAAATATCCCCCTATATTAGTGGTTTGGTTTTATTATTCGATTTTCGTGAATCATTGTGCCAGAAGCTTCTGAGATGTCTCTACAAGTCATTTTGACACCGCGAACGGAAGACCGTTCACAGGTGCGCGAATCGGGGCCGGATGGACCTCCGGCCCGGCCGTGTGGCCGTATTACCCGCCTCGAGAGTACCCGCTCGAGGTACCCTCTCTTTCGGTTCGGAAAAGATGAATCTTCGGGCTATGCTTCGCGATCGACAACCTTCGCACCCGAGAGGATCAATCTCAAGCGCCCGTGTGGATCGACCGACGGCGCGAGCGTCCCCCGGGCGAGCCAGCACGGCCGTTCGGTCCCATCCTCGAGCTCACCATTCGAACACAGATTGCACCGAGTCGCCGCGACCGAAACGTGACCGGCGTCGATAAGCACCAGGAGTTCGACCTTCGCGTTCGGGTACAACAGCCGCCCGCAGACGTCGCAGGCGCCCCGCTGGCCGATCCCGACCGGGATGGCAGATAAGAGCGCGGTCTCGGAACCATATGCTGCGAGATACTCGTCCGATAATCGGTACATCTCGGACGTGAGCCGGCCCGATCGGGCCGCCCATCCCACCAAAACACTCACTATACCCCGGGTTGCCGTCCGCCTTACTCGCAACCCGGACATGAATCTCCAGCAACATCGCAACCGCGACGACATGAAAGTCTGGCTCAGCCAGACCGAAGTTGCACAGCTCCTCGAGGCCGCCACCGACACCCAACAGCGACTCGCCTACTCCCTGGGCGCGCGTTGTGGGCTTCGGTCGCACGAAATTCTCGACGTCTCGCCCGAGGACGTCATCGACACTGACGCCGGAACAGTACTCCGGGTGTGGCACGGGAAAGGCGACAAATTCCGCGAGACACCCGTTCCGCGCGATCTGGCGACGACGATCCGAACCGTGGCCGACGTTCGCGACGCCTCGAGCGAGAAGCCGCTACTCGAAATCTCGACGACGCGCTCACTTCGGCGCTGGCTCAGCGGGACCGCTCGCGAACTTCACCAGGCGACCGGCGACGACGGCTGGCTGTATCTCGGAATGCACGATCTTCGGCGGACCTGGGCGACCGCGCTCGCCGCCGCCGACGTCGATCCGCTCCTGGTGGTCGACTGGGGCGGATGGAACGATCTCGAGACGTTCCTCGAGCACTACCGCGGGACGTACTCACCAGAGGCTCAGCAGCGCGAGCGTAGCAAAGTCGGCTGGCTATGAAGTTCAGAAATTAGGCGTCGATCCCGTCGACGAGTGTAATCGTCCATTCCTTCTCGTCGACGAGTCTGATATGCGCATGGTACTCCTCTTTCAGTTCTCCGTTCTCGTCGAGCAGACCCTCGAGACGGAGATCGTCTTTCGGGAGCGTGATTCCCGCGGAGTTCTGGTCGAGCTGGCGTAGTTTGTTGAGTGCCATGGATGGCGCGCAACCCGCCTTGATATAAACGTTGCTGACTATCAGGGAAACCAAGGTTTGGCGGCCGTCCCACCAAGGAAACGCGAAGATTTTCGATAGGGCGGATTGCGCGTTTCCGGGTATGGCACTTAGCCTACCGCAGAATATGGTTCCCGGCGCGGTTCGCCGGGAGGACGGTATTGACCTGATCGACAGCGTGCTCGCGCCGCTGTTCGTACTCGCGTCGGTCTCGATGGTCGGTGTGGTCTCGATCGCGCTGAACCAGCCGTTCAACGTCGGGATGGACGCCGCGCTCTACAGCGCTCACGGCACCGAGATCACCTACGCGTTCATCGTCTCGATGCTGACGCTCGTGACCGCCTGGGTCACGAACGGCCAGACCACTATCGAGGACTACACCGACGTCGAGACGGTGGTGATGTTGCTGGCGTTCATCCTCAACATCCTGGCGGCGCTCGTGCCAGCCGTTTCCTACGCCATCGACTCGATGTGGTATCTCGGCTGGTTCATCGTGCTGCTGAACGCCGCCGCGTTCTACCTGATCGCCTACAAGTAACCTCGAGGTTCACCAATGCAATTCCTCAAATTCAACGGTACGAAAGCGGAGTGGTACGAGTCGACGATCACCGGCTACATCATCACGGCCTCGGCGCTCTCGATCGCGCTTGCAGGGGTGATGGCTGCGGGGGTGGTCTGAGTGCGGCCCACGCCCACGGCTGGCCGCCTGGTCTCCGTCGCGGTCGTCGTACTCGCGCTCGGTGCCGGCCTCCTGGTCGGCCTCGGTGCCGCGGACACCGACGAGCTGCTGAACGAAACGATGGAGGTCGACAACGAGAGCGACCCGCTCACCTTTACTGTGGACTTCTCGGGCGATTTCAACGACTCGGACACTTCGACGGTGAACGCGACGTTCTACAACGAGACCGAGTTTAACGAGTCGGGAACGAACGCGACGGAAGCCCATTCCCTCTCCGTCGACGGGAGCGAGGGCGAGACGCGGATAACGTCGGTCTCGTTCAACGATACGGACGGCCTCGATTACGAGACCGAATACCGGCTGGTCGTTGAAGGCAACGAGGATAACGTCGAAAACGTGGAGGTGGACGGCTTGATCGGTGGCGTAGTCGTCGGTGGCGCCGACAAGTTGCCCGGCTTCGGTGTCGGGGTGGCTGTCCTGGCTCTCGGGGCGGCTGGCGTGGCTCGGGCTCGGGCTCGAGGAGGTGAATGATGGGGGCGAGTGCCGACGATTCCGGCGCCGATTTAGTCGACGTCGGTGACGATCTCGACGGCGGGGCCCATCGCCCATGCCCACGGCCCACGAACGAGGAGGCATATCACCACGGGTGGACGCTTTCGCGGCGACGGATGCTCCAGGCGACGGCGGGCGCGGCGACGGCCGGGGCGCTCGGGGCGACGGCCTCGATCCCGGCGGCCGCTCAATCGTCGGGTATCATCATCGGGAATTGGGGCACCTCGAACCCTCTCGCGTGGATGTTCGGCGACGATGACGACGACGAAGAATACGAGGAGTATCTCGAGAACGAGGTTCTTCGGATTCACGGCGATATGTACCGCTACGGGGTCGAAGAAACCGCTTCGACCGAGACGGCACTGACGTGGCTGACTGATAATGTCACCAATCTCGAAGGGAAAGCGTACATAGAGGGCCTAAAGTCGGCGTATCGGGCGATTCAAGACGACGGCGCGACCCGACAGGAGGCAATCGATGAGGCGACGAAAACGGTTGACGTTACGTATAGCATTCCGCAGGGGGAGTTGATTCAAGAGGCACATCTTGCACTCCGCAGTCTCGGTGATCGTGCTGACCATCTCGAGGACGCACTTCGGGCGGCTGACGAATGGAGTAGCGTTAGTTCGTTCGAAAATTATTTCGTCTTTGAGATTCGGAACGACTCGAGGACCGACATAGATGACGGTGGAATCTTTGAGTTCGAAACCGATACTGATCCAATCGAGTACACCCTGTTGGACGGCGAAATAATCGACGTTCCTACCATCGGGGTTCAGGCTGATTACAGGGAGGAGGGCGGCGGTGGTGACGGCCCTGATTTCGGTTTGCTCACTATCCCGTCCTTCGATGCTTCCTCGAGCGGAGTGCTGTACGATGATCCGGTTTTGGACGAGTGGCAGTGGCACATTCGGGAGTTCGATGACGCTGAGTACCGGAACGTGTACGATTCCGATTTTGACGACGTAGATGGTGAATCTACGGTGTGGGATCGGAAATCGTACGATGATGCCGCGAATGCGTTGCTCGATGCTCATAGTACGGCGTCCACGAACGTTGAGGAGATGATCGACACGGTATACGAGGATATTGTTGACGACAATATCTCGTGGGAGGACATTCAGACGTTCACCTCGTTGGCCGACGACGCGCCCGACGACGACCCTTACGCCATCGTAAACGCACACCTCGCCATGCTCGGTCGTTCCCCTCTACCAGTCTCGTTACGCTCGAGATTGGTGACGTAACCGAGGGGACGACTGACGACGATGTTGAAGCCCTCGCGGGCGAGGAGGTGCCGGGAACGGTCTACATTGATCCCGGCCCGGATGACTCGCTCGAGGTGGGCGAGGCCTACACACCGGCTGGTATAGGCGATACGATGGGCGCGGCGGAGGCTCCTATCGTGACGTTCTCGTTCTCGTTCGAGACGGAGGACGGCAAGAAGGGAGGCGCGTTCGTTGAGTTCGAGGAGCACCGGGAGTTCACGGTGATCGAGGCGAAGCAAGTCAACGAGGACGGCGACCTCGTGGACACTGATTCCATCACGTTCACCGATCACACACTCCAGACCGAGACGCCGACCGACTACGACGAGGTACACGACCGTCTAGACGAGTATGAGGAGTTCCAGAAGGAACTGCTCGAACGACAATACGAACTCGTTGAGACGATGGCCGAAGACGACGAGACCGACACAAACGTTAGTATCGGCTTTCCCTCATTCGGTCTCGGTGGCGAGGGCGCCGGTCTGCTCGGTATCGGGATCATCGGCGTAGTGGTTCTGGCGGTCGTCGGGATCGTGACCGACCTCATCCCCGGATTAGGTAACTGACTATGAATCGGATTTTCATTTTCGCTACGGTCGTAGCGGTATCGCTGGCGATGGGCATGGGCAGTATAGGCGCGCTCGCACAGTCCCAGGAGAACGCCACGAACGAGACGCCAGCCGAGTTTGAGGCCAACGAGGACTACGAGAAGGCGATCGACGCCGAGACGCGAATCGTCGATTGGTCCTATTCGAGCGGACGGTTCACGCTCACCATCGAGGCCGACGAACAGCGCCGCATCTCGCTGACCGAAGCGGGCACCTTCGAGGAAGGGACGTCGTCGTTCAACTACGACGAGGTGCGCCTCGAGGAGGGCGAGAACACCGTGACGTTCGCGGTCGCCGATCGGAGCGGTGCCGCGGTCGCCGTCGCCACCAGTCAGTCACTCGCGCAGGGGAGCGGCGCGATCGTCTCGACGGGCACCGTCGAGCAAAATCCGTTCCGTCACTTCGGCGGCGAGAGCGGCCTGTTTTCGGGCGTCATCATGACGACCGGGCTCGCAGGACTCGGCGCCGCGTACGTCATCCGATCCGAAGAGAGCGGGGTGATCAAGGCATGACCGAGACGAGCGGAACGTTCTCGAATTGGTCCGACCGGGTGACGTACCTGCTCGCCGAGAGCCAGCTGATCGTTCTCGGGATCATGGTTTCGCTCGGCGCTGCGCTCATCTGGATTCGGCCGTCAGTTCCCGGTATTCCGCCGATCGTTTTCGGCTGGTTCGCCGCGCTGTTGCTCCTGGGCCCGCCGCTGCTCGCGCTGTTCATCACGGGTGCGCGGAAGCTCCGGAACCGGCACATGATTCCCGTTCACCACATCAATGGCGTCACCGACACGCGAGAGAAGTACTACGTCGAGCCCGAGGTGTGGAACGGTAAGACCGTCGAGGGACCATCGCCCTACCGCGTCAATGACGAGGAATCGTACGAAGTCCGCGAGTTCGAGTGGCTCGAGGACACGGAGGACCTCATCGTCACCGGCTGTTATCAGTCGAACATGGCCGACAGCAAGCTCGTGACGCTGAAAGCGATGCTCGAGGACATCCACGGCGATCTCATCGAGGACTCGATCGCGCTCAACAAACTCCGCGGGCGCATCAGCAAGATGGGCGTCGAGATTGAGCGCGACTCAATCAACTTCCAGGCCGAGGCCGACGAGCGTGGGCTAATGGGCCAGCAGACCAGCGTGAAAGAACGCTTCGAGTCTGCTCGCGAGGAAGCCGACAAGTGGGACAGCGACGAGATCCGCGACGTCGACGACTACGCGATCGACTACGATCCGGCCGAGAATCCCCAGGGAATCACGCTCGAGCCCGCGGAGACGGCCACCGATGGAGGTGTCGACTCGTGAGGTACATCCACGACGGTAAACTTCGAGAGACGACGATCGATCCACCTCCGGTATTCGTCTTCGACGAGAGCCAGAACGCGGCTCGAGGACGGACCGATACTGCGGCACTCATGGTGTCGATTCTCGCCAAACAGCGCCGGATGGAGAATCGGCCGCTATTGATCGATCACGAGGAAAGTGAATGGAGGTGGTCGAAGTGACGATCGACTTCACCGACCGAGAGCGAGCGATTCTCGCGATGGCGCTCGCGGGCGGTCTTGTTGTGGGCTTGTGGGCCGGTCTGTTCATGCTCCCCGCGGAGGCGCTAAACGTTCCAACCGAGGAACGGTCGACCGGACCAGCTGGCGAGACGACCGAACGGGCGCTGTTCCTTCCGGTTCCACGTAGCTATTTTCTCGTGACCCTCACGGCTCCGGTCGTGGCTGTGTGGTACAGCTACGGACGGCTTCGAGAGGACCCGGAGGAGTCGACCGACGAAGACACTCACCAGATGATCGTAGACGGAGGAAACCAATGACTGACAACAATGGCGCCGACCAGCAGGCGCTCTACACGACCGCACAGGCGCGCGAACATCAGGAAGGCTACAGTGACCGGGAAAACCGCGAGATCCACGATCACGGCGGTGTCGTTCGCGACGAACACGTCTCGAGGGCGCTGTCGATCCGCTCGGTTCACTACGACCCTCTCGCGGCCGACCGGCCCGACAAGATGCCCGGCCAGTGCAAAGACCTCCGCAAACACCGCGACATTCGCATGGTCGAAGGGACCGAAACCTTCCGCCAGGCGCTCGAGAACGGCGATATGCCGACGATCAAGCACATGGTGGGCGACACCTCGCAGCGAGCGGACGTCTCCGGCATGAAGGCGATCGGGAAGGTCGACAACCTGATCGACGGCCCGGCGCCAGTCGTCGTCGTTCTGGTGAGATGGGCGCCGGAAAGACCGATTTCGCCTGTCTACTCGCGCAACGTTGGCGTGATCTGAACCGATCCGACTCGCTGCTCGGAACTAACATCCAGTCCCTTGAGGAGAAGAACCGCTGGGTCGACGACGACGGCGACGTCCAGGACGGCTGGATTCCCGATTACGGCACCCTCATGGAGTGGGTCGAGCAGGACGGTGACCCGCTCGAGCACAGTCAGCGCCCGAAACTGTTCATTGGCGACGAGTTCTCGAGTTCGGCGAGCGGCCAGGGCAAGCAGGGCTACGAAACCCGGATGAAGATGGCACCGCTGGTCTACAAGATCCGCAAGTACGGCGGCGCGCTGATCTACATCGCTCACGGCGAGCGATCGATCCACCCGATGCTCTGGCGCGTCGGCACGATCGTCAAGAAGGTCAGCCAGAAGAAGGCGATCATCGCCGATTCGATCAGCAACGCGAAACTCGCGGACATCCAGGGCGAGATCGAAGGCGTCCCGCCGACGGACCTTCGGTACAACACCAAGGAAGCGAGTGACTGGAGCTGGTCACGCTTCGGCGACGAAACCGACGAGATGGACGCCGACGAGGCCGCCCGTCTCACCTCGCTGTGGACGGTTATCCGCTGTAAGGAGGAGGGATGACGAATCGTGAAACCGCCAAATTCGTTCCCTACAGTCACGGTTGGGTGGGTTCACGCTGGCGGGAGTACCGAGACGACGGCGAGCACGTCGACGCGATTTCCAAAGTGAACGAGGTTATCGCATGACTGCGACCCACTGGATGGCTGGATACGGATACCCAGACCCCTTTACTCGAAGCCCAGGCCCATCGCTCGCTCCCGCGGGGAGCGAAGCGACCGATGGGCGGTCGTCGAATCAGGCGGAGGAGTTGATATATATCAGCGCGCGTAGCGCGTGGTCGTCGTGAATCGCTCAAAGCGAGCGAACCACTTCGGCACGATCTGCGAGAAGCGCATGGCTCGGAAGCGGCGGTTCGACCTCGAGCGCTCGAGCTGGCACGATGCGAAGTTCCAGAACGGGACACCAGTGGAGATTAAGAGCACGATGCTCGAGCACAGCGACGGTCAGCCGGGGAATTTCAAGGTCTACAAAGCGTATCACGATCGACTCCGGCGGACGAACGGCTGGTACTGTTTCGTGGTGTATCGTCCACATGATCGCTCGGGATTGACAATCGTCAAAGACAGGATGTGCAAGGCCTCAAGTCTCCCACTCCTACGATGGCACGGTGGTGGTGATCACCGTGGAACTCAACAGGCGAAAATCAGCATCAGAGATGTATTCTATTGAACAGTCCTATTTACCCGGAATTCAGCAATGGTCTCTGCAACAATAGTAAATATAACAACTGCGCTACCAAATAAAAGAGCACTAGCCCCGCCTCCAGCGATCCCGTATCCATACACATGGAGCTGTGCGTTTGTTAATATGCCCAATGACCATCCACCCAAAGTCAGTGAGATGGAGATAAACCATAAGAGCGTGCCAATAGCAAATGCAACTACTCCGGTTCGGATTATTGACCAGCCTATATGTGAAATTGCATCACACCATTTCACAAGCCGATCAATTTCAGGAACAATAGGCTCCTGTCTCTCGTTTGGATGAAGCCCCCAGACCAGTGTGTAACCATTCTTATTCCCGATCTTTTGAGATATCACTCGTTCATCTTCCTCTAAAGAGCGAAGACGGTCACGTGCACCATCAACACTCATCCCAATTGTATCTGCGATATCAGAAGTCCCTGTCACAAGATCGTCGCTCCTGCGAAGGACGTTAAGAATCTCCTCGCTACTTACTCTGGTATTCTCGTCAGTGGATAGGTGCTCCAGAATGGACATAATTATCTCGAGAACAAGGCTCCGACGACTCCTCCAATAATGATCACACCACCAAGTATTCCTGCGAGGATATAAATGACGCCCCAAAAGGTGGGGTTCATTGCTCCATTTGCGCCTAGGTGAACGGGCTGCCAATCGCTCATTTTTCACCTCGCTAAAAGTGGTGATTTGTCCTATCTGTCTCTGCTCATCAATGTGTGATCGAATCATCACACATGGACTTATTTTCAGATGCCATATAGTGGGCCAAGATTGTTCAGATAATTCATGATTATGGGTCGCAATTCCGTTCAGACAGAACCCAGGTCTACACGTGCAAATGGCTGGTCAGCACGCGCCGATCGCAAGACGTGAGGACTATTGACGATAGATAGGATAGCGCGGAGGTAACAATGATGTGGTTAGTGGCTGGTTGGCTGTGAGGGTGACGCTGGCAACGACAAACCCCTTCCCCGCGCTATTAGATAATTGTTCTTCAGTGAACGTAATCGTATTGGCTGGGTCAGTCCGCCCTGGCAAATACGCCAATCTCTGTTGTCGGAGTCCCACTACACCATTGGGGGTACTGACGGTATGAGTCACTTATGTCCAGCCCATCAGCCAGATTCGAGCGTCGCGCGCAGAACGCGCCGCAAGATTATCTGCTTTTTAGCATTTCATGAACACAGTCTGATAGTCTTGGAAGTCTCCGTTCATTCAAACATCGATGGTTATAACTGATGAGTATAAACCATACCGATTGGTGTGATTGAGGGCCACAGCGTGAACGTTGACTGCTGTTATACACACGAAGCTCCATACTCGTGTGCATATCGGGTAAACGCATTCTGAGGGCGTGAAATCCAGATAGAAAGATGAATGGAAACATAGGTAACCTTTAGCCGAGAGAAATATATGGTATCAATTTACTATCTATGATATGAGTTATCCGATTTGCTTCTATCGGTATTATTGGCCTTTCAGTAGCGATTACACTGCTTGTTGTATCGAATTTCGTGGCTCTGTTGATTCAGATGCAGCACTTGTCAGCAAGCAACAGGTAACTGTTAACTTTATTTTGTTTATGTCACATTATGTTCCGTAAGCCAAAATAGCGAAACACTTTGAACAATTAGAGCGAGACAGAGAAAAGGATGTAGTTATTGATGAACTTAGTGAAGTAATACAACCTGCTATTGATAGGGTTGGATATAATATTCGAATACTTGAAGAAAAAACAGTCGGCTGGAATCCTCCTCCTCAGGAAGTCCCAGATGAGCCAACAAATTGGCAACCTCAAGGAAGTCTTGGGATCAAATATCCGATAAATAACGAAGTCGATCCTACAGCGTTATTACGCAGTCAGGG
>NZ_JBHTAQ010000004.1:0-217795 GCF_042663665.1 Saliphagus sp. GCM10025317
CCGGAAACAGGTCGTTGTTCGAGGCGTGATCGTAGTGGAGGTGGGTGAGGACGACGTAGTCAACGTCGCCGGGTTGAGGCCGCGTTTGGCGAGACCGTCCACGATCGGTTCGCGACCGCCGTTCCTGATTGTCCGCCCTCCGGCAATGGTCTCACCCGGCTCGTGTTGCTCAACGCCGGTATCGACGAATATCACCGTGTCGTCGTCCGGATCGTCCGCCGTGATCAGGAACGTAATCACCGGAATGGGAACGGGCGGCTCGTCGTCGTGGAGGTACGTCAGTCCGCCTTTCGTGATAGGCGATTCGATGACCCCGGACTTGATGGGGTGTACGGTGTACATGCGCTCAATTACCGTATTACGGATACAGTGATATAAACGTCTGGTCCGTTCTGTCGATGTATTCGCTCGGAGGCGTGGATTGGCAGCACTCGCTTTCGAATCAGGATCTGATTCACCGTCGTACTCCGCTCACGTTGCCGACGTCGGCCGTGCTACAGAACCACAATCATTATGCCGTTACACCGTGCGCTTACTCTGTATGTCGACATTCCCGAGCGAAGAGTGGTTCGAAGCGGCAGTAGACTGGCTTGCCAACGACGCTCAGTTCGATCGAACGAGCGTACACTTTGACGCGACGGTGCTGTTCGAGTTTGGCGACGACGGCTACGTCGTTGAATTAAGCGACGGGGAGATCGACGCGGTCCACACCGAACCGATGTTTGTCGGCTGGGACTTCGCGGTTCGTGCACCCGTCGACACGTGGGAAAACTTGCTGTCGGAGTCGCCACCGCCGTTCTACAACGATCTACGGAGCGTCTGGCTCCAGTACGACCTCGAGATCGAGGGCGATCTGAAACGTGCCATTCAGCACTGGCGGCCGCTCAAGCGGATGGTAACCGCCTTCGCGGAGGTGAGCCGATGAACACCGACAACTTCGAGCACGGCGAGCACGAAGAGGTCGCCGGGCGCTACGTCTGGATCAATCACGCTGATTCCGAGTTCCGAACGTACTACGAAGTCGCCGGAGACGGCGATGTTCCGCTCGTTTGTCTCCACACAGCTGGTGCCGATTCGCGGCAGTACCGACACCTGCTCAACGACGACGACATCCTCGAGGACTTCACTGTCTATGCGTTCGACATGCCGTGGCACGGCCGCTCCTATCCACCGACGGACAAGCGCTGGTGGGAGTCGACCTACCAGCTGACGACCGAGTTCTACGCTGGCTTCATCATGGAATTCGTCGAGACGCTCGACCTGGCCGATCCGGTCGTTATGGGCTGTTCGATGGGCGGCGAGATCGTCCTTGAACTGGCCATCAATCACGACGATCGGGTCCGCGCGATCATCGGTCTCGAGACGACGGAATACGTCCCCGCGAGCGAGACTGGCTACCTTGACAACGTGGTCGACTTCCTCGACCACCCTCAGGTAAACCAGGAAGTGTTTCGACCCGAATGGATCTACGGACTCCAGGCGCCCCAGAACCCCGAAGCCTGTAAGCGCGAGGCCTGGTGGATCTACAGTCAGGCGGGTCACGGCGTCTATGCCGGCGACATCTACTTCTACACTCGCGACTGGGATGCTCGTGACCGTCTCGATCAAATCGACACTGACGAGTGCGACGTCTACTTCCTCACGGGCGAGTACGACTTCTCTGGCCGGCCGGAAGACACCGAGCGCGTCGCCGAACAGATAGACGGCGCCTCCTCGAAATCATGGACGAGATGGGGCACTTTCCACCCGTCGAGAATCCCGACGCCTTCAAGGAGTATCTGGAGCCGGTACTCGCGAAAATCCTCGAATCGGAGTAATCGATCGAATTGCGTCCACCTTCTTACGGTTGTACCGCGTCTACGATCGTCTGCGCGTCATCGAGTGTCGAGAGATCGGTCACGGTCTCGAGTAACCGTTGGCGTTTCTCTTCGGACAGTCGCGATTCGGTCAGGTCGTGGAATTTCGACTCCAAACGCTCCGCCGACAGGGGATTCTCCGGCGATCCGAGCGGGTAGTCGACCGCTTCCTCGAACCGATCGCCGTCGGCCGTCTCGACGACGACGCAGGTGGCACGCGTCTCCGGGTACCGTGCATCCATCTCAGGGTCTGCCGTCACCACGATTCGGTCTCGCAACGAGGCGAGATCGGCGTCGACGTCAGGATCGGAGAACGCCGATCGGTCGTCGGTACCGGTGAACAGGGCCGTCGTGACTGCGTGAGGCATGCTCATTTGGGCATCGAGTATTGTCTCGACGGCAGCTTTGTCGTGGCGCGCCGCAATTGCGTACGTGCCGACTTCGACGCGCTCAATCGCCCACGGCTCTAAGCCGGCATCTCGGATCGCGAGGCAGGCGTCGATCGCTGCGTGAAGATGTCGACAGCATGGATACGGTTTCTGGTATGTGCGGGTGATCTCGAAGGGGTCTCCGAGGGTTGCCAGCGGCGCCGGGTCGTATTCGTCGGCGAACGCGGCCGCGAAGCCGTCCTCCCCTTCGAGGATCGTCTCCGGCCCGTCGAAGCCTTCCGTTGCGAGCCTCGCTGCGGTGATTCCCGCCATGGCGGCCCGTCCTGGATGGAACCGCTTGGCCATCGAACCGTCGGTGAGAAACTCGAAGAGACCGCCGGCCTGGGTTCCTGCCAGTCCGAGCGCGTACGCGAAATCCCGTCGGTCGAGTTCGAGCAAACGGCCGGCGGCCGCGGCGGCCCCGAAACAACCGAGCGTCGCTGTCGCGTGGAAGTGTCGCTCCCGGTGGGACGGCTGTACTGCCATCCCCGTTTTGAGCATCGCCTCGTATCCCGCGACGACGGCGGCTGCGAGGTCGTCGCCCGTAACCTGTCCAGCGATCGGTAATACTGCGAGAGCGGCCGGCAGGACGGCGGTGCCGGGGTGGGCTGAGGCCCCCCGGTGGCCGTCGTCGACTTCGAGTGCGTGCGCGGCCGTTCCGTTCGCGAGCGCCGCGAACTCGGGCGTCACCCGCTCGTTCGTCCCCAGAATCGCCGCTCCACCGTCTGGGCTGGCCGTCCGGACGTACGCTCGCATGCGCTCGCTTTCGGGCGTGTCGACGCCCGCTACGCAGGCACCGATCGTATCCACGATTGCCGTTTTGATCTCCGTTCGGACCGATTCAGGGATCTCGTCCCCGTCGAGCGAGGAACAAAAAGCTGCGAGACGGCGCGTCTCCTGTCCGGGTGTACTCACAGTCGTATCAGTCATTGATGTACGGTGCTTTCTCCTTGACGGTATAAAACTCTCCGCTGGAAGCGAGAGGAAAATCAGCGACCGGATTATCCCTGCGATCCGAGGTACGCGTTCTGGACTTCTTCGTTCTCTCTGATCTCTTCAGGCGTTCCTTCTGCGATCTTCGCCCCGAATCGAATGACGATCACCCGATCGACCAACGTGAGTAGCCCCCGCATGTTGTGGTCGATGACGACGAGAGTGTATCCTTCGTCCCGGAGTTCCGAAAACAGTGAGAGAGCTCTGCGACCTCCGTACTGGTCAACCCTGCGAAGGGTTCGTCGATCAGAATCAGATCCGGATCGTTCGCCAACGCCCGCGCCAGTTCGAGGCGGATCATCTCGGCGTGGGGCAATTCGCTGGGCTCCTGGTCGATACGGTCGTTGAGTCCGACCCGCTCACAGAGTTCGATCGCTCGGTCTTGCGTCTGGCCTAACAGCCCGGAGACCGTGAACAGCTTGTCCGTCGACAGCGGCAGCATCACGTTCTCCAGAACGGTCCGATCGTTGAGCGGTCGAAACGACTGGAAGGTGCGGCTGATCCCCCGATTAACGATCTCGTGGGCTGGCAGGTCGGTGATGTTCTCGCCGTCGTACCAGACGGTTCCCTCCGTGGCCGGGAACATCTTCGTCACGCAGTTGAACGTCGTTGACTTCCCGGCTCCGTTGGGACCGATGAAGCCGAGGATTTCACCCTCTTCGACGTGGAACGAGAGGTCGCTGACTGCGACGAGCCCGCCGAACCGTTTGGTGAGGTTCTGCAACACGAGCAGCCCGTCCTCGGACGAGTAGCTCTCGGAATCGACTGCTGATTTGGTTTGAGACGTGTCTGATTTCATTTCTCACCACCTCTGTTGAACGCATCCTGGAATCCGTTACGCAACTTGTCCATGGACTGGCGCAGCGGCGAATCGTTCTCGTCCGACACGCTCTCTTCGTCTGCTCCGATGAGTTTCCGTCCGCGTTCGATCAACCATGGAATGAACCCTTGCGGCTGGTAGAACATGATTAGTACGGCCATCGAGTAGAAGAGGACAAGATCAATGTGAGAGATCGCGACGTCGGTCGTCGGGATCGTCGTCCCCACGTTCGCGAGTTGTTCGCGAAGCATGAAGAAGAAGATGCCGCCGCCAGCGGCACCGATGATTGTTCCCATGCCGCCGATGACCGTGGCTGTGATGATGTTGATGTTAACCGACAGCTCCAGTAACTGACCCGGCGTTGCGGATCCGACGTTGCTGTGTACCAACAGCGCTCCGGCGAGACCGCCTACCGTCCCGGAGAGCACGAACGAGTAGATTTTGTACTTCGCTGGGTTGATACCCGCGGCGACGACCGCGTCCTCGTCTTCGCGAATCGCGGTGAGGATTTCCCCAGTATCGGAACGGGTGATCGCGTAAAACAGCGCGAACATGGCGGCGAACAGGGCGAACGCGATGTAGTAGTTGACCATCGGCTCAGACGTGATGTTTTCTGTACCGGTGAGACCGACTTCGCCGCCGGTGAAGTCGCTGAAGTAGATGAATACCTGCAGCAAGATTAGCGGTGCTGCCATCGTCACGAGCGAGAGGTACGGTCCATGAACCCGCAGTGTCGGGATGCCGAGTAGCAGGCCGCCGAGAGTCGCGGCCACCATTCCGATTGGAATCGCCAGTACCGGATCGAGCCCGTAGTGAAGGTTCATAATTCCCGACGTGTATCCCCCGACCGCGAAGAAGAACGCATGGCCGAAACTGATCTCTCCGGTGTAACCGGACTGGAAGTCCCAGGTCATCGCGAACGTGGCGAGATACAGGGCACCGGTCATTCGTAACACCGTGATCGTATCGAAGACGAACGGCAGTAGTCCGATTACTACGAACAGTACCACGCCGATCTTTCGCCGGAGCGGCAAGGGAAATTCTGAAAGTCGGTGCATCATACTTGACGTCCTCGCTGTGTCGCTCATTATTCTTCCTCCATGATGAGTTCACGCCCGAACATTCCCTTCGGTTTGAACATGATCACAAGAACGAGGATGACCATCCCTCCCAATCCGTTGAGCCGCGGGCTGACGAAGGAGACCATCGCTGTCTCAACTCCACCAATTAGGTATGCGCCAATAATGCTGCCCTTGATCGATCCGAGACCACCGATGACGACGATGGCGAACGCGAGAATCAGTGGCGTAAGTCCCATGTTGTAGGTCGCCGTCTGGAACGAAGCGAGGAACACCCCCGCAACACCCGCAAGAACGCCTGCGAGAATCCAAACAGAGAGGAACATCCGCCCGCTGTTTATCCCCACGACGGCGGCACCCTTCGTGTCCATGCTCGTGGCAGTGATCGCCCTCCCGAGCAGTATACTTGATGAACACCATTAACCCGCCGATGATAACCCAGGAGAGGACGAATACGATGATCCGGTTGATCTGGACTCTCGCACCCAGAATCTCCGTCGTTCCGGGGATCAGCGCAGGTACGACTCGTGGTGAACTTCCGATCGAGATCAAAACGATGTGCTCGACGACGACCGCGAGAATGAGTGTCATCACCATGATTACGATCGGTTTCTTCTGAATCGGTCTGATCATCCCGAGGTATAATGCAGCGTTTACGACCCCTGGAACGGCCAGCCCGATCAATAATGCTACTGCTACCGGTACCCCCGACGCGTACGAGTAGTGTGCGGCGTACGCGCCGATCGTGATTGAGGCACCGTGAAACAGGTTGATCGCATTCCCAACGCCGAAGATCATCGTGAACCCGATTGCGATAAGCGCGTACAGTGCACTCAGCAGTAGCCAGTTTGCGATAACACTGATCATGGGCTTTTCACTCCTAGCATGGTATGCTAACACCTCTACCACTATATTAAACCTGCTGTTCGGTCCAGATCTTACGACCAAAAGTCGAGTAATGCCGGCAGGTTACCGACCGGAACGTGACTCGACAAGCAATCGCAACTCTCCGTCTAAGATGAGATCGTCGTCCTGGTTGTGCACTTCCGATTTCAGAGTGACGATTCCCGTCCCCGCCTTGGGTTCGACGTTCGTGACTGTCAACTGCGGGAAGACAGTATCGCCGATGAACACTGGCTCATGAAACGTCGACTTCTGACTTAGGAAGGCGATCATCGACTCGTGCAGATGCGGGGAGAGATCGGTCGCTCCGACGACGGTAAGCGAAGTGATCAGCATTCCGTGGGCCACCCGACGTCCGAACTGCGTCTCGCTTGCGTACTCTTCGTCTATGTGGATTGGGTTGAAATCACCCGTCAATCCGGCAAAGTCCCGGAAGTGGGATTCGGAGATCGTTTGTGACGGCCCGTTCCAGACCGAGCCGATCTCGATGTCCTCAAGATACAGCTGTTCGCGCGTCATACTCCGACGTTGTCAACGAACGTTCTTAGTCGTTCGTGCGGGAAGATACATAGTGTCGCGGTTCACCGTCGAGGCTCACTGTGTATAGTTCCGGAGGCTGCCGTACAATTGCGGCCTGTGCGTCGTTTTGCGCGTCGAACGATCGACATATGCAGACCGACGCTACCCCCACAGTTTAGTAATCTACGCACCTTTTTCCAGTAATGGTGTTACCACAGCGCGCGTTCCTCGAGGAGAATGCGGACCTGCGGACCGATGAGACAGCGATCCGATCGGTCGACGCCGACGAAACGCTGAGCTATGGTGAGTTCGACGAGCAGGTCAACCGGTTGGCGAATGGCCTCCGAGAACGAGGACTGCGGCCGAGTGATCGCGTCGCGATGGCACTACACAACACCGTCGAGTTCCTGGTGACGATGTACGCCTGTCACAAACTCGGTCTCGTCGCAGTTCCGATCAACTATCGTCTCTCCGCTGGAGAGGTCCAAACTATCCTCGACGACGCCAACGTTGCAGCCGTAATCTACGACGCGGCGTTCGCCGACACCGTAGAGCCTGCCGCAAACGACTCGATTCGTGAGAGGGCGCCGATCAGGGTAGGTGGCTCCGGCGAGGCGGAATCCTACGAGACGGTCCTGGAATCGGGATCGACCGAGCGGCCGCCGCCGATCGATCAGGGGCCCGACGAGCCGACGTACCTCATTTACACCAGCGGGACGACCGGCCGCCCGAAGGGGGTCGTACACACGGTCTCGTCGGCCCGGGAGCGGACGCTCGCGGCGATCATCTCCTTCGACATCGATCCCGACAGCGTCGTTCTCTCCCAACTCCCGTACTTTCACGGCGGTGGCTTGGACGCGGCGCTCCGTTCGTCGTTGACGGTCGGCGCGGGCTCGTTGTCTCCTCGGCGTACGCGGACCCCGATCTGTCGCTCGATACGATCGATCGCCATGGCGTGACTCACGTAGTCGGCATTCCGACGGTGAGCAGGCGAATGATCGAACAGGGAGACGTCGACGCGTACGACCTGTCGTCGATCGAGTGCTGGTACCACACCGGGGAAGTGATGCTCGAAGATCGGGCACGAGAGTTCCAGTCCGAACTCACCCCGAATGTGATCAATTCCTACGGCTCCTCGGAGGGCGGATTCATCACGGTCCTCCGTTCCGATGCGCTCACTGAGCAGGCCGGGACGGTTGGCAAGCCCACCCTCGGTACGCGGATTCGCGTCATTGACCTTGACGTTGACGGTCAAGCTGATCCCTCTCGGACCGTTCCGCGAGGCGAAGAGGGTGAGGTGATTATCGAGTCGGACCAGCTGTTCGACAAGTACTTCCAGAACGCCACTGCCACGAGCGAGGCGTTTCGCGAAGGGTGGTACTATACGAACGACCTGGGCTTCGTGAACGATGACGGCTACCTGAAGATCACTGGCCGTGTCGACGACGTCATCATCAGCGGCGGCGAACTGATCGCACCGGCGGAGGTCGAAGAGATTCTTGAGAGGCACCGAGCCGTCTACGAAGCGGTCGTCGTCGGCGAACGTGACGACGAGTGGGGAACGCGTCGCGGCCTTCGTTGACCCGGACGGCGACGTGACCGCGGACGAACTTGACGCCTTCTGCCGGGACGAGGCCGATCTCGCGGCCTACAAGCGGCCTCGATCGTACGAGTTTGTCGACGAGATCGAACACACCGAGAGCGGAAAGAAGTCCAGAAGTACTTACCGGAAGCATTGATTCGGGAGCACCTCCCGGGGAAGATCGAACGCCTACTCGTCTGAGTCCGTCCAGGGACCGGGGTCGGCTTCCTCGGCGGTGTCAGCGCTTTTCATCTCACCGTCCTCGAATGTGAACGGTGTGATGAGTTCGATGAGCGTCCCGTGAGCGGAACTGGGGTGGATGTACGTGTAGACGTTGTCGCGATCGGCCTCGGGATCGGATCGCCAGGGTCGATCGCCGACGGTCGTGAATCCGAGTTCAGAGAGGGTCGCGAACAGTTCGCCGAACTCGCTCTTCGGTGAGATCCAGAAACTGATGTGATGGAGTCCTTCGCCGAACTTCTGGATGTAGCTGCCAATCGCTCCGGAGCCGACCTCGCCCGGTTCCAGGAGTTCGATCTGCACGCCGTTTCCGGTTTCGAGATACGCGAAGCGCATCTCCTCGACGAGATTTCCGTCTTCGTCGTACTCATAGCCAGGATCGATGCGGTGGGACTCGGCGTCCTCACCAAGGAGTTTCCCGAACGTTTCGACGGCTTCGTCCAGATCACGGACAGCGATACCGACGTGATCCAGACCGGTGATCCGGTCCATGCGGTGGCAATTCGGTCAGACGGCTATAAGAATTGTGCCGGTCAACGGACCGAATCTACGGGTCGTCGAGTGATCCATCTTCACTGGTTGTCTGCCGTTCTCGTTTCCTGCGGACGAGGCGTGCCTTCCGCCGTACACCTGGGCGGCGTCAGGTCGGTTAGGGAGCCAGCTCAATCGGGTGTCAGATCGGCCGAGCGACGATTCGCGCTGGGGCACCATCGCCGCCCCTGATCTTCGATGGATACGCTCGGATCTCGATCCGTTCGCCAAGCAGTGGTTCGAGGTTCGTTAGGTGTTCAGCGATGAGGACATCGTTTTGTAGAAGGGGTTTGTGGATCGGGTATTCGTCCCAGTCGTCAGGCCGGATCGAGTAGGAGATGTCCGGACTGACCGTGTCGACACAAAGCATCCCCGCTTCCTTTTCGAGCAGCCAGTCGGCGACCTCGGGTGCGAGCCATGGGTAGGGATCGTAGTCGTCGTCGCCGTACTTGTGATACCAGCCAGTGTAGAGGACGACGGTGTCGCCCGCCTGAACCTCGCCCTCGGCGGCTTGCAACTCCTCGAGCTGGATTTCGCGGGCTTCGTCTTGTCGCACGTCGAGGACGACCCCCTCTCCGTGGAATCGTTCGATCGGTAATTCGTCGATCGTCCGTCCGTCTGGATCGAAGTGCAACGGCGCGTCAACGTGCGTGCCGACGTGGGTCGGCGCGCAGTAACACTGGACGTTGATACCGTCCTTCTTAACGTCGAACACCGTCTCGAATTCCGGTTCGGGGAGCATCGCCGAGTGGGGCATCTCGCCGTGAAACGGCTGTGTGAGATCGTACCACATACCAGGATAGAGGAAGGTCAGCGACATAAAAGTCGTCTATCCGGACCTGCCGACGGCGAACCAGGCCTGCGACGGTGCTGGTTAGTCCCACGAAGTTATGGTGTATGAGAGCGATTGTCGTACGAGTCCTCATGACACAGCGAGTTGCAGATCAGGTGAGCGAGTACTTCGAACGACGCGGCGTTGAGTACTACTTCGGGTACCACGGCGGATCGGTCTGGCCTCTCCTCGACGGCCTTCGCGACTGTTCGGCGGAGGGAATCCAGGTGAAACACGAAGCTCAGGCCGCGCACATGGCCGACGGCTACTTCCGCGTCTCCGGGAAGATCGCACCAGTGGTCGTCACGAAGGGACCCGGCGCGTTGAACGCCCTCCCGGGCGTCGCGAACCTCATACACGACTCAACCGCAACCGTTGTCGTCAGCGGCGGCGTGTCGACCCAGCACAAAGGAAAGCTGGCCTTCGAGGCGCTCGATTACCACAATCAGGAAGGATTGCTTGACGTGTATGAGGAGGTGACGAAGCGGACCTGGAACGGCTACCGGCCCGATACGGCAGTGGACTTCCTCGATCGGGCGTTCAAGACCGCCCTCGAGGGGCGGCCCGGTCCGACAGCTATCGTGCTTCCCTACGACGTCCAGAACACCGAGGTCGAGGTCAACGTGCCGGACCCCGCGGACTCCCGGGCCGACTCCCGTCCAGAGCCGGCAGCGGAGTCGCTCTCGAAGGCGGCCGACGTCCTCGCCGAGGCCGATCGGCCGCTCGCGATCGCGGGCGGCGGTGTCAGGCTCTCCGGCGGTACCAACGAGTTTATAGATCTCGTCGAGGCGTTCGAGATTCCGTTCGTGACCACCCACATGGGGAAGGGGGCGTTCCCCGAGGACCACGACCTCTGTCTTGGCCCGGTCGGCCGGTCCGGCTGGGAGTGTTCGCTCCAGGCGACGCGCGACACCGACGTCATCCTCGCGATCGGCTGCCGGTTCTCGGACGGGAACACGATGGGATACGAGAAGGGCGCGGTGTACAACGTCCCACCAACGAAGGTGATTCACGCGGATATCGACTCGAACGAAATCGGCAAAAGCGTCCCGGTTGAGGTCGGCATCGTCAGTGACGCCACCTCATTCGCGGAACAGTTCCGTGATCGACTCGCCGCCGACGGGGTCAAGACGGTCGGGACGGACGACTGGCGCGAACAAACGGCCACCTGGAAGGCCGATTGGGACGGCTGGGTCGCCGAGACGACGAGTCACGAGGGATCGCCAGTCCACCCCCACCGGCTGGTACACGACACGAAGGAGACGATGGCGGACGACGACCTTTTGTTCGTTGACGTCGGCGACGTGATCCAGTACGCTGAGCCGTTCGCCCGCGTCTACGAAGAAGACACGTACTTCTTCAACGGTGGAATGCTCCAAATGGGGTGGGGTGCAGGAGCGGTGCTCGGCGGAAAGCTCGCCGCGCCAGACCGTGAGGCAGTCTGTCTCGTCGGCGACGGCGCGCTTACACAGAATATGAGTGTGATCCCCCTCGCTGTCGAACACGACATCCCGGTAACGTGGGTACTTTTGAACAACTACGGCCCCAACATCGAGCGGAAGGGCCAGCGCAACATCTGGGGCGAGGCCCACGAATGGGGATCGTTCGGGAACGAGGACGATCTCTACAACCCGGACTGGGTCGCCTTCGCCGAGTCCTGCGGCGCAGCGGGGCGCCGGGTTGAACGCTCGGAGGAAGTCGCCAGCGCCGTCCGCGAGGGTCTCGACTCCGACGTGCCGTTCCTGGTTGACGCTGTGATCGACCGCGACGTCCCGACGTACTTCACGCCCGGTCTCGAGCACAACTATCCGACATCCTGGACGGAGTCGGCCGACTACCTGTGACCCCCCCCGTTTCGACCGGCGTCGACTATATGATATCTCGCTTGGCCAGCTCGTCGAGATCCTCCTCGTCGTATCCGAGTCGATCGCCAAGCACCTCCGTCGTGTGTTCGCCGAGTTTCGGCGGCGGGAGGCGAACGTCGACCTCCAGATCCGAGAACTTTACTGGGATACCCGGCAGCTTGAGCCGATCGCCGTCGGGGTGTTCTATCTCCTCGATCATGTTGCGCGCGTCGACGTGGGGATCGTTCACCACGTCCTCGACGTCGTTGACGGGCGTACACGGGACACCGGCGTCCTGGAGTCGATCGATCCACTCCTCGGCCGGTCGCTCGGCGAACAGCGCCTCGAGTTCTCGATCGAACGCCTCCCGGTTCTCGGTCCGGCCGCCGAACGTGCCGAACTGTGAGTGATCGATCCACTCCTCGCGATCGACCGCCCGGCAGAACTTCGGCCAGAGGCTCTCGCTGACGACGCCGACTACGAGGTAGTCGTCGGCCGTCTCGACGGCCTGATACGGGGCGAGGTTCGGGTGCTTCGTTCCCAGCATCCCTGGCGTCTCCCCCGTCGCGAAGTAGTTCGTCACGTGGTAGAGCATATAGGAGAAGGCGGTGTCGAAGAGGGCGATGTCGATATACTGCCCTTCACCGGTCCGTTCCCGGTGGTACAGTGCCGTCAGGATGGCGTAGGTGGCGGTCATTGCCCCGGAGATGTCGGCGATCGAGACCCCGATGCGAACCGGTTCGCCGTCTTCGGTTCCGGTGACACTCATCAGCCCAGACTCCCCTTGTGCGATGATGTCGAACAGCTTCCGATCAGCGTACGGACTGTCTTCGCCGTAGCCCGAGAGCGAACAGTAGATCAGTTCCTCGTTTTCCGCCGCGAGAGTCTCGTATTTCGCGTCGAACGTCTCCGCCTTTCCGGGACTGAAGTTGTGGACGAACACGTCCGCATCGGCGGCGAGTTCGTGGAGCACCGACTGTCCGCGCTCCGTCGTCATATTGAGCGTGATGCTCTTCTTGTTTCGGTTAAGGCTCGTGAAGTACGCAGAGTAGTCTCCATACCGCGTCGCGAAGTTCCTGGTCAGATCGCCGGTCGACGGTCGCTCGATTTTGATCACTTCAGCTCCTAGGTCACCGAGGATTTGCGTCGCCAGTGGCCCAAATAGGGCCTGCGTAGAATCGAGGACGACGAGGTCCTTGAGCGGGCGCATGGCAGATCAATTAGAGCAGTAGTATTTAAAACCTTAGCGCCGGTGACGATCCCGACGCGTCTGCCGATCGGTAGATATCGCGAATCGCGGATTCGACGCTAAACCAGCAGCGCGTCGAATCCGATCCGGTACGCGGCACAAAACGCTATGTGGCTGGAATCGATACGTCGGTGCATGACGTTCCTCGAGGGTGTCCGCGTGCTGGACGCGACCCGGATGATCGCCGGTCCGCTCGCGTCGATGTACCTCGGCGACCTCGGCGCGGAAGTGGTCAAGGTCGAACAGCCCGGCCGTGGCGAGTTGACTAGGGAGTTCGGTCCGTTTGTCGACGGCGAGAGCGCGTACTTCGCCTCGCTCAACCGGAACAAGCAGTGTCTCACGCTCGATCTCGCGACTGACGAGGGAAGCAATATCTTCCTCGAACTGGCCGCTGAAGTCGACATCGTCCTGGAGAACTTCAAACCCGGCGTCACCGAGCACTTCGGGATCGACTACGACTCGGTTCACGACGTCAACGACGACGTCGTCTACTGTACGATCACTGGCTTCGGCGAGGATTCACCGTACGCCGACACGCCCGCGTTCGACATGGTCGTCCAGGCGATGGGCGGTGCGATGAGCGTCACCGGGGAGCCGAATGGGCCGCCGGTCCGGAGCAACGTTCCGATGGGCGACGTGGCTCCGGCGATGTTCGCCGTCCAGTCGATCCTCGCGGCGCTGTACGCCCGCGACGTCGGCGACGTCGGCGGCGAACGAATCGAGGTCTCGATGCTCGACGCGATGATCTCTTGGCTCGGTCCGCGGGCGGCGAGGAGCGTCGTCTTGGACGAACCGTATCCGCGCACCGGAACCGCCCACGAGGAGTTCGCGCCGTATCGCCGGTTCGAGACGGCCGACTCCCACGTGGTCGTCTGCGTCGCCGCCGAAAGCCTCTGGCCGCGGTTCTGTCGGGCGATCGATCACGAGGAATTGATCGATGATCCGCGCTTCGCGACGAACGCGGATCGGAGCGCCAGCCAGGATGCGCTGTACGAACATCTCGAACCGATCTTCGAACGCCGGTCCACGACGGAGTGGGTGGAACGACTCCGCGACCACGGCGTCCCCGTCGGGCCAGTGTACGACACCCTCGAACTGTGGAACGACCCGCACGTTGAACACCGTGAACTGCTGCAGTGGCTCCCAGGCGACCGTGCTGGAGAGGAGTTACCGTCTGTCGCGTACCCCGTCCAGTTCTCGGGCGACCTCGACGACCCATCGGCGCCGGAGGCGATCGGCGCGTCGACGGAGCGGTACCTCCGGGACCTCGGCTACTCGCCGGAAACAATCGAGTCCCTCGCCGAGAACGGCGTGATCTGATTCGACGAGCGTACGATAATCGGACGGTCGATAGCATTAGGACAGGCGGTAGGATTATTTCGATCCCGTCCGAGTCGGCCTGTATGGGTAATTATTCGTACGAAATCAGCCACCCGGTCCGGTATCGCGACATGGACCCGATGGGGATGGTCAACAACGCAGTATTCGCCACGTACACCGAGCACGCACGGATGGAATACTTCGCCGACATCCTCGACGTACGACTCGAGGAGGTTTCGACGGTCCTCGCAACACTGACAATGGACTATCGGCGTCCAATCGAAGGCGGCGGAGACGTGACCGTCGCCATGCGCGTCGATGACCTCGGCGAGTCGAGTATGACGATGGCATACGAAATCAGGGACGAAGACGGCGTCACCGCAACCGCCGAGACGGTACAGGTCGCGGTCGACCCAGAAACCGGGTCGTCGCGTCCGCTGCCCGAGGAATGGCGCCGACGCATCGAGGCCCACGAGGACCTCGACGAGTAACGTTTCGACGAACAATTATAGTTATAGAGATCGAACTTCTTTGAGCCATGGTAACGCTCGTCAGTTTCACTCGTCAAAAAAGACGATCTGACTCAGGAGGAGTTCGTTGAACACTGGATGGACGAACACGTACCGCTCGACAGCCAATTACCGGGCCTGCAACGGTACGCGACGATTGTACCGGACGACCCCGGAGACAGCCGATACGACGGCGTCGCGATACTGGAGTTCGACGACGAGACGACGGTATCGGAGGCGTTCGATTCGGAGGTAGGTCTGCGAACCGTCGACGACCTTGACAACTTCGTCGCGGAGGTCGTTCGGGTGGCCGGAGGAGAAATCGTACACGTCGAGTGAGTCGGCTCCCGCCGCAGTAATGGGAGCGTCCCGTAAGCCAGTCCGGTCAGCCGAGCACGTCGTCGATCGCCTCAACGATGAGCTCGACGCCGACCTCCGCCTGCTGTTCGGTGATGACCAGCGGCGGCAACAGGCGAACGACGTCACCACGCCGACCGGCGGTCCAAATGACAACGCCGCGCTCCAGCGCGGCGGTCTGTACCGTGCGGACGACCTCTCCCGCGGTTCGATCGCCCGTGCCCGCGAACTCGACGCCGATGAACAGCCCCTTCCCCCGGACGTCGACGACGGCGTCGTGCTCACTCGCGCACTCCGCCAGCCGACTGCGGATTAGGTCGCCGGTCCGGACGACATGGCTGAGCAGGTCGTGCTCCTCGACGAATTCGATCGCAGCGAGTCCGGCGGCCATCGCAGGGAGGTAGCCGCGGAACGTTCCGGTGTGGGCGCCCGGCTCCACCGTGTCGATGCGCTCGTCGTACACGGTCGCGGAGAGCGGCAGACTCCCGCCGGCGGCCTTGGCCACCGGCATCGCGTCGGGAGAGACGTCGTACCAGTCGCTGGCGAACCACTTTCCGGTGCGACCGAATCCGGTCTGCACCTCGTCGACGACGAGCGGGACGTCGTTCTCCGCGGCGATCTCGGCTAGTCCGTCGAGGAATCCCTCGGGGCGGGCTGAACGCCGCCCTCGCCCTGTATCGGTTCAACCCAGATGCCCGCCGGATCGGCCATCCCGCCGTACGGGTCCTCGATCGCCTCGCGGACGGCGGCCAGCGACGCGTCGACCGCGTCCTCAATCGACCCGTCCATCGCCAGCGTCCGCGGGTGCGGTAGGTGCGTGACGTCCGGCAGCAACGGCGCGTACTCCCGCTTGGCGCTGCGCTTGGCCGACAGGCTCAGCCCACCCGACGTCGAACCGTGGAAGTCCCCGGTGAACGTCAACAGCCCGCGATTCCCGGTCGCGTGTTTCGCGAGTTTGATCGTCGCCTCAACTGCGTTGCTGCCGGTCGGGCCACCGAACATCACCGTCCCGTCGTCGCGGAGATTCCCCGGCGCGATCGCCGTCAGCTTCTCGACGAACGCCAGACGCGTCTCCGTCGGAAAGTCGAGCGTGTGCACGAGTCGTTCGGTCTGTTCGGCCGCCGCCTCAACGACCCGCGGGTTCGAGTGGCCCACGTTCGCCACCCCGACACCCGCGAAGAAGTCAGGAAGACGTTGCCGTCAGCGTCCCGAATCGTCGCCCCCTTCGCCTCGTCGAGGGCGATCGGCACCCGGTTCGGATAGAGCACGGCACCGCTCTCCACCCGTTGCTGGCGCTCGATGAGACGCCTCGAGTTCGGCCCCGGTATGTCTTCAACTTGCGGTTCCTGAGCGAGATGGAGGCGTCTGAGCGCGTCGGCGTCTCCCATGGTCGCGATTCGTACGCACCGGTAAAGAATGTTGACCGAACCCGTCGCTTACTCGTCACCGGACGATCCGGCAGTTTCACGTCGACCGTCGGGGGTCTCCGCGTCTTCGTGTTCAGCCGCAATTGCTTCGACGGTTTTCGCGTCGGGATCAACGACGACGCCGTACGCCTCGCGTGCGGTGTCCGCGTCGACGTAGCCGTCGAGAACGTCCGCGAGGACCGCGTCCGCGTCGCGCTCGGTTGGATCACCGAACCCGCCTCCGCCGGCGGGTTGAATGACGATCTTTTCCCCCGGCCGGACGGTCAGCGTCGTCTTCGACGGAATCAACCGTTCCACGCCATCGACGTCGACGTGGCGGTACTCAGCGGCGGCACCGGGTCGCCCACCGTCGAGACCGTACGGTTGCGTGGTGTCCCGCTCGGCGGCCAGAATGATCTCGGTCTCTCGATCGAAGCGCAGGACCCGACGTGCGGCACAGCCGCCTCGGTACCGTCCGGGGCCGCCCGTGTCCTCGGCGATGGTGAGCGACTCGACGGTCACGTACTCGTAGTCCTGCTCGATCCGTTCGATCGGCTGGAGACCGGTGTTGCCGACGCCGTTGCGGATCGCGTCAATCCCGTCACGATCGGGCAGCGCGCCCATCCCCCCAGCCATGACGGTGTAGTTGAGCGACTCGTCATCAACGGCCTGGTAATTGAGGACGTTGGTGCTCCCCTCGCCGGCACCGAACGCGAGTTCGGGATCAATCTCGGCAATCGCTCGGACGACGACATCGTAGATCCGGTACGTCGTTTCGTGGTTGCCGGCGACAACCGGCGCAGGATACTTCGCGTCGACGAGACACCCGGACGGGGCGACGACGTCGATCGGTCGAAAGGCCCCGGTCGTGCCGGGCGCTCCTGGATCGAGCGTCACCTTAAACGCGTAGTAGGTGGCCGTCTTTGTACACGACATCGAGGTGTTAATCCCCCCCTCGACCCGGTCCGCCGTGCCGGCGAAGTCGACCGTCAGTTCGTCACTTTCGACAGTCAGGGTCGCGCGAATCGGAAGTTGCCGGTCGGTGACGCCGTCGCCGTCCATGTAGTCCTCCGCGGCGTACTTGCCGTCCGGCAGGTCGGCGATTCGGCTTCGCATCCGCGACTCCTCGTTCGCGAGAATCTGGTCCATCGCGGCGATTGTCGCCTCGACGCCGTGGGTCTCGGCGATCTCGGTAAGGCGCTTTCGGCCTCGACGGACGCCGGCCAACTGGGCGTTCATGTCACCCGCGCGTTCGTCACGTCCGCGGACGTTGGCGAGTATCGTCTCGTAGAGCGCGTCGTTGCGCTCCCCGGCAGCGTACAGCTTTCCGGGGGGCACTCTGAGTCCTTCCTTGATTATGTGGCCGGCGTCGATCGCGTAGCTCGTCGGCGCGGTGCCGCCGACGTCGACCCAGTGTCCCCGAACCGCCGAGAAGCCGATGAGTAGATCGTCGACGAACACCGGAGCGGCCAGCAGGAAGTCGGGGAGGTGGTTGTTGCCGGAGTACGGGTCGTTCTGAACGAGGACGTCCCCCTCTTGGAGGAGTCGAGACCGCCGGTGCGCTCGATTGCGGCGGTCGTCGAGTCGACCATCGTGGCGACGTGCAACGGGATGACGCGTTCGCCCTGTCCGACGATCTCCAGGTTTGGACCCAGCAGCGCACACGAGAGGTCGCCGGCTTCCTGCCAGAGCGGAGAGTATGCCGCGTTCATCACCGTCGCCTGCATCTCCCTTGCAACGTCCAGCAGCTGATTCCGGACGACCTCGACGGTGACCGGATCGACGTCGGTCATCGCTCAGCCCTCCGGGCGACGAGGTGGCCATCGTCGTCGACCGTCGCATCGAACGACGGGGCGATCCACGCAGTCGTGTTCCGCGCTTCGACGATCGCCGGTCCGGACACCGAGGCGCCAGTGCCGAGCGACTCCCACTCGTAGAAGGGGGCGTCGACCGTCTCGTCGACGTCCACGCGAACCTCGCGCTCGCCCAGTCGTGCGTCGGCCGCGTCTCCCCCGTTAGCGTCGCCGCCGGTCCCGGCATCGCGGTTGGCGCCTGCACAGGCCCCCACTGCGCCGGCCGCGGTTAGCCGGAGATTGACGAGTTCGATCGGATTGGCGTCGTCCCGGAAGCCGTAGCGGTCGTCGTGAGCGCGCTCAAACGACGTCTCGAGTTCGGCGAGCACCGATCGGTCGACCGACGTTGAGGACACTGGGATCGTCAGGTAGTGAGCCTGCCCCTCGTACATCACGTCGAACGACAGTTCGAACGATCGGCCCGCCGGGGGCACGCCCTCGGTGTCAAGTTCGTCTCGCGCGCGTTCGAGGAGGCGCTCCACGGCGTCCGTGATGGCGTCCGGATCGGCGTCTTCGATCGTTGTCACCAGCGATCGGACGTACTCGTGGCGAATGTCCGACTCGAGCAGCCCCGTAGCGGAGAACAGTCCGGAGTTCGACGGGAACACTACCCTGTCGATACCGAGCTCGGTCGCGATGTCGCAGGCGTGGGCCGGGCCTGCACCGCCGAAGGCCATGAGCGCGAATTCGCGCGGATCGTTCCCCTCCTGGACGGTGACGACGCGGATCGCGCTCGCGAGTTTGCTGTCGATGACCTCGCGAACTGCGACCGCCGTCTCATTGACGCTCATGCTCAGCTGCTCCGCGACCGTTGACAGACTCTCCCGCGCGGCGTCCACGTCAAGGGCGACCTCGCCGCCCGCGAAGTTCGATGGGTTGAGGACGCCGAGTACGAGGTTTGCGTCGGTGACGGTCGGTTCGGTGCCGCCCCGCCGGTAGCAGGCCGGCCCCGGGCGCGCACCCGCGGACCGTGGTCCGACCTTGAGTGCGTTGACGTCGTTGAGCCAGGCGATCGATCCCCCGCCCGCGCCGACGGTGTTGATGTTCACAAACGGACCGTTGATCTTGAGACCGCGCACCATGCGGCGTGATTCCTCGACCGGAGCGCCGTCCTTGATGAGGGCGACGTCGGCCGACGTGCCACCCATGTCGAACGTTATCACGTCGCCCAAATCGGCGGTCGCGGCCACGGACTGGGACGCTTTCACGCCCGCGACGGGACCGGAGATGACCTGCGTGATCGGTCGCCGCGAGGCAACGGTCGGCTGCGCGAGACCGCCATCTGACTTCATGATATTGATAGTTCCCTCGACGCCCGCCGTCCCAAGCGCGTCGACGAGCCGCGAGAGGTACGTACTCACGGCCGGCTTGACGTAGGCGTCCGCGGCAGTGGTGGCGGTCCTCGTGTACTCCCGTATCTCGGGGGAGACGTCCGTGGAGAGACTGACGTCTATCTCGGGCGCGTGGTCGGCCAGAATCTCGCGAGCGCGTCGCTCGTGTTTCGGGTTGGCGTACGCGTGGAGGAAGCAGACGGCCGCGCTCTCGACGTCGCGCTCGCGAAGCGCGGCTGCCACGTCCGCGACCGCGTCCTCGTTGAGCGGCGTCACGATAGAGCCGTCGGCAGCCGTCCGCTCGGTCACTTCGAACCGGAATCGCCTGCGGACGAGCGGCGGGTGGTGCTCGCCGCGCGGGTCGTACAGCAGCGACGCGTCCCGGTACGCTTCGCCGATCTCGAAGACATCCCGAAACCCGTCGGACGTAACGATAGCCGTCTTCGCGCCGGTTCCCTCGATGAGCGTGTTGACCGCCACGGTGCTCCCATGATTGAAACTCTCGATCGTTTCGGGTTCGATTCCGGCTCGGGTCGTCGTCGCGTCAACGCCGGCGACGACCCCGCAGACGAGGTCCTCGGTCGTCGGCGTTTTGACCGTGTGAACGGCGTCCCCGTCGACGAGTACGGTGTCGGTGAACGTCCCACCGATGTCTACGCCTATGTGTGGCATGCCCCATACTGTGACAGTCGATTCAATAATTCTTCGCCTCAGTCACGTCCAGCTCGTCGATTGCGCACACTGCTCCGTGGATCGATCGGATCAGGTTGGAGGTGGTAATAAATACTAGCAGTACGACGGTGTGTTCATGAGTAACGACAGTACGAAACACGGCATTCGTCCGCACAACTGGATCTCGGCCGAGGAATCGTTTGACGAGATCGTCGAGTGGGTCGTCCGCGCGGAAGAACGGGGATTCGACTCCGTCCACGCTGTCGATCGGATGCTCTCGAAGGTGCCGCCGATCTACGAGACGACTGCCTACGAGGTGACGACAGCACTGACCACGTACGCGGCGCACACCGACTCCGTCCAGCTGGGACCGCTGGTGTACATCCTGCCGTATCGCAATCCGATCCAGGTGGCGAAGCAGTTCGCGGCGATGGACATCGCCTCCAACGGTCGGTTGGTGTTCGCCGTCGGTGCTGGCTGGAACGCTCACGAGTTCGAAGCGCTTGGGGTCCCTCGTCGAGAACGCGGGAAGCGGCTTGAGGAAGGGGTTGAGGTGTTAAAACGCCTCTGGACGGAAGATCACGTCGATCATGACGGCGACATTTGGTCGTTCGAGGATGTGTCGATCGACCCGAAACCGGTACAGGATCCGCATCCGCCTATCTGGTTCGGCTCGTTCGGTCCCGAGGTCGACGAGTTCACTCCGGTAATCGATCGAGTTCTCCGCCGTATCGGCCGTCTCGGCGACGGCTGGGCACCGCTCGTGTACTCGACCGAGGCAAAGGAGATGATCGACGCCGAGAAATTGGGACGAGCCTGGGAACGGATTGTGGACGGCGCTCGCGACAGCAATCGCGATCCCGAGGAGATCGAGATTATCTACTCGGTATGGCCGTACGTGATGGAAGACGAGGACGCGGAACGTGAGGAGTGCTACGAGGCCGTTTCCGGCTGGTTCGACGGAACGTACCAGGAGGCAAAGCGGACGTATCCGATCGGATCCGCCGAGGAAGTCGCCGACAGGATCGCAAAGAATGTCTCCGAACTTCCCCGGGTTGATCGGTTCATTTTCACCCCATTCAACTACGATCACGCGCAGATGGATCGATTGCGCGACGAAGTCATCCCTCGACTCGAGGAGCATATCGACTGATCAACTGATCGCCGATAGACCGATTCGCTGCGTCAACGACCGGTTCGGACGGTCGTGGTCGTCAGGTTCGAGGGCCAGTACTGATGGCGGTCCGCCTCGGTCCATCGATCCCGTTACCCGAGGGCGGTGGTAGCGTCACGACCAGATCCTGATCGCTCGGTCGTCTCTCATACCGCTCTGCAGCCGTCGCTCGCGACAGGAAAGAGGCCCAATTTAACTGATATAATAACAGTACGTAGAAATTGCAGTTTTCGAGTCGAAGTCATATTTGATATGAAATAATACGAAATAGAAGATTAGAATCTGATGGAGACGTTTATACCGGTGAATATTAACCAAATAGAAAATTTGACACAAGAAAAACAGCCTCTATGGCTGACGAAACAGCAGAAGTTATCAAAACGTTGTAGCGCCTGGTGAATACTCCCGGTTTCGCAAACACTTACGCCCGGGGAGCACAACCAACGATGATGAAGGTACTCGTACCGGTCAAGGAGGTTGCCACCGTCGAAGACGAGTTCGAAATCGACGGGACGACCATCGACGAGCGGTATCTCGGCGCCGATCTCAACGAGTGGGACGACTACGCCATCGAGGAGGCCGTCCAGCTCGAGGAAGACGGCGTCGTCGACGAGGTCGTCACCGTCACCATCGGCGACGAGGAGACCGAACAGACCATCCGCCAGGCGCTCGCGAAGGGTGCCGACCGCGCCATCCGCGTCTGGGACGACGCCCTCGAGGACGTCGACCTCCTCGACGTCGGCGCGAAGATCGCCATCCTCGAGGCGGTCGTCGAAGCCGAGGACCCCGACCTCGTCCTGACGGGCGTCCAGTCGGGCGACGACAGCTTCGGTGCGACGGGCGTCGCCCTCGCCGAAGCCGTCGGTTACCAGTGGGGCGCCGTCGTCAACCAGCTCGATCTGGAGGCCGGAGACGAGACCGCGTCGGTCCACCGCGAGCTCGAGGGCGGCATCGAGGAGCTGACCGAGATCGACGTCCCCGCGGTGCTGACGATCCAGACGGGGATCAACGAGCCCCGCTACGCCAGTCTCCGGGGCATCCGGATGGCCCAGCGCAAGGAACTCGACCACCAGACGCTCGCCGACCTGGGCGTCGAGGCCGACGCCGTCGCGGGCGACCTCCGACTGACCGCGATGTACGAACCCGAGAGCGAGAGCGACACCACCGTCTTCGAGGGCGGCGCCGACGAGACGGCCGCGCAACTCGCTGATCTCCTGCGGGAGAAGGGGGTGGCCCAATGAGCGATATTCTGGCCGTCGCCGAGCACCGCCAGGGCGACCTCCGCGACGTCAGTCGCGAGGTCGTCACCGCGGGCACCGAACTCGCCGGCGAAACCGGCGGCGACCTCCACGTGGCCGTCGTCGGCGGCGACGTCGAGACCTTCGCCGACGCGCTGAACCTCGAGGGCGTCGACACCGTCCACACTGTCGCCTACGGCGAGGAGTTCAACCACGACGTCTACACCCAGGCGGTCACCCAGCTGGCGGGCGAACTCGAGTCCGGCTACCTGGTGATGCCCAACAGCGTCAACGGGCTGGACTACGCGCCCGCGGTCGCCACGCGACTCGACGTTCCGCTCGTCACCGACGCCGTCGGTCTCGCGACCGAGGGCGACACGCTCGTCGGCACGCGCGAGATGTACGGCGGGAAGGTCGAGACGACCACCGAGGTCGACGCAGACCAGGTCGCGGTCACCATCCGCGGCGCCGAGTGGGAACCCACCGAGGCGGCGGGTGACGCCACCGTCGAGGCCTTCGACGCCGACATCGACGAGGACGCCATCGGCTCGACGGTGACGGGATTCGAGGAGGTCGCCGGCGGCGACGTCGACATCAGCGAGGCAGACCTGCTGGTCTCGATCGGCCGCGGGATCGAGGAGGAGGAGAACCTGGACCTGATCCGCGAGCTGGTGGAGGCGCTCGACGCGACGCTCTCGTCGTCGCGACCGATCGTCGACGCGGGCTGGCTGCCCGCCAACCGCCAGGTCGGCCAGTCCGGGAAGGTCGTCACGCCCGACGTCTACATCGCCATCGGCATCTCCGGGGCGGTGCAGCACGTCGCCGGGATGAAGGGCTCCGATACCATCGTGGCGATCAACACGGACCCGAACGCGCCGATCATGGACATCGCCGATTACGCGATTCACGACGACCTCTTCGACGTGGTCCCCGCACTGATCGAGCAATTCCAGTAATGTTCGATACCAGTGGGTTATTTTCGTGTTAGTGACTTCATCAGTTCGTTCAAAGAGATGAGTTCATCAGTGACATCCTCGTCAGGATGGACGAGTCGGCCACGTGCTCCAGCGGGGCGAAAGGTCAAGGACACCGTGAACCTGGCCGCATTGAGATTGTCAACGCCAAGTAGCCGCGATGAACATCTTCGACTTGGCTTCCTCAGTTTTGGCAGTGGACTTATAATCAATTGCAGCCTACGGCTACACAGACTTTCTTCGAGTTCTCTTTAAGCCGTATCATCTCAGAAGTCGGTTTCGTTCAGCGAACGGCTCGATAGTATAGTGAATTACGGTTTATCTCCTCCAAAGGGATAGGAAAGGGTATGTTGGGGATTTTTAGCCGACGCTGCATCAATATGGCACTCAAAATTCAACGAATCATTGATTCACTGATCGACGTCTTGCTTCGCGAGTTCGCGTATTTTTTCCTTCGTTTCGTCTCGATGCTCGCCGAATGCCACTTCGAAGACGCCGCGGTAGAAGTGTTTGTTCTTCTCCAGAGTGATGTCCTCTCGCTTGAGCTGCTTTTTCAGGCGGGTGAACGTGATCTCGATGTCCTCGCTTTGCTCAGGTTCAACATAGATCGTGGCTGAATCCCAATCCTTGCGGATGTTCAGCGGTTCGTCGTCTGTTTCTTCTATCTCACTTGCTGAGGAGTCTGTCTTTGCCGTGGAAGCGGTCTCCTCCTGCTTCGATTCTTGTTCGGATGCCGCAATTACTTCGCGCTCTTGTCCTTCTGATTCCGACGTCCTCGTGGTCTCTTCCTCAGTAACACCATCATCTTCTTCATCTGATGGATCCTCGAATCGCTCATCCATTCCTCGAGGCATATTTACACCTCCACCTGCGGTTTGTCAAATGCCCGTTCCATGGTCTCTGCAACCTCTACGAAGAGGTCGCGCTCTACCTGTTGGTCGTTCGCGTCCTCCCATTCGAAAATATCTTGCCCATTGTCCCAGGCGCGCTGGATTGCCACTCGCATCGGGAGTTTGAAAACCGGGGCCATCGATGCGAAGGACTCGTCGAATTCATCCAGGAATTTCTGTGACTGACCGTCGTCCCGGTACATATTCGCCAGAAGTCCGACGATTGCGATCTCTATTTGCTGGTTGTCCTCTATCGATTCCAGTTGATCCCACAGGTCGTCTAGGGCATCACGTGACGTAGCCTGGGTCTGTGCAGCCAGGAAGACGTTTTGCGCTGCGATGAACGCTGCGTCCGTCAAGACCGAGAGGTCAGGCGGACAGTCGATGAGGATGTAATCGTAATCGAATCCGTCCTCAACCAGTCCCTCGAGGGCGAGTTTCAATGAGAGACGGGCGTTCGCATCGTCCATCCAATCTCGAGCAAGACCCATGTCCTTGTGGCTCGGAACGAGGTCGAAGTTCAGGTGGTCGTACTCGTCGGCTTCAATCACGATCTCTGAAAGGCTCGTATCGTGCGTACGCGGATTGTCGACGAGAACGTCCAGGAGGTTCGAATCATCGGTAACAAGCGTGTTTGGAAGGTCATTCTTCGGACTCGAGGGGTCGTTCTCGTCGCCCGGCCCCAACCCAAGTCCCTTCGTCATGTCGGCCTGTGGGTCCATATCGATTGCAAGGACATCGTGGCCACGAGTGCCCAGCGCCGCTGCGCTGTTAATCGTCGCCGTTGTTTTTCCGGTTCCACCTTTCTGATTCCCGAAGGCAATCGTCGGGATGCCAGTCGATGGCGTAACACCCCATCCGCGAGGTAATTCGGACATGATTGGATCATTGAATCAATGACTCATAAATCCACGTCAGACATTTCGCTACGTTTCAGCTCTGCCTCTTCTGTTGTATGTCGTGGATACAGGTGCTGTATGCCGTAAATTCGGGAACTGGACGTACCTCACTGATTCATTGATTCAGTGATCCATGGCTTCCTGAACTCATTACATCACGTACTCATTTACTCCCCGATCTGTATCCCTGGAGATTGCTGAGCTCTCGATCTATGGCTCCACGCCTTTCTCGATCCACAATCTCACTGATTCATGGAATCAATAAGTTTGGCGTAAGCTATTGGATTTTCAAAGTCAGATGCTCTGTGAATCAGTTATTCACGATCTCTGGGAATTGTTGAGTCACTGATTCAGTGATTCATGGACTCGGTGAATCCAGTGAATGGTTATTCGATTCTTGGAATCAGTGATTCTGTGATTCAGCTGTTCAAGATATCATGTAGTCCCTTAATCACTGCTTCATCGGTTCATTGAATCATTGATTCAGTGATACTGCTATAGTGCTGCAGCTATCCTGGAATCAAATAGTCTATGATTCTGTTATTCAAGATATCATAGAATCATTGATTCCCTGAGTCACAACTTCATGGACTAATGGCCAGTAGGGGTTTGCTATAGCATTTACTCCTCCCGAGGGTCCTCGATCCATTCACTCACCTTCCACTATTCGTGGGTTCGAGGAATCACTGAATCACTGAATCACTGATTCATCAATTCACGGCTCACTAATTCAATATCCCAGCAGAGACTTATTGGTCGAGAGTATCAGAAGCGATTATCTCCCTCTGAAGGCTGCCTTCAACTGTTCCTGCATGAACTCTCTGCGCACTTGACGAGACCGCGAATCGGAAAGATAATTTTGCATAACCACCCGAGGATCGCTACTACCTTGCTCTGAAGCGATTTCGTCGACACCCTCGAGAACGCCCTTGAGGACCGTTGTATAGGTATCGTACCAAAAACGACGACAGAGCTGCGGACTCGGCCGTTCTTCTTCGATTCGGTCAGGGAGACCCGCCTTCGATGCAAGAGTCTGGAACCAGTTCCGGATCGTATCCCGCGTTACGTGTGGTGTTTTCCCCTGTGAAGATGGAAACAGGTACCCTGTCCACGTCTCATCGTCCGCTAGCTCATCGATTCGGGAGTCGAGCAGGTCTAACCCGAAGAGTAGAGACACTTCACCAGGTCCGTTCTTGCGGTTCTCGAACGCGATGAAGGGGACGTCGTCTGCAGGGACGTTACGATGGAACTGCGAGATATGGAGTGCGGCGACCTCGCTTGCTCGAAGTCCCCAGCCCGCTAATGCCACTGTAACAGCTGCTCTCGCGTCGACGTTGCCTCCTGCATCAGTTTCCGAATATGGTCTGCTGAAAGAGCTGGGGTCGAGGACTCTTCGGCTTCCCATTTGAATTCGTCGTAGAGACCGCTCGCCGGATTTATCGAGGCAATCCGACGTCCCACAAGATGCTGGTACCAGGCGTCGACGACCCGTCGCACACGCTGCAGGGTCTGGCCGCTGTATTCGTGTTCTGCTCCCTCGTTCAACCAGTCGAACGCTGCATAACACGCGTCAACGGCTTCGTAGGCTGGTGTCTCTCGATCCCGTTGAATCGGTGTGAGTAGGTCGTCTGTGTCGTTCGCTTTCCTGTAGGCACGGACGTAGAGGTTCAGCCGCGTTCGGAGCGCGTCGACGGATGACTCCGCCAGACTGTATCGGGATTTTCGGCGGTCGAGGAACTCTTCGAGAGCGTCGATTGTTGCTTCGTCTGCGGTTGCCCACGAGTAGCCCTCGTCATCATTACCAAGCCCGAGATCCTCTTTCCAGAACTCCCCGAAGGAACGGTCGTGATGGCGTCGGAGAGCTGCGAGGAACGCCCGTGCGTCGTGATCCCGAAACCACTTATGGGCCGGCTTCTCGCACGTCGGATCGATCCCCTCTGCCTCGAGGCATGGGGCGATCTCCTCCCAGTACAGGTCTGTGAAGTCCTTGAGCGAACACGACGTCCATCGAATGTCGTCGAATGAAGGTGCCCGAACCACATCGGTCTCCCTCTCCTGATCGGCATCTAATTGGCTCATTGGAGCGTTCTCTGTGAGTGTCGACTGCTCGTGACCGTACTGAAGAAGAAATTGGCTAGAAGCCTTCTCGCGGTCCGGTAGTGCGATTCTAAGAGTGACATTTTCAGCTTGCTTAGCGTATTAGTTGAATCTCTTATTAATTTGTGGGTTCGGCTGACTGGCAGAGTCTGCTAAACCCACGCCAAAACGGCGGAGATAGTGTGTTCGGGTAATAAACTCTATGACGCGATATGCTTTCCATCCCGATCGAATTCACAGAGTTTCGGAGGATGGGCTAGTTTTGGGTCACATCTCCGTCGGCTCGTAGTTCTTCTCACCTGAAAAGGGTCGATATCGAACCTTCATGGGCGTAGCTATCGAATAGACGTGAGGAATTGCACAGGTTCTTGCGCTGTTAAACAGTGTTGCCACTCCCGAGCAGCTGACTCGGGGAGCTCAGCTGGTTAGTCGGGCGGGATAAACGCCGAGAACTTGTTCCACGGTCGTCTGTTGGAGCATGTATTCGGATCACGCCACGGGAGATCGTGGCGTCCATTGTCAGCGTACCACTCCAGTAGGATATCGACAATTTCGTTGCCGCCACCATCGCACATACGAGTCCCTGGTCCCTCCATCATACTTAGAAAGTCAGCCGTCTCCGGAAGATGGTGTGACTCAACCACGCACTCAGTACCCGAGTCCTCGAAATTCACTGCGCCAGTAGAGCAAAAACACGAAAACGGAATCACGACGAAGGTATTTAGAGATTATTGCCTCGTAGAGGCACGAATGCAGCGGCATGCAGCTATGATTTCAGCGCTGTTACGACTTCGTCCACGGTGAACAACCGCAGATCGTCTCGTTCCTCGGCAGCGTCCTCTACGGTCTGGGTAAAGCCGCTTCGAGAGAACAACGCGTATTCGTGCTTCCGTTCTCCACCACCGGATGGCGCCCATCGAAGTTCATCCACGTGAGTTCGAAGCTTCGAGAACGCGTCGTAATCCAACGGTGACCGCTGGAATTTGCACTCTCCAGCGATCAACGCGTCCTCGTTCGTCAGACCCACGACGTCGACCTCGTGCTCCTGATACCACCACTGACCGACGTCCGTGATCGTATACTCTTGATACAGCGTTCGAAGAGCGGAACCGCAGAGATCTTCGAACGAGTCGCTTACGAAATTCGCCAGTTCCGGTTCGATGAGCATCTCGTACGCGTCGTCTCCGAAATCCTCGTACCTGTCACCGCTCCCGTAGACGAAGTGGAACCAGAATCGGAAGAACTGGTCACGGATGCGATAGCGGCTTCGCTTGGTCCGCTCCTTTCGTTCGGTAATCGGAACGTGTTGCTCGACCAGTCGCAACCGAGAAAGTCGATTCAAATATTTTGATAGTTGATTGTAATCGATACCCGTCGCTCCAGAGATCTCGTTTCGACTCGTACTTCCGCCTGCGATCGCTTCCAGAATTGAAAAGTATCGTGTCGGCTCCGTGAGTTCCATTCGGAGAACGTAGTCCGGTTCGTCGTGCAGCGTCCCGTGCCGGGAGAGGATCGTCCGTTGAATGTTCTCTCCGAGGCTCCCCGTCGGATCCACTTCTTCGAGATAGTACGGAACGCCACCGAAGACGCCCCAGGTGAACACCTGCTCGTTAGCGGTGTAGCTCCCCGAGAAGAACTCCATCGCCGCATCGAACGGAAGCTGTCTAACATCTAGTTTTAGTGACGAACGACCGTAAAGTGGACTGTTTCCCAGCAGCGCGGCTTCCTCCATCATACTGATCGACGAACCGACGATGACGAACGTCGCACTGGAGTCGTCGAGTTCGTGATCGAACATCGCTTGCAGAACGGAGGGGAGGCTTTCGTCTTGTTCAACCAAATACGGAAACTCGTCGAGGACGACGATCGCGTCCTGATCTGCGAGATACCCGAGGATAGACTCCCACTCTTCGCGGATCCGCGTAATCCCTGGGTCCACGTCCGAAGCGACCTCAACGAACTGCTGGAGCTGTAACGCACTCGTTTTTTGCTTCGCCTGATAGACGATGGCCTCGTCGCATCCTTTGAGAGACTGCTTGACGAGTTCGGTTTTCCCGAGTCGTCGTCGCCCGAAAATCACTGCCAACTCCGCCTCATCCGACTCGTAGAGGTTGTGAAGGCGCGAGAGTTCCTCCGTTCGGTTCACGAACCCAGGCATAGTCTCCAATACCGTATCCTCGAATATAGTACTTCTCATAATCATACTCTAAAGTATCGTACTTCAAAGTACGTTACTCGATTGCTGGCACAAAATATCGGGTCTCCACAAACCAATCGTCGAGCCGTTGAGTCACTTGGCGTTGAAGTAAGTTCCAGATGCACCCTCGGGGAGTTGAAGCCTGGGCCAGCCCGAGTTCGGCGGAGGTAGATTCGTTCCAGATGCACCCTCGTGGGGTTGAAGCCACGTGATGGATCTCGACACGGTCTCCGAGCTCTTGGTTCCAGACGAACTCTCGTGAGGTTGAAGTGGCACCCGCAACAACGATGACGAGCGTTGGGCTCGTATCCAGCACACCGAGAAGGGTGCTTAAGGTGATGTACGGCCAGAAGAGCGGCTGGGCCCGCCCTCAGTTTGTGGTCACTTCCAGTAAGTTTTTGAACAGTATATCCGTGCGGTATACTATGTCGCGCCCCCAACTCACAGTAACGGATTTTGGAACCGAGACGGACTCTGGTTACGTCATCGTCGAGATCACTGCGTTCAATGCCGATCCAAGCGACCTCCCTCCACACATCGACCCAGAGGATGTGTTATTCGGTGCCGACGAGTTCGCAGAGATCATCCCGCTTCTTCACGAGATCGAGGAATACGATTCCGCTGCGCGACTTGAGATTGAGCGCAGGCACCTGGACAGCAATCCAGCGCACACGATGCGCTTCACTGTGGGTGAGTTGACAGAGATCGCGATGTCGCTGGCAATCGCAGCAACTGTTGCGAGCTACCACGAGGAGTTCGAGAGTCACCGGAGTATCGTCGCATTCGGTGGACTGATCACGCGTGAAGTCGACGCACCACTTGACGAGACGTTCCTGGAGAAAACGTTCACCGATCTTGTCCCCTACGAGGAGGACAAGTCTATCGATCCGTTTGCAGTGATCTCTTCGAAACAGAGTCTCCACTTCCTCGATGACGACGGCGAGCCCATACCCCGCCACGAGCGCGAGCGAATCGAGTACTACGATGCTGAGAAGATGGAGGGGAAAACGCCTATTGAAGAGCTGTTCGAAGAAGATTTCTCGCCTAGCGACATTTCCTAGTTTACCTCTACTCGGCGCAACTCACACATGCTCGTGTTCCAGACGAACCCCACGTGAGGTTGAAGCCCTATCGCGGCGTTCGTGCTCATGTACCGACTGTAGTTTCAGATGTACCCTTGGTGGGGTTGAAGGCTGGCGTGGATGGTCGTGACGTAAGCCTGGCCGCTGGTTATAGACGAACCCTAGTGGAAGTGGTTCCGTCGACGACCGCAACGATGGGGCATGGCCGGCATCCAAGGCGTCACTGACTAAGCTGGCTGTAGCTACGAGCTCGCATACAAGGATCTGGTCGCCCGATCTCAACCCGGGCGATGACGTCCGCGAGGTGATGCTCGAGGAGGAGCAACCCGTGTTTTCGGTCTAGCAAATCCAGCAGTTTCTCGACTCCACCGTCTCCGATAAAACGGTCAGGAGACGATCAATCCACGTATTCCGATACTGTCATCTGTCGTTCGCCTTTCGCGTGTCGGAGGATACTCCCACCCACAACCTCCGCAAGTTTCGGCGGTACGGCGTTCCCGATCCACTGACCGAGTTTGTTGAGACCAATCTCGTCAGCATCTTTCCCGTTCAAGAACTGGTAATCGTCTGGGAACGTCTGTAGAATCGCGCCCTCACGAATACTTAGGGCACGATCTTGATCGGTGTCGTAGTGGCCGAAGCGGCCGCTCCCGTAGTTGTAGAACTGCGTGGTGATCGTCGGTGCTGGCTCGTCACCTTCCATGCGACTGTACGGTGCCTTGTACGTGATCCCACTGTCCTTTTGGTGGCAATCGGCTACTGGGTCTCCCCGTCCCTGGGCCTCCCAGTCCGTCCAATCGCCACCGGGCTTCGAGATCTCGATTCGTTCGATGTTCTTCTCCTCCAAATTGCGAGCTCTGTGTAACGGATCGTCTTCGTGCTGTTCACCGGCTTCGATCGGCGGGAGATGGTCTATACGATCTGCTACCGTAAGGTCAGACTCCGGATCGACGTTAGCTCTCTTTGGCGGATTGAGTTCGATAGGGCCCGCTCTCGATGCGAGCGTTATCCACCGTTTTCGTTGTTGTGGGATTCCATATTCCGGACAATAGACACCTCGTTCGTCGATCTCGTTGAAGTAGTAGCCAGCGTTCTCGAGCGTATCGACGAGGTCGTGGTACTCGCCGTCGTCTCGAACGCCATAAACGTTCTCCATGGCGACGATGTCCGGTTGCACCTCGTTCACGATTTCGGCGAATGCGGTGACGAGACCCGCCTTCTCGTGGGGAACCTCCGAATCGACGAGAGTCGAGTAGGGTTGACACGGTGGTCCACCGGCGATGACGTGAACGTCCGCAGACTCGTCGAACAACTCACCGACCCACCCAGGTTCGTCGCGTGCGACCTGCTTCAGGTCCTTGTGATAGAATTCTGCGTCGTGGTTAGCTTCGTACGGGGCCTCACAGTCTGGATCAACGTCGACACCTGCGACAACGTCGATGCCGGCTCGTTCGAGACCCTCGGTGAATCCCCCAGCACCGCAGAAGAGATCGACAGCAAATACGTCGGGATCCTCAACAGACATGTGATTTTCAATGTCGCTCCCACTCATCGTTCTTACGAATCTGCCGGTCAGGAGTTAATGCTACCGCCGCCAACAACACGTTTCTCGAAATCATCCTCAGCTGATATCCGTCCTGTGTACACGGCGGGCGTCCAGCACTCTCGATATCGTGCATAGTGTGGCTTCTAACACAAGCGGTTGTTGTACGTAGCGTAGGGCTGATTCTCGATAATTGCGGTAGCCTACAATGCAGAGACAAATTCAATAGGGTTCCAATCTGAATTTGAGTTGTGGCTGATCCGACTCGTGAACGCTTTCGGCAGGGGATCCTACAGTGGGCCGAGGACAACCTCCGTGATTTTCCGTGGCGGGAACCAGATAGGACTCTGTACGAGGTGTTCGTTGCCGAGTTCTTTCTCACGCAGACACCAGCCGAGAACGTAAGGAGTGTCTATCCCGATTTTCTCTCGAAGTACCCTACTATCGAGAGACTGGAAGAAGCCCCTCAAGACGAGATAGAGGAGGTAATTGAACCTTTGGGATTTCAGCGGATGCGCGCCGAGGCACTCACAAGGATAGCCGATCGAGTAGACACACTCCCGGCAGACGAAGACGAGTTACTGGAGCTCCCTCGAGTTGGCCCCTACGTCGCGAATGCGACGCTCTGTTTCGCTCTGGATCAACCACGTGTGATCGCGGACCGGAACGTAGTGAGGGTCTACGATAGAGTCTTCAGAGAAGAGTTCCCGGAGAAAGAGAGCGAGCGACGGGAATTCGCTACCGAGATGCTGCCCGAAGACGGGAGTGTCGCTCGCACCTACAACCTCGCACTGCTCGACTTCGGCTCTCGTCTGTACGAAGCGTTCACCACGTTGTGCAAGTTGTTTCGCGAACGAGTACTGTTCGTACTACCGTTCGAGCACCGAGGGCGAGTAGCCACCTCGAGCGGCGCCAATCGGGTTGCCTATCTCGAACCCTACCGCACGTCCCAGACGATCTCACGCATCATCTGCTCGACGTCGGCCTGAGTCAGTCCCTCGAGTTGCACACTCGTCAGCGAGTGATTGAACTGATTGGTCGCCTCGTCGATTACTGAAGATGGCTCGTCCTTGAGCACCTCACAGACTGCTACAACTGCGGGGTCGTACCGAGCGAACCACCTGTCGAACACCTTGTTGACGATCGTCTGGTTGGAGAAGACGCTCTCCGTCAGCGAGTAATCGTCTGTCTCCTCGTCGTAGGTGAGTTCGGCGATCCACCACAGTCGATGCAACGCGTTCGAATATAGGTCCGACCCCGCGCCTAGGAACTTCTCCCGCATCGCCTTCTCCGAACGGTACTCCCACCGCTGCCAAACGAACTCGGGGTGCTGGCAGATTGCCAGCCAGTGCCAGAGACCCGGATCACCCGCGGTTCGATAGCTCAAATCTAGACACCGGTGAATGTCCTCTGCGAGTGCTTTGTCCATCGAAGTGTCGAACCGGGAGTGTTCGTCGACGACAGTCTCGACCTTCTCGTCGAGAGTATCTAAGTCGGCGGTCGGTTCTCCCGGCATCGGCTCGACGTACCCCGAGAGCTCTTCCTCGTCGATCTCTTCTTCGCCTCTCAAGAACGGCTCGCCTACTAGGCGCCGTCCGTCCTCGGTCAACCGGTGGAGTATACGATCGGTCATTTTAGATCTTGAGGCCCTCTTCCATGAGATTGATCAGTTGAGTCCTTGGTTCGAGGTAATCTTGCAGTTCACGGTCGATACGTGACATCACTTCTGGGAGCGAGTCCGGATCACGAACGTCCCGGCGGAGCGCGAGTGCTGCTTCCGTGGTATCGTCGGTCTCGTAAATATCACGGGCGAACGACTCGAGGACGGTCTGTTGCCACTGATGTTCTACCTCTCCGCTGTCGTCGACTGCACACCCTGCGCGTAATATGAGTTGGGTCCACACGGGGTTAGCGATCTGGTCCAGAAGCACGTCTCGCATACGAGGTTCTGCGCCGACGGACCCCTCCGATTGGAGGATGTCCGTGATACGAGGGTAGTCCGTGTTGAGCCACAGTTTCGGCCGTGCTTCGTTTCGGAAGTCGAGGTAGTAGATTTTCTCACCATCGGGGAGGTGAGGTGTCTGAGAGAAACTGACCTCTTCACCGTCGATCCACGCTTCTCCCTCGTCTTCAATGGGGTCCACCAACGCAGTGAACGTCTTTCCACTCGCCACGCGTAGATGCTCTTCTGTCGCGTACTTCCCGTCGTGATCCGTCGACTCTGTCCGTACGAGATGTGGCCGGAGTTCCACCTTGTCCCGGAATTCGTCACGGTCGAGTTCGATCCCGAAACCGTAGCTCTGTGGCTCTACTGGTGGTTCTCGTACCACTACTTTGTCGCGGTAAATCGTCTCGTGGCACTGGATCACCACGAACAGCCTCGCAGGCGGCGCAGATCTCTCATCCGGTGGAAAGAGGCTCTCGACGGTAGACTCCGTCAGCTCCACTGAACCGAACAGTTCTACCGTCTCCCACTCGTCTCGGTCTTCGTCCGGTGGAATCGGGATCGTCGTCTGACCTGCCTTGAGCTCCAAGGACCGTTTTTCACTCCCGTCAATCGAGTATTCGTCGAGTTCGAAACTCAACCCGTTGCCGAGATAGGCGTGGGGGAGTGAAGTCGTACGGTAACGTTGTGACAATCGCTCCACGGTCACTCACCTCTCCGAGTTCTTAGTTCGGCTCGAATGTCTAACCGCGTTTCTCCCACCGTAACTGTCGAAGAGTCTCCGTCCCCGACCGGGTAAGATTCGCCCTCGAAGTCGATCTCTGCAGCCCCGTTCTCTGCTACGAGTCTGGCAATTCCATCTTCGTACTCTTTCGTGACGGCGTCGTCGGACGTCCAGACCGATTCGATCGGCACCTGCCCGTAGGTCCCGCCGTCTTCACCGACCCCTTTCATCGAGATGTCGACACTCCACCCTTCGAACTCGTCTTCGGTGACCTCGATTCGGCCCTCGAAGGTCCACCGGCCGTCCTCGAACGACGAGGTGCTGTCGATGTCGAAGACTGTAGTGGGCTCGCTGACGGATCGGCGGTGGTTCCTGACGTCGTGGATAGGAAATCGTTTGCGCACTCGTCGAGAGAGTGACTCCCCACTACCGTCGCTCCGAGCGATCAGGTGTCGAAGCCCATCACGGAGCGTACCGAACATGTCGTCCAGTGCTGTTCGGAACCCTCGCCTGTACTTTTCGCGTAGGTTTTCGGTGGAGATCCACTCGTCGTGTTCGGGTGGTTCTGCGTAGCGGAGGAAACGGTCGATCTCCTGGTCTGCTCTCGTCGATAAACCGTCGTGTCGTGCCTCACCACACGCGAGTACGGCGTGGAAGTCTCGATCTCCGAATGCAACACGGCTTTGGTCGTGATATTTGACGACCATTCCCGCTCCCCGAAAGAGAGCGACTTTGTTGAGATAGGTGCCGTCGTCGGCAGGTGAGGCGAGACGGGCTGCGAGTCTGACACTCCCGTCCGGAGTCTCGGTCTCGTCTGCTCGAGCTGGAAGGTTCATCGGGACGTCTACACCGGCGACGTCTCCGGGTTGGTCCAAGGTACCCTGGCCCTCGTTCCTCTGCTCGAAGCACTCCACGAAGGGTTGGATAGCGGGTACGTTCTCGACACTCGCCTCGAACTCGTCTTCCGGCGTCTCGATCGTGACACGCAGATCTCCTCTCTGCATTGCCGGCCAGAAGTACTTGACTGCGGCCTCTACGAACTCGTCTGCCAGATCTTCGATCTCCGGTCTGGTGTCCCGGGTCGGATCCCGGTACCCGACGACCATGATACTGGTGCCGCTCCCCTCTGGCCGCTCCAGGTAGAGTCGATTAGCCAGATTCACTGCGTCCGCTCCCCAGATCGACGCAGGACGGATCCCCTCGTCAGTTTCCAGTGGATTGCAGAACCATCCCGCGCCCTGGTAGGTCACGTCTCCGAGTTCGTGGGTCGGGAGTTTCGTTCGGCCTACGAATCGGGGCGGGACCACTTCGTCGGGAGTGGTGACTGGTGACGAGTTGAACAGTACTGTCGAAGCACCGGAGAACGTCCACAAGACAGATTTACCGAGTCCGTACGACCCACCAGCAGTATCTCCCTGCTTGCTACTGTAGAGCTCGTCACGCACGAGCGCGGCGTAATTCGAGTCCTCGGACCATCGTCCCGTGAGGCCAGTCGTATTTCGGTCTTCGATCACCAGTAAACGGAGTTCGGCGTCGGAATCGGCGAGTCGTTCCAGAAATCGATCGTAACCTCTCCCTGTATCTCTATCCGAGACGGTCTGGAGACGGTCACGCAGACCCGTCTCCCAACCGATCCTTTTCAGAAAACCTTCGCGTTCATCTCCGGTGAGAGTGAGAAAGCGAAATCGGATCTCGACAGGCTCGTCGTTGTCGAGTCGCTGGTCGTTGGCGTTCTGGATCACTTCCCTGACGAAACTCTCCGTGTCGTGGTCCACAGCGTGTTTCGTCGGGTCGTCACCGTACCGCGGCGCACCTGGTCCACCACTGAAGAAGAACCACTCAGAAACGGTGTCAGGAACATTTTTCACTGTTGTCATATATGTGTATTCGAAGTAGCCGTCTGAATCTATCTCGTGAGTTGTAGCCTCGAGCCATATGATACTTCCCACTATCGTCCACTCGTCTCCGTTGTCACTACCTTAATGTAGCTCCTGGCGAAAGTGGCTGCTATGAATATATCCGCAGTCGATCTCTTCTGTGGTGCTGGTGGTATGACACATGGTCTCGAACGCGCCGGAATCGACGTAACGACAGGCATCGATAACGCGCGAGCGGGTCGCTATCCTTATACGGAGAATACTAACGCAGAGTTCGTAGATGCAGACGTCGAGGCACTTGCACACAATCCCGAGCGAGTCGCGAGAATGTACCCTTTCCAGTCCGACTTGACCGTACTGGCTGCTTGTGCCCCGTGCCAGCCGTACTCTACGATGGGACACTCGAGAGCCGGTGGCCGAGAGGACCACGACAAGTGGGGCCTTCTCAACTCGGTACAGAAGATCGTGGAGTACGTCGAACCGGACGTCCTCGTCACCGAGAACGTGCTGCAGGTACGCAACGACGGGATCTACGAAGAATTCGAAGAACGTCTCGAGGAATTGGGGTACGCACTGAACTCCGATCAGAACAAGAACGTCTACTGTCCAGAGTACGGGATCCCACAGAAACGGAAGCGGTGGGTACTCATTGCGTCGAAAGAGGGGGCGATCGAACTACCGAGTCCGATATACGAAGACGAGGATGAATATCCAACGGTACGTGAAACGATCGGTCACCTCCCTCCGATCGATGCAGGCGAGGCTCATCCTGAGTTAGAGCTACACAGGGCTCGAGATCTATCAGACACGAACCTCGAGCGAATACGAAACATAGAACCCGGCCAAGACTGGAGTGTTTGGGAAGAGAACGGTCTCGATCACCTACTCGCGGACTGCCACAAACGAGATAGCGGTCGGTCGTACAAGACACCTTACAGTCGACTGCGACCAGACGAACCAGCTCCGACGATCACCACGCAGTTCTACAACTACGGGAGCGGCCGCTTCGGCCACTACGACACCGATCAGGATCGCGCGCTCTCCATCCTCGAGGGTGCCCTCCTACAGACGTTCCCTCAGGACTACGACTTTTACGACGAGTGGGACGACGTGGGGATCAATAATCTCGGTCGGCTGATCGGGAACGCAGTCCCACCTCGACTCGCCGAGTTAGCCGGAAGGAGTATCTGCGAGAAGGTGGGCGTCGAAACGCCTCGAACTTCGATCGTCGGTCCTGCATAGGAGATTAGGGCGCCCTCGAACAGGGTACGGGAATTCGTCCAAAAAACTCGCTCTTCGACACCGGGGCGAGGGCGGAACCGTGACGAGAACGTGGGTGACGGAGAGCTCATCGTTGACGACTGACGACGGTACGTCGACCAGGAGGGAACCACGTGGATCGTACGACGGTTACACCTTGACATCCTCCACACGACTTCAGTCGTTGGCTTTCTCCTCGATGTTCTGTAACCCTATGCACACGCGGTCGTATCCATACACACATCACACACAGGAACGAGCGTGCGAGAAGTAAATACCATCTTCGCACGAGTTGGGTGATGAGCGCCGGAAGCTAGTAGATTAGGTGGCGTTTATCCCAACGTTGTCCGACCTGATGGCCGAATCGGTTAGCGTGCGCCACTGAAGAAAACCTTATATATTCGCCCCCCATACACATAGAACACGCACATACACATGGGAACAGGACAACTACACGCGGCGTTCAAAGAGCTGAAGTCCGAGGACTCGTTCGTCGGGTTGCCTCAGACCGACTTCGCGTTGGATTCGGTGCTCGAGACACTCCCCCGCGAATTAATCCAAAACGTCTACGACGCACGACAAGACGGAGAGAAGCCAGGGATCAACTTCTTCCTCGAGATACTGGAGGAGGGAGGGGAGCTGGACGACTTCAAAGACGCGATCGACTGGCCCACTCTCAAACCCCACCTCGAGGCAGTAGCAGATGACGACGAGAAACTGGGCGTCCAGAAGATGATCGACCAAATTGACGGGGGTAAACTGTGGATCCTCGGCGTAGAAGACGTGAACGCCGTCGGGCTCGAAGGGAACGAGGATAGTCGTGGGACGAACTACGCATCACTAGTCAAGGACTTCGGGGACTCGACCAAGAAACAGGGCGGTGGCGTCCACGGAGTAGGCGCCTCGGTACTGTGGGCCTTCTCCGGGTTCAAATTGGTCCTGTTCCACAGCCAACCAGAAGGCGACGACCCGAAACTCGTCGGACGGCTGGATCTCCCCGATCACGAACTGGGCGGCCAGGAGTACAAGGGTGGTGGGTGGATCGGTATCCACGACAGTGGTCACGACCGACCGGTCGCGATGAATAAGATTCCCGATGGCCTGGCCGAGACGCTTCGTGTCGACCGTCCCGACGAACGCGGAACAACGGCCCTCATCGTCGGGTTCAGAGAGCCGACGCGAGCGACGAGAGACCCGGAAGAGATCGTCGACGGGCTCTACGAGGCCGCGGCGAGGTACTACTGGCCGCTCATCGTCGACGACGGAATCGACGTCACCGTGCAAGGTCCGAGCGACACGTCTCCCCGCACTGTCGAACCCGAGGGTGTCGACAGGGCTGCCCCGTACGTGAAAGGGTACGAGTCCCGGGAGAACCCGGACCCCGATTTCGGGGAACCGGGGACCGTTGCCGTAGAGACGGTGGAGTTCGAGGTGCCACCGACGGAATCTGAGCCTGGCACAACGGGAGAGCTCGTACTAGTCGTCAGGCTGGCCGACGACGACACCGACCTCAGCAAGCACCGAAACAAAGTCGCGATGTTCCGCGGGGCACGACACGTAGTGAAGTATCGGAACTACGGCTCCGTCTCCCGGACGACCGGAAAGGACTTCCACGCTCTTCTACTCGCAGGAGGGGCCAAACACGAGGTAGGTCTGGAAGCGGACGACCTGCCCGACGCTGCAGACCGAGCCATCGAGTCCTTCTTCCGCGATGCCGAACCGGAGGCACACGACACGTGGGAGAAACCCACGCAGAAGTTGGCGAACGCATACGAGGACGACAATCCGTCACAGCGGATCGTCTCGTTCCTGAAGACCGACGTCAAACGGACACTCCAGCAAATTCTGGGCGCAGCGAAGACAGACGACGACGAACGCGTCGGCACCTTAGGGTCGGAGTTCCCGTTCTTCGAAGACGAACACGGCTCTACTAGAGAAGGAGGCGGAGGCGGTGGTGGTGGTGGTGGCTCGTTACCGTTCGACGTCGTGTGGGTCGACAGCTGGTTCGATGGGGCCCACCAGTACGAGGGTGAGCTGGAACTCGACACTGCCCCGTCTGGCCCGTGGAGCGTGACGGTCTCGATCGACGAAGTCGACGGATCGAACAAGACGATAGACCAGATCGACGTCGCGGACGGTAGCTCACCGCAACAGGAGGGGAGGAGTGTGGACGACGGTGAGATCACGTTCGAGTTCGACCAGGATACGACGAGTGCGAGGTTCGAACTGTCTTCGGACTCTGTCGGTGACGAAATCCTGGCCGGGCGAACACGGTTGGACTTCCAGTACGACCTGACGGGTGGTGGTTCGGCATGAGCAGCGACCGTGGGAGCAAACGAGTCGATACCCGTCCCTACAGATACGCCGGAGAGAGCCTCGAGTTCGACTACGTTGAGTGTACACTCGGCAGCGGGACAACACTGTCACTCGGTGATACGATAGAATTGGACCTCACGGACGAGGACGAAGAGTGGGAGACGAGTGAACTCACTGTGAGCATATCCGTCTCGAAGAGTACCCTCGAGAGAGTCTTCCCCGCATCTCCCCTCACAACGGTGCACTGGTCGTCGTGGGATACTGCCCGACGAACCACCACCGGTTCGAGAGCGTGATCGAGAACGCACCCCTCTCGCCGGGGGAGTACACAGACTCGGTTGAACTGAAGTACGACGATCTCCGGGGCCGTCTCGAACTGACTCCCCTGCTGGTACGGACGAAACCGCTCAGAAGTCAGCCCACAGGTCACAGCGGTCCACCGTTCGCCGAACGAGCTGGCCGAAAACTCGCTCACGGCCCGATTGGCACAGTAGACGTAGACCCGCCGACCAGCGGTCGATCGAACGAACTGCCGACGATTCCAACGTCGTTCACGGATGCACCCTTCCCAGCCAACGACGGGAATATGTGGTACCTGGATCTGAGCGACGAAGCCAAGCCGAAACTGTACATCAACTCGGATCACGGCTTCGTTCCTCCACTCTTCGAGGACAAGGGCCAACACGCACGTGGGAGGGTCCGCCAGTTGGTGGTCGATCTACTGGGTACGCAGATCATGACGCAGTTCGTCCTCGAAGCTGCAGAACTCTACGTCGTCCACAGTGAGATGAAGTACCCCTGGCAGAGACGGATGTTGACCGAAGTGTGCGACGAGTTGTTCGAAGAGAAGTCGCCAGACGAGGTCGAGGAGATGTTAGAAACCGGCACACTGTCGGAGACCGTCAACCAGATCGCCACTACGGTACAGCGACGTCGAACACCACACGAAGACCTCGAACGCGTACTAGAACTCAGCCTATGAGCCAAGACACACTTTACCGACTCAGCGACGACGCCTCGCTCCTCGTCACCGAGGAGCTGATGAGAGATGACGACTTCGAATTCTCGGACGAGAAGCTGTCCGAGTATCGAACCGACACTGATCTGACCGCGAACCTCAGCGCACTCGGACAGGTAATCGACTACGTCATCGGGCCAGAGAGTGACTTCGACCGCGGTGACGAACCAATCGATGCCGCCGTGGCCCCGGCCGTTCGAGAGTTCATCGATATCCCGCTCCGGGAGGCGGGTGATCCACGGATCTGGCACTATCTCGCGATCGGATGGCGGCCGGACTTCGTGCGATACCGGTGGCCGCGTGATGGGGCTAACCGTACGCACAGGTCGATGACCGAGAAGTTCTTGGGCTCCACACAGGACCTGTACACGAACGCGTTCTCGCGGTTGTGGTTCATGGCGGAGTTCAGTCGGGACGGTGACGACTACTCGGTGACAGAGGAGATCCTCAAGGAAGCGTACAAGTCGAACCGGATTTTCGACCGCATGGACCTTCGACGACCCCGTACTGGGCGCGTCTTGTGCAGTATCGCTAGTGCCGAGCCGGACGCCGACATCGTCGAGGACACCGCCAAGTCGGTGAGCCACCAGTGGTCGGTGACGAGCGAAGAACACCTCTCGGACCCTCAGTTGAAAGAGATCGTCGAAGAGATCTACAGGGAGTGTTCGTAGGATGCGCGTCGTCGTCGATATCCCGCCAGAGCTCGTCGATGACATCCGTTCGGCGGTCCAAGAGGGTAACTACGAGAGCCCCGAGGAGTTCCTCGAGCGAGCGCTCCGCACACAGCTGAAGTTGGAATCGAGCGAGCAAGAGACCCTGATGTCGTTCGGTGATGCCATAGAGGCAGGAGGCCCGCCCGAGCGCGAGCAAACCACCGAACAACCGTCGTTCACCCAGTCGACACAATGGAGCGAAGACCGGTCGAATCTCGAAGATCTCTCGACGTTCGACTTCGACGTAACTACGGTCGACCCGTCGGACGCCGAGAGAATAGATATGGGGCCTCTCTGGGGCCAATACAACCGTATCTTCCCGATGAAGTTGTCGGTTCGTCGGCTCGCAGTCGTCCTGGCCGAGACCGAGTCAGACGGAGTCTCGTACCAGCAGTTCCGCAACGAAACGGCGAGAGTGGCCCGTGAGTACGGTCTCCGGCTAGAGGAGATAGACGACGAGAAGGGTCGTGGTCGTGGAGAGAAGTTCTCGGCTGCGTTCCCGACCGGAGACAAAGTCGAGCGTTCGTTAGACCGATTCAAGACTCACTTCGTCGGTCAGATCGACTCGAGTAGGAACCTCACGGGTGCCCCCCCGAATCTACAGTTCGTCGATATTGATCCCGACACCGAAGAGTTCGGCATCACCGAAGCCGGCTTCGAATTTGCTCGAATAGAGAATCCCATCCTCGACGAGGATCTCGCGAGTGACTCGTCCCTCTCTAACGATGAACGGCAGTTCTATCTCGACCACGTCGCCAGTGAACATCCAGCCGAGTACGAGGCGATGGAACTCGTGGCGAATGCTATCGTAGAGGGAGTCGACCGTCCAGACCCGTTGAGTGAACGCGTCGGTGAACTATCTGACGATTGGTCGTCTGCACAGGCGAGTACGATTCGATCTGGCCTCATCGGCCGTATGTGCGAACTCGGCTTGGTGTCTCGGAGGCGTGTCGGGGCCCGTGGGATCGGCTACGAGGTCACCGAAGTAGGTGGAACCGAATTACTGTGAGGCTACCGTATCTGGAGTAGGTAAGTCGACGGATCAACTCAGGATGTCGCAGGGTCGAGAATCGACGTTCTTGAGTACAACCTCATATCCAGACGCTCTCCAAATAGAGATCACGAGAGTCTCGTCACATAGGCACCACATTCATTTCGGCACGTTCTAAAAAGTGACTCTCACCTCGTCATCCGATCAGATTTTCCACACACTCCAAATATGTCTCAGCGTCTAAACATCCTCGATTCAAGTTCTTCGTTTGATTCCCTACCTCGTTTTGATCCAAGCCTCCTATCAAACAACCGTCAATTCTTCCGATAACCGAGCCGTTCTCGTGCTAACGATATCCGAGTTCAACAGGTCGAGGTTGCCGATCTCGTACCTTCTCGGCCGTTAATACGGAAGATGTTTAATATAGGTGGTCTTATCCTCGCCGTTATATATTCATAGCTGCCCGCGAAATAGCGTCACACTAATGGCGACTCCAATCTGGAAATTTCCAGAGCAGAAATCGGGAATAACAGAATATCACAAAAATCCCACCGAGAGCGCCTTGGACAGCACTCTCGAAACGTTCGTTCGTGAAGTCCTGCAAAACGCGAACGACCAGGGTATCCCCGGGGAAGAGCCTGTCAAGGTCACGTTCGACTTTACGACACTCAGAGGGAGCGACCTCGAGGAATTCTTAGAGACACTCATCTGGGACGAGCACGGGGACAGCCCGGAAGATCTCCGGTGGCACATAAAGCGCGCAATCGAAAACGACCAGGCCCGTGACCCCGGGCTCAAACGGTTTCTCAATCACTTTGACGGCGACAGTCTCACCGTCCTGACCATTCACGACGAACATACGACCGGTCTCCGAGGAAGCGAAACAGACACGAAGGAACCGTACGCCTCTCTCGTCAAAGACTTCGGCAGTACGAACAAACCGGGATCCAGTTCAGGCGGGAGCAAGGGCCTCGGCAAGACAGTTCTCTGGGCTTTTTCAGGGCTTTCGACAGTTCTGTTCAATTCACACCCCGACACCTTGCCCTCCGATGGTGGAAGCGAACCGCCGCGGCTCGTTGGGCGTACAATCGTCCCAGCACACACTGACGAAGCAGAAACGACACACTACACGAATCACGGCTGGTATGGTCGAGACGACCCCGACCGCATCGACGACATCGGTCGTCCAAGCTCGCTCTGGGGCGACCTCGACGACGCAGAGAGACTCGCAGACACGCTCTCTGTGAGCCGACCTACTGACAACTACGGTACGAGTATTGGCGTCGTGGGGTTCCGCATTCCGGGCGAGGGATTCGACCCCGACATGGAAGAGTTAGCCGCCTCGTTCCGCCACGCATCTGTGAAATACTTCTGGCCGGCAATGGTGCGAGACCAACTGGAGGTCCACGTAAAAACTCCAGACGGTACCCGAACGGAGGCGACACTCGACGATGCACCCGGTGTCAAACCGTACGTCGAGTGCTACAGCGAATACTTCGATATCACCGATACGGAACTGAGTGGCGCTGGCAGCTTCGTGAAACGAGGAGTCCCGATCGAAATCCCACGCGAAGACCCAGACACTGTGGACGAGGATCCACACAGCGGCTACCAAACCGCTGTTGACCTCGTTGTACGTCATCTCACCCCGAGTGACCGCACTGATTTCGAAACGGACGACGACGACGAACTGGGGATCAACCGCGTAGCGAGACTCCGCGGGGCACAGATGATCGTCGACTACGTCGATATGTCTCGAGCTGCCAACCGCGGCAAAGACTTCGCTGCGGTGATGGTTGCCGGTGAAGCCCAGACCTCTCCTGGCGAGGACGTAACGGATGCACAGAGGGCTCTCGAAAAATTCCTCAAGAGGTCCGAACCCACACAACACGACGACTGGGTTGGCTCTAACAACGACTATCTCAACGAATATTACATCGGGACTATCACGGCCGAGATTAACGCGTTGAAGGGTGAGCGGCTCGAAGCAGTGATCAACGACATCGTTCAGGAAGATATCGATTCTGGTGACGAAGTGCCGGGAATGGACGACATCCTCCCGATAATGGACGGCCGAGATACCGTCAATGGCGAGGGCTCTGCCCTCAGGTGGGAAACTCGGCCCGACGTCTGGATCGACGACGATAAGTGGCAATTCTTCGCTAAAGGTGGCCCCAGGGAGCCAGACCACGGCGACTGGAAACTCACGGTCGAACTCCTGCGACTCGACAGTCAAGGACACGAGGGTGATTCGATCCCGATCGAGGAATTCGAAGTCGTCGAAGGAGAGGCCAAGGATTCGCTCGATGCCGACGGAATCGCCCATCTCGAAGCCGATGGGACGGCCGACGTTGTCGCATTCCAAGGAGATTCGAAAAAGCTAGACGGGCTCTCTCGAGATCCGGAGAAACTCTTCGATGTCGGCGAAGCCACCCAAACGAAGGTTAAAATCAGTGCCGAAATCATGGAGGGATAACTCGTATGCCGACCGATATCCGACGTGCATCTGCTAACGCCGACGACCTCCCGTATCGCTATCGAGAAGACGCGATAGATCTCCAGATCAGCGAGTACAGCGTCGACGAAACTGATCCCTCCGAGCCCGAGACAGACGCTCCAACCCTACCACTCTACAAGTACCAGCCCTGGGAGCGGGCACAACTCTCGCTGTCGCTGTCGATCTCTGACCGAGACTTGAACCACGTGTGTGAGGGCGACGCCCCGTACGATGCCAAACTCGTCGTAGTCGTCGAATCGAAGTCGACACACCTGCGTTACCAAGAAGTCGTCGAGGACGAGCCACTAACCGCTGGGACGTATACGAAACCGATAGAGCTCGAGGCAAAGCTCTTTCGCGATACCGTGACACTGACTCCGCGAATCGTTACGACGGACGGTGTCTCCAGCGGGTTACCGTTCGCGCCGAAAGGGGGTATGCGTATCGCAGGTGGTGACGTTTGGAAAGTCCACGTAGACGAACCCGAGGAGAGTGGCACTGGCTTCCCGTTCCTGTACAGAGACTTCTCCGATGGCGACTATCCAGAGGGTGCAGTCCACCTGCTCAAGCAGAATCCACGAGAGCCGGCGGTTCTCGTCAATATGCTCAACCAGCCGATAGTGGACGTACTCGAAACCAAGACGTTCTACAGCTTCGATGCATATCTGAAGAACGTTATCAAGGCGGAATTAGGCACGTCGACCTGGATACAGCTCGTCATTCATACGGCAACGACGATCGCCGAATCCGACGAACCACAGTACGAATGGCAGGAGGGCTTGATCAAAGAGATCGGTCCGTACCTCTACGAGGACGCCTCGTACGAGGAGACAGTCGAGAATCTCGGTGAGGTTGTGTCTGAACCCGACGAACTCCGGAGTTTCATTCGCGAACTCAACGTCGCCGTTCAATTGTATCTCGATCAAGCCTCACAACTCAACAAATTCATCACCGACTTCAGACCATGACTGACATTCCACGACTCACAGACGCCGGCCGCGATATGGTAGAAGAGCACGATGAATTCACCTCTCGAGACGAAGTACTCGCACTGAGAACCGACTTGGAAGACCACGTCGAATACGAGTCAGTCCCGGAGGCTAGTACTGACATAGACTCGCTGGAGGAGGCAATCGAACGTGCCACCACGGTCTTCGATCCAAATATCGACACGCAGCGATCGGCGATGGACTCGGTACTCGCCCCACTCGTGCACCAGTATTACAAGATACCCCCGCGTGTCGCGGGTCAGATTGGCGTCTGGCAGTACCTCACACTCGTCGAATTCCCCGACTACGTCGTGATTCGTTGGCTCGGACATGGTGATCTCAAAGAGAAGCTCCTCGGCGAACAAAGTGACCTTTACTCGAATCAAATGGCTCGGCTTTGGTGGGGAGCCCACTTGACCTACGATCCAGCGACAGACCACTACTACGGCACTCACAAGATGTACAACAAGCAACGTGTCGCAAATTACGTTCTAGACAGTGAATTCAATCGTTGCCGGCCCGCTGCACTCGCCTTCGTGGACACCCTTCACTCGGAATCCGGGACGACCATTTCCGCTGTTGGACGGCGGTTCAACCAGTCGCTCTCGACGTATCAAATGGACTCTCGAAGTCGCGAGGATTTCGAAGACCAACTCGATCGAATCCTCGAGTTCGTCTCCTAACGGCGTTTTTCGTACAGGATTCAATGTATGGCAGCGAGGCGTTCTGAAGGATCTGGTTTCGAACCCCAGTTCGAAGGCAGTCAACCTCAGCTGCACTTTCACGATGATCGTATTCACCAGTACGCTCGCCCTTGCACGGCGAACGGACCAGTACCAAAGACCGGGTAGAGTGGATTCACCGCTGTCTCGGCAGTGTACGCCGCCATCCCTTCCTTTTCGTCGCCGGACGGGGTTGCGGATGTTCGCCAAGCACGTCACCAACGGAGACGAGCGGCCGGACTCGATCGATCTCACCTGTAAGACGAAGGACGAAGGTATCGAACGGATTCAGACAATAGTTTGAAGAGTGACGCCTCTAGTTAAGTAGTGAAAACAACATGGTAACGATTCGACTCCGGCGTAGACTTCTACGGATGTACGTCCGTCACTCGGGGGGTGGAGGTCTGTGACCGATGGGTGGTACTTCGAGGAGATGGGTGACAAGGCCGAGCAGAACGCCGACATCCTCACGAAACACGCCTTCGAGAACGACGTGGCGACGTTCGTTCGCGAGACGCTCCAGAACGCGAACGACGCACTCAACGTAGACGCTGACGGACCTGTCGAAGTACACTACCGGTTCGAAAAACTCTCTGGACAGGAGTTAGAGCGTTTCCTCGCCGAACTCGAGTGCGAACCCGAGGACGACGAGGTCGACCTCTACGACCACCTTCGTGCTGCCGGAGAGCTAGAAGACGACAGACAACTGGACCAGTACCTCGACTACTTAGAGAGGGAAGACGAACTCTTGCTCCTCTCCGTCGAAGACAGGAACACCCAGGGTCTCGACGGTCTTGAGACCGAAGACGGTACGAACTACACGGCCCTCGTCCGCGACATGGGACGGAGTAACAAAGACGCCACCGAGGGTGGGAGCCACGGCGTGGGGAAGACCGTGCTGTGGGCATTCTCGGGGATGTCGACCGTACTCTTCACCTCCTATCCAGTTCAGGACACTGGAGACTACGACCCACCTCGCTTCGTCGGGCGGACACTCTTACCCGACCACCGTGACCAGGAGAGTGACCAACTCTACTCGGGCAACGGCTGGTACGGTCGGCGCGATCCTGAGGACCCAGACACCCGACACGTGAGTGCGTGGGGCGACGAGGCGAGAGAGCGTGCACGGGCTCTGTACACTGAACACGTGGCCGACGTGAGTGGGACGACGGCGACTATCGTCGGGTTTCGCGATCCCACAGCGGAGGAGTTCGCCGACGTCGACGAGTTGCTCGAGACGTTCCGGCGCTCCGTCGCCGAGTACTTCTGGCCCGCCATCGAGCGTGGCAACCTTCGAGTGTACCTCGAGGGGCCCGACGACGAGCCAACACTCGTCGACCCCTACGAGGTCGACGTCGTCCGACCGTTCGTCGACTGTTTCAGGGAGCGTGACTCCCCAGACGACGATCTCGAGAGTCGTGGCAACGTCGTCGAAGGACAGATCACGTTCGATCTACCCGACAAGAAGATCGGCAACGATACACAGACCGAACCGAAGGGTCGGTTGGGCGTCTACGCCAAGAGTCCGAGCCCCGGTGACGACGAAACCCGACTCAACGAAGTTGCCATCTTCAGAGGCGCTGGGATGGTCGTCGACTACATCAACGTAAGCGGTGCGGCGTCTTACGGAAGCCCCTTCTACGGAATCCTGCTCGCAGGCGAAGCGCGAGGCTGGGGTGATCGTTCTCTCGAGATAGCGGACGGACAAGTCGAGGAATTCCTCAGGACGTCCGAACCTGCCGCACACGACGAGTGGAAAGGGTACAAGAACTCGAAACTCCAATCGACGTACGAGTGGGGGTGTGCAGGTACTGTAGAATCACTTACGAGTAGTAAGCTCCGACAGTGCCTCCAAGATCTCGTCGCGACAGACGTTAGTGAAGAAGGTGGGATGATCGACTCGATGAAACGCAAGATCCCCCGATCCGACACGGGACGGAACCGATCTTCGTCTCCGTCCACGTCCGTCACCTCCGCCGAGGCGTTCGACACCTCGGCAGACTTCACTTTCCGCGACGGGCGGTGGATGTTCGATGCCACTGTAGCCCCGAAAGACGACGATTTCGACAGTTGGCACGTAACGGTCGAGATCGTCACGCTCGGCGAGGAGAACAACAAGACCGGTGGGATAGCGATAGAGTCGGTAGATCCGCACGAAACGAGTACATCGTACGAGATCGAAGACGGCGTCGTCGTGATCGAGGGTGACGCGAGTACGACGAGCATCGATATTGGGGGCACCTCAGAGTCGTTCGGCGACTTTGACCCCTACAGTGGTCGACTCGGAAAGTCACAACTGCGTATCGACGGAGACGTCGAAATGGGGGGTGAAGCCTGATGGCGACCCGAAGTCGCCGAAAGACGAGTCGCGAGCGGTTCGACGACGAACCGCTCCGTCACGCACCGGAGGCACTCTCAATCGACGTAGAGACGTTCTCGCTGGACGACGACGACCAGTCCTTCGAGGTGGACAAAGCCGGCAACCAAGTCTTCTTGGAGGACTGGGCTGCTGACTGGAAGACGCTCACCTTAGAGGGCACGCTGACGATCGAAGACGATCTCGAACCGGTGTTCCCTCCCAAGGAGTGGCCGACCGACGCCCCAGCTGAGGTCGTCGTCGCGGTCGAGTGTAAGTACACACACGTCCGCGAGGGACGGACGATCGAAGTAGACAGTTTCGAAAAGGGGACCATCGAGTTCGAGATCACGTTCTCCTCTCGACACGTGTTCGGAACCGTCGAACTGACTCCGCTGATCGTCCGTACGGACGATGCGAACACGTCCGGCGACTACCGAACCCACGCCGGACTCCAACTCGCGGACGGGCTGTCGTGGGAGATACACATCGACGAGACAGAGGACACGTCTGGCCCACTCCTCCCACCGATCTTCAAGAGTTTCGGTGAGAGCGACAACGACGATCGGTTCCCCGACGATGCCGTCTACGTCGTTGACAAGACGGAACTCCACTCCCCAAAATTGTACGTGAACCGTGACCACGATTCGATCGCGAGCGCGTTGAACAGCGGTCCGCGAGGGAAGTTGGGCCGTGTCATGAACGTCTACACCGACTCCATCCTCCTCCCTGCGCTCTCGGAACTCGTTCTCTGGACCGCCGAAGACGTCGACGAGACCGGGGATTCAGAACACGACTGGCAAACCGACCTCCTCTCGCAGGTTGTGACGAAAATGTACGACGTCGACTCTGCTGATGAGGCTGGGCGGCAATTACACGACGAATTCGCGGGTGAGGGGAGTATGCCCCAACTCCTGGACAAGACGTCGACCGCCATCCAAGAGTACCTCGAATTGAGCGACGACATGGTGAAACTCGTCGACAATATCCGATCATGACCGAACTACGCAAACTACTACACCAGGGCGTCTCCGAGATCGACGAAGACTTCATCGCGGGAGAGCGGGATGTCGATCCCGACCTCTTCGAGCGACACTCGACGCCCGTCGATGGGACTGACGTTGACTACGGTGCGATACAGACCAAGATCGACGAAATATTCGTCGACGACGACTACCCGCAGTACGAGGCGAAGATGGACGCCGCCCTCGCCCCGACCATCCACGCGAATATCCGGATTGACCGCCGTACAGCACGGGACGAGCGAATCTGGTACTACCTCGCGGCGGTGAAGTTCGACGACTTCGTCCGGTACCGCTGGCGCTTCGACTTCGAAAACAACAGAACCGCTGCGTTCGAAAAGTTCCTGGGTGAGACCACGGGGAACAACCTCTACACGAACGCCATCGGTCGACTCTGGTGGTTAGCAGAACTCACCCACGTAGACCCAGCGACGGCACCTGTCGACGTAGACGACGAGTACGAACTGACGAGAGAGGTCTTCGAGTTCAACTTCCTCGCGAACCGTATCCTCGACAACGCGTTCCACATGTCGAAACCCCTCGTGATCGCCGTCGTTGACCAGTTCGCCGACGAGTCGCAGGATCTCGTCAACGTCATGCCCGACCGGTTGTCGACCCTCCTCTCGATGATGCCAGCTGAAGGTTGGGTCGAAGACAACAGCGTCGAGGTGGTCAGTCGGTTGAAACGCCAGATGAAGTCCGAACGGGCTTAGATCCTCCAATCCGCTGCCGCGGTTGGGGTTATCTACGTGATCGTTCGGTCTTCCGACAAGCGGTTACATCGTTCCAATCGAGAGTCGGTTTCGGCCAGACGAAAGCGAAGGTGGTATCGTACAGGAATCGAAAGACTATGGGCACGACTTAGAACGAAATGAATACCGACGGAAAACGGGCCGAGACTACCGAAACCGATATCGGAACCGATCTATCGAGCGAAGAGGTCGAGCGCGTCGAAGAGGTCGCCGAACGAGAACCGATACCGAACGACGAACTGATCAAACTCTGGGGCTTGGATTCACCGATCGAGTTAGCACAAATCCTGAAAGGTGATTTAGACGACTATCTAACCCGAAATGAGGTCGGAGACGTTTGTACGACCGACCTCGGACGTCGCCTCGTTGGCAGAGAGCCAGTTGGGGGAAAGGTGGAGACGGACGACAACGAAGCCGACGGCGGCGGGTCGGGGTCGGACGATGTTAGCGGCGGTGATGCCGATGACACACGTCCGATCACTCCGAGCCCGGGTGCAGACGAGAAGTCCTCGGTGAACGACGATGGGACAACGACTCGAAACTCGTCCGTCGGTGTCTATATCGACCGTTCACCAGACGACATCGTCGAAAGGGTTCAGTCCACCTTCAGCGTTGACCAGACGACTGCTCAGCGACTGTTGGATCTGTACCAGGACGAGGACCCGGTGGATGTAGACAAACTGACCGAGGGGTGGGCGTTCGACAAAGCACCGGATGTCTACAAATATCTCAACGACTCGATGAGTGGTCTAGCTCGTATCGTCGGGATGGGTGACGTCAAACTCTCTCCAGACGCACGCGAAAGGATCGACGGACTAGATACTGACGACACCAACACGTCCGGTGACGACACGGAGACCACTGGGTCAGCTGACGGCGCAAGTGACGACGGAGGAGACGGCCGGGAAAGTCTGGACGAGCGACACCACACCAAAGACGACGAAGAAGAGCACAGCCTCAACAGTGCCTCGCCTCCCAACCACTACTCGGATCGACTCCTCGAGACGAACAGAGAGAAGCTCACGAATGAACTTCAGGACTTGAGTGACCACGCGCTATACCCCCCGACAGAGGAGACGGTCATCAGTGAGTCCCGCTACCCATTCGGTTCGTACGTGTACACGTTCGGGTCCTTCAAAGACGCCTTACGTGCAGCCGGTTTCAAGGTAGATGGACAATCTCTCTCCGACGATCCCGATCAGGTGGTTCGTCCCTCGGAGGTCGTAGCCGTGGTTCAGCTCGTTGCGGACCTCCTCGGCGACCCACCGACTGAGGCACTATTCTACGATCTCGTCTCGATGGCGAGCAGCGACACTGAGTCACTGGGCAACTGGCAGCAGATCATCGTTGAATCGGGGCTCGAGAGGGACCGCTTGTCCCGAACTAAGGTTCCTGACGACAGGCCAGAGCACGACGAATTCGTCGACGCGATCACTGAACTCGTCACGGAGACGGAGCGACCACTCACCCTCGTCGAGGTCGCTGAGTACTGTGACGTTCCGGTCGCTCACCTCGTCAGCGGTGTCGACCCGTGGCAGAGGGTCGGTGAAATTCTCACTGGAGTATCGACGAGTGGAGATGCTTCCACCGCTCCGCTCGATCCTTCGTCGGCCGCAACGAGGCGATTCTTCGAGAAAGTAGCCGAGACGAATCCAACCGTCCACCCGACCATCGGTGTGTTGGCAGTCCTCCCCGATGTCGAAGTCGCAAGTGTCATCGATTCGGTGAGTGAGTACTCACTCCCTGAACTCGAAGCGATCGAGGTTGACGCTAGGTCTGAGACAGTTGACGAGGGAGAGGGCGTCGACGGATCGAAAACTGACGAGCAGACGGGAGACCTCGACGAGGGTGAGAGAATCCGAAGCGAGAGGAGGGGCAGTAACTATGGCGAAGCGGTCGTCGTCGACGACCGTGTTCGACCCGAGTACGATATCGAACGGCGTATGGCACTGGCCGACGACCTCCGGCGATTGGAACGCGAGTTCGGCCACCCCCCGCGACCAGTGGACGTCGAAAATTACGGCCGGTTCTCGCCGTCGGACTACGTCGACACCTTCGGCACGTGGGACGATGTGCTGGCCTCTGTCGACCTCGAGTTTGGGGACGCGTGGAGTCAGCCGGGAGACTACGACGACGAGTTGCTCACCACACTCGAGGATCTCGCCGACGAGATCGGGCACCGACCGACGACCCGGAACGTCGACGAACTCACGGACTACTCGGCCACCACGTACGTGAGCCGGTTCGGGTCGATGGACGCAGCACTCAGAGCGTCGGATATAGACGTTGGCTCTCCCGAGTGGGCCACTGAGATCGTCGAGAAAGTCTCCGACTCGTGGGAACCGCTCGGTAATTTCGAAGAGATCACCGACAGAGAGCGAGCTGGGATCGAGGCGTTGCTCCTCCTCAAACGCGGGTGGCGGGGGACGGGTCACGAGATCGTCAACGAAGTCTCGGAGCGGTTGCCAATAGACGGACCGTCGTACCGAAATGCGTGGAAGAAGACGATCCGCCCGGTCCTCCGGGAAGCAGGAGAGCGCAACCTCGTTCGACAGAACGAAGGTACGTGGATTTGGGAGTGGTACGACCCAAACGAGTAGGTATCGTCGCTTGGCCGACCCTCACTTCGTGACAGTCCACCCCGACTACCTGGTACAAGAGACCGAGCGCGACGTTGGCACGTTGGCTCGTTCGTTACAATGCCTCGCCCGACGGGCCGCTACTTTCTTCACATTGGTTTGGGAAGGTTATCACATGGACACCGAGAAAGGAGCGTCTACGCTCGATCCCGAGTACATAGCAGGCCTCCTCGACTCGACAGCACGTGTCCGGTTCAACATCTCAGAGCAACCAGACGACACGTTCACGGTTCGTCCCCAGCTTCGGATCAAACCCTACGAGACCGAGATGCGCGAAGCGGTCGTCGGGACCTTCCTCGACTCTCGGGACTACACGTACGATCTGGTGGATCGAGAGCGGGGACACGGGTTCTTCCTTCTCTCACAACGAAGCGACCTGGCCGATCTAGAAGAGTTCCTACGTGGCCACTCCACCAGCCTGATCAGAGAACTAGAGTTCGTGACGGGGCCTGGTTTCGAGCGGTACGACACCAATATTATGGATCCAGAAGAGGCGTACCGATTTCTCCTCACGCGTGACGAACTCCGATACGAGTGGCGACCACGCGGAATCAATCACTGGAGTCCCAGCAGACTCACAGACGCGTACGACCTCGACGAGAACGAGGTCTCGCCCTCCGAGCTACCCGCCGAGGGTCTGACTCCGAACTCCTCAACCGAGTACATCGCCGGCGTCTTCGACGGACTTTGCCGATATCGACCGACTATCACGGAATCATCGGAGAATCGTATCGGGTATTCGATGTATCCCACCGCACGCCTCACTCGGGGAGGTGTCGATCCGGCGATGATCGACAGTTTTCGTAATTTCTGTCGGACGTACGACCTCACGTATGGCGACTCGTCGAAGGACAATTCGCTGTGGTTCGTGTTCACCGGAGCGAACGCTATTAGACGCGTCCTCGACGTCGTCTTCCCACACCTGTTGGTTCTCGCCGACCACTCGATTTCACTCGTCGAAGACGTCCTGCCGAGGTTCGACGCTCGCGCTCACCACGAGAAACAGGGGTTCTACGATCTCCTCCGTGGCTTCGACGTCGTCGCGACGGCATCTGGCGGCCCCTTCCGGCACCGCGAGTACGATCCCGCGTACTTCGAGGAAATCTGGAGCGACGAACTGGACACTACCCGTCGCCTGCCCGAGTCGAACCACGAACACGACATCGACGAATATCGGGAACCATCCGGCGAGGTAGCAGTAGAGTTTCTCGAATACCCTGACTCGATTGTACTCACCTCCGACGACTACGAGGACGAACTGGGCCGTTTCGGTTCGGTCGCCGATCGGACGGAACGAGACGAAGGCCTCGTGAGCGGGCTGAAGCAGATGTACAAGGATCGATGCCAGGTGTGTGGGACGAGACGAGCGAAACCAGATGGGACCGGCTACTCCGAAGTCCACCACCTACGTCCACTCTTCGAGGACGGGGCGGACACGCTCGAGAACATGCTAGTTCTCTGCCCGAACCACCACGCAGACCTCGACAACGGTGCCGTCCGTATCGAACCCGATACGAAGACGGTTCGACACCCGTACGACCCCGGAGCGGACGGGAGGGCACTCACTGTCCTCGAGGGGGACGCGATCTCGGAGGACGCGATTCGATATTACAACGACACCGTTTCGAACATCTCGCCCAACGATGGTGTATCGCCGACGTAGCCGGACAGACAGGGACTCTCCGGAGTTGACTTACGAGAAGGTCTCCTCGTAAGCATCTTCACACACCAGAAATCTTTGATTTCTGGGGACGGTGTATCCCCTCCCTGCTCGCTTCGCTCGCTGAGGAAGGGGGCTTAGCGCCTCGATTCAGCTAACCGGAAAACTACAGGCCGCTTAAATACATCTCGACGCCGTCGCTCGGATCTGATCATCCAGAAATTAGGCGGACCCTGACGGAACCACACTGGATCCTCTTATAGAAAATTCGAAATACTTTCTAGTCTCGCACTCGAGGTGTATTTGTGTCCTACACTGATCCCCGCTCTGAACCCACTTCTACGGAGGGAGTGGGGACTGTCGAAGCTGTCGACCTCTTTTGCGGTGCCGGAGGGTTTACACTCGGCCTCCAGCGTGCCGGGATAGACGTCGTAGCGGGAGTTGACGAGGATCTCTACTGTGTGATTCCGTACTTCCGTAACAACGACGCGCAGTTTTACCGCCGGGATCTATCTACAATCGCGACTGAGAATCCCGAGTGGGTCGCAGACCTCTACAGTGACGACACAGACGTTCGGGTGCTCGCCGGTGGCCCTCCGTGTCAACCGTACTCGAATTTGGGAAACATAGAAGGAGTGCACGATAAAACCGGGCTCGTCTCAGCGTTCGCCACCATCGTCGATCGGGTTCAACCGGATATCGTCGCGATGGAGAACGTACCCGGTGTGAGCCGAGATCCGGAGTACGAAGGACTGATCGAAACATTTCGAGACGCCGGTTATTACGTCAATCTACCGGAGAACAGGGACATCGACTGTTTGGCCTATGGGGTCCCACAACGGCGCAAGCGATGGATTACACTGGCCTCGAAAATCGGCCCCATCGAGATGGACTCCCCGAGCCGGACAGAGGTCGACGTCGATCGAGAAATCACGGCAGAAAGTTTCATCGGACACCTTCCGGCGATTGACGCCGGTGAACACCATCCCGACGACCCACTTCACGTCACTCAGAACCTCAGAAAGCAGAACCTGGACCGAATTCGAATCTCGGAACCAGGTGGCGACTGGACCGACTGGGTAGAGAAGGGGCGTGAAGATCTCGTTGCCGATTGCCATACGAAGGAGAGTGGTGCCAGTTTCAAGGCGCCGTACAGTCGCATGCAACCGGACAAACCCGCACCCACGATCACTACTCAGTTTTACAGTTTCGGGAGCGGTCGATTCGGACATTACGACGAGGACCAGCTCAGGGCATTGAGCCTGAGAGAGGGAGCGATTCTACAAACGTTTCCGGACGAGTACCAATTCCTCCCTCCGGGAGGAACGGTCGAGGACGTCGGTATCCACAGAATAGGGAGGTGGATCGGCAATGCAGTGCCGCCAAAGCTAGCTCGAGTGGCTGGCGAGAGCATAATGCGACATTTGCGTGGGGATCGACAGTCGAGTATCGACGAGTTTACTACGTGAACGACCACGGGTCGGGTGACCAGTGGAACTCCCGCCGTTCTCTGTGAAGTACCACGGGTCGCCCGACCCGTGGCGTCCGTGTCTCGTCCCGCACTGCCGACGCAACGGACGGTAATTCCCTCCGCACTCGGTTGACGCCTCGTGTGGGCTACGTTTCACCTTGTGGGTTTTCTTCCGCCTGTAATAGTTTCCAGGAGTTGTGATACTTTTCGATGCGATTCATGGTATCAGTATCAACGGAGTCTAGCCGTGTTAGGTCCATATTGTCCTCGATGTCTGCTCGTTTTACTGCTCTCGCAATCGGATGGGGTGCCGCGTCTGCCACGAACTTTTCGTACGACTCGTCGTCTGATTTCATGAGGAGTTCAACGGCGTCGATCGCTTCGTCTGGAAAATCGACGTCGTCGTTTCGAAGTTCGGCAACAGTCCAGTCACTATCCTCAACGACATCGTGGAGGACTGCTGCAATCATCGCGGCTTCGGAGTCCTGGGCAAACATCACACGCAACGGGTGGAGGATGTACGTCTCACCTGCTTTGTCCGTTTGATCGGCATGAGCAGTTGCTGCAATCTCGATCGCACGTTCGAGTGGGTGCACAATCAAACCAGCACCTCGACCATATAGATAAATTCTGGCAGCGACGCGATCGTGTGGCAGAGATTCGACGGGGTGCGTGGCGAGTTCGGTGGCTGTGCAGTTGTAAAGGTGGCGGGTCACGTCAACTGGTGGCAGTAGGCACAGGTAAATTGAGGGAACTTGGCTGCTGGCGAGGCGAGTAGTCAGACTACCACAAAGTTAATGCACAGTGGGAATATATTTAGAAGCGATTATGCCCAAAGGACATTTCGAGTCTGCTGAGACGAGTATCGAGTACGGGAGAGCCGATGTTCTGTTCCCCGTCGAGGAGCTCGATGCGGTTCTGTACCAGCATCGGGAGGCCCAACTCGCGCTCGCTGACGTCGATGGGGGCGACGTCATCGTCGTCGGTCCGACGAGTCTGGCGACCAGCTACTTCCTCACTCAGCACTCCCTCACCGCCATCCCTGTCGACAGTCTCGCCAATCCAGTCCGGACACAGTTGGACAATGCACTCGACGCCCCCATCGACACGTTCGAACTCGTCCAGGTCGGCAAATGGACCACAGATACCCCAAACCACTCACTCGCCGAATTTACAGGCGGCTGTCGGTCACCCTGGACACACAGCAGCAAACCAACCGCAGCCAATTCCGATCACCAATGACCGACGAGCTTCACGAAGACTACCCGGAAGCAGCGCCTTACATCCAGCAAGCGGTCGACGACCACGGCGAGGAGTGGGTGCTGGAGAACTACTACGAGCAACTCTACCAGCTTGGCACCCTGATGGACGTGCCGGAGAAAGACGAACTTCCGTTCTACGACGACGCGGAACACGAGACGATGACGGAAGCGGAACGTGTGGAGATGTATCGAGCGTTGGGCGAGTACCGGGAGAATCTCCGTACGGGGACGAAGCCCAATGAGTGACCGCGACCACACATTCTTCTCGAATGTGTCCGTTGGGAGATGTATGGATTCTGATCGAGCTCTCGGTGTCTTGTTGGGGTTGGCGTGTGGGGATGCGCTCGGACGCCCGGTCGAGTTCGCATCGGCTTCGGAGATCGCCGCTGAGCACGGGCGGCTCGACGAGATGGTCGGGTACGGGACGTGGAATCAGCCCGCGGGGACGATTACTGACGACACCGAACAGGCGTTGTGTATCGCACGCAGCCTCGTCGAACGACAGGCATTCGACCCGGACGATATCGCCGATCGGTTCGTTGCGTGGTACGACTCGGGACCGTTCGATATCGGGATCATGACGCGGCGATCGATCGAAAACGTACAGGCGGGTCGATCGTGGGAACAGGCTGGCCAGGAGGTCTGGAAAGCCAGTCCTGAAGGGAAGAACGCTGGGAACGGCAGTATCATGCGGTGTCCGCCACTCAGCATTCCGTACGCGACTGAGCCGAAGACGCTCGAGCGAGTCAGTCGGCACTCGTCGCAGATTACGCACGCTGATCCGCGCTGCACGTATGGATGTGCGATCTTGAATCTCACCATCGCCGGACTCCTCCAGGACGCTACTGACCCATTAGCCAGTGCTATCGACCACGTCGGCAACAACGCGCCAGAAGAGTTGCGAAACGCGCTCACCCCGATCTGTGACGGTGACGAACTTGGTTCGCTCGAGACGTCCGGGTACGTGGTCCACTCGCTTCGAACGGCGATGCACGATGGTCTCCGGGCCAAAAGCGCTGAAGCGGCGATTACGTCGGCTGTCAATCGAGGTGGGGACACAGACACCATTGGCGCCGTTACGGGCGCGATCGCAGGGGCTCGATTCGGGGCGTCACGACTCCCCGATCGGTGGCTCTCCGCGATCGACGAGACGGCTGAAATCGAATCACTGGCGGAGCAACTCGTGGAGGTAGAGTGATGTACGTCCTCGCGTTCGACCGGGACTGGACGGTCGACGTGAATCCGCACCCACGGCGGGAGGCGGTACCGCTCGAGTGGGTGCAGTACTGGGCCCACGAGACCAGCCACGAGGTCTGGGCGGTCGGGAATCAAGTCCTCGTCGACGAGGCGGACATTCCAGGGACGATTGAGTCCGTTCGGCGGCGTGACGGGCACCTCGACGCATTGGGCGAGCAAGGCGAATACGGATACTACGAGTGGTGGCCGGAGCGTGAAGAACGGCTGCGTATTCTCGCTGAGTTGTTTCCCGACGCAGACGAGTACGTCGTCGTCGACGATCTCGATTTGAGTCACGTCGACGGGTGGGATCACTACCACGCGTGGGACTTCGTCGATCTCGTCCGGAGAGGCGAACTAGGATTGTCTATACCGGCCTCGAATGATCCGGTTCCAGACGGCGGGCTCGAGTCAGCAGACGAGATGCGAGAGATCCTGGCTGACGGGTACGTGTTCGAACTCACGTATCGGGTAGACGGTGAGACGAAGACGCAGTTAGTCACGCACTTCGAGCCGGAGCGCCCATCGATGACGCCGTTGAAGGGCCCGCCTGCGTTCTGGTTCGAGACCGTGGGAATCGACGATCGGTTCTCTGTTCGACTGCCAGCCGTCGAATCGTTACACCCCGTTCCGTACGAACGACTCGCTGATCCGTTCGCAGAGGCGGCGTTCGCTGCGGTTCGATCACGACTCGAGGAGGATCCAGAATCAGTAGACGGTGAAACGATCCGCACGATGTTGGCCGATGCAGTGTCGGAGTCAACCAGCGTGGATCGGCGCGAGGCACTCCGCCTGGCGATGAGCGTACTGGAATATCGGGACGACGGATGCGAGTTGGCTACTGGGACCGTGTTCGAGTTGTTGGCTGACGAACCGACACCGCTCGACCGGGCGGCGCTTCAGGCCCTCTGGAAATCGACGAAGGACGATCCGTTGACGCTGAAAGGGCACGTGTCTGAGTTAGCGAGTTACACGAGCCAGGAATCGGTATGCCAGCCGGTCGCGACGCACTGTCTGATGGAGCTAGCCGAAGCCGATCCTGGTAGTGTACTCGATTCGGTACCAGCGTTGGAAGCCGCTGTGGTAGCTGACTTCGAGACGACACAGAGCTACGCAGTCTACGCACTCTCCTGTGTTGCAGCGGAGTATCCTGAAGAGGTATTCCCAGCGGTTAGCGCCCTGATCGAGGCGTTACAGAGCGAAGACGATACGACGCAAACGAACGCGTTAGCGGCACTCGGGAAGATCGCGTCGAACTACCCGGACGCCGCGGAGTCAATCGTAGACGAGTTGGTGGCGTTGCTGGAAGCCGATGCGAAGCGTGTTCGAAACAACGCAGTCGGGTTGCTGGGTGATCTCGCACAAGAACACCCCGACGTCGTGATCGAGTACGCTGATCAGATCGCTGCCCGACTCGAAGACAACAACATTCAGGCACGCGTGAACGCGTCGATTGCACTCCAGCGAGCAGGCGAGGCAGATCCAGGTGCGATCAGGGCGCAGCAGGATCAGTTGGAGAGTGCGTTGCAGGATTCGAGCCCGGAAGTGCGAGCGAACGTGTGCACGCTGATTGGGAACGCGAATGTACCAGTTCCAATCGAGACCCTCCAGGAGTTGAAAACAAACGACCTGGACGAGACAGTTCGAAAGCGTGCGGCGTGGGCGATCACCCGTCTAGAGTGAGTTCGAGTAGTCCACATTGTTGGCGTGGTTCTGTGATTTATTATCGTCGCTGTAGAATTGCCGAGATGAGATTGTGAGCTTATCAGCGAAGGAGTCCCGAAATGAGTGAGAAGTACCGTTGCCCAGTTGTGTGATGTACATTCGAAGCCGAAATCAAAGCTGTAGTGAGTCATATCGATGCAGAGAACGACGAGCAACACAACTGGGGCGTCCTCGGGTTCGAGAACGGTGACCGGTTTCAATACGAGTCACACGTGAAGACGGCTGAACGGTTGCAGGAGACGGCTCAGGAGGCGAGAGACAGTGGCCAGTACAGAGTAGCTGTCGAAAAGTTGGAGAAGGCGCTGTGGCACCTACAGCAGGCAGGCCTACTCACAGATGAGGTGGATAGATCCATCGAAGCCCGGCGTCGCACAGTCTTCGAATCGATCTCAGACGTAGAAACCGACCGTGTCCTGCAAAAACTCGACGATCTCGTCAATCGGGCAGAGAACGCGTGCGATGCTGGCGACCAACTTTCGATCGAGGAAGACGCGGAAGCTGCGACTCACAAGTACGAAGAGAGTATCGAGTCGCTCAAGGAAGCAACAGAACTCGCTTCGGATGTAGCGCCCGACCGCGTCAGCAAGATAGAAGACCGACTCCGGCGGGTGGAGGCACGTCGTCACCATCTCGAATCCTCAGACTGGCATCGTGAGCTACTAGACCTCGTGACGAGGTCACGTCAGCGTACTGCAACTGGCAATGCTGCATTTCAAGCATCAGAGTACGAGGGTGCGCTCGAAGCGTACGAGGCAGCGAGAGAACGCTACGACGAAGTGGAAGTTCTGTTCGAACAGGGTTTCGACGAACCGACAGCAGCTCCTGATCGTTGTGATGTATGTGGGTGCCTGTTAGAAGACGATATCGAGCCGAGCGCGATCGAGGTCGATGGCTTTTCGCAGGTGTGCCCGTCGTGTGCCCAGTTCGGGCCAGATGGAACGTTACCAACACCTGATGAAGTGAGGACTGAGCGCCGATACGTCGAGGAAGATATCGAGAGTATTCGGAGCGGTGATGTCGGGTTGACGTGGGCGCCAGAGAGCACTTCGTCGGGCTCGGAGTCGGATAATCGACCAGCTGGCGGTGATCGAGATGCTCGGCAGATGACGATCCAGTTGGTCGGGGTCGTTCAACAGATCGGTCGTGTGCCAACCCCCTCAGAGTTAGATGCCGAAACCGACTTCGGGTACCTCGAGTACGAAGACGAGTTCGGAGGGATCGAGGAGGCATTACGGGAAGCGGGGTTCGATGTATAATCCGATGGACGTGGAAAATCACTACCCCCACGACTTCGGTTGCGATTCTCCAGATGTGCAAGTCAGATCGCCGACCGTGTGGATTGTGCCCTAAACCAGCTCGCGAGTACTTGGCCTGGTTCGCTGCCTTCGAAATCGTTACCAGCACGACGATCATCCACTCACCTACCAGAGAAACGACACTTTTTCGAGTGGCGACGTATCTATCAGCTCGCGGCTGAACACTCAGTTTTGGCTATGGAAGAACGCGTCCGAGGCCAGTCGACGGCGAAGCTATCGCAGGGCGCCATTGGTGAGTCCGTCGTCGAGATCGACGGCGCCCGGCCTCGAGTATCCGCTGCCATAAATCTCGACTCACGTCTCTGTCATGTTTGGGATGCAATCCGAGAATCAATTCGAGTGATCCCGAACTCGTTACGCGAGGTTCCGATATCGCTCGAGCATCGCGACAACGTCCTCGCGCTCCACCTCGAGAGTGGCGGCGATATACATCGTCGGCTGATCGTGGGCGGCTAGATACGCGATGATGGCTCCAGTCCCCTTCTTGTAAACGGCGATCGGGACTCGGGCCGTTCGCAAACCACCCTGCTGGACATCGTTGTGGTACTGCAGTTCGATATCCCGTACATCGGTCAGCACGCGGTCTTTCAGCGCGCCCCACATGAGTCCGCGTTCGACGGGGTCGCGCGTTGCACCACACTCTCGGTCGGCGTCGGGGTCAGCGAACTTAACGACACCGGCAGGAACCGTCACGTGCTCGTCGGCGCCGCGAGGTGACCATCGAATACCACGTCGTCGAGCGTCACCGATATCCCCGTCGGTGCGGTTGATGGTATCCTGCTCGGCCAGTTCAACGATATCGATCGCACTCACTGTGTCACGGATACCGTCCCAATCGAATCCGGTTTCCCCGTTACGGTAAGCATCTATCGTCTCGGTAGCACGAACCTTCTGCATACCCGCGTCTAGTCGCGCCTTGTCTGGGACGTAGTACGCGTGGTTCTCCCCGACAATGTACTCTTCCGTGGTCGTCGCTTCGATCAACGTCCCCTGCTCGAACTCTGCGGCGACCGTCAGTTTACGCGTCATCGCGATCCCTCCGTGACCTCGAGGTGCGTTGCATTCAGAACGGTCGTGAGAACACCATCGCGAGCCAGCAGAACGACGTCGAGCAGCTCATCGTACCGTGCTTGATGGTAGTCTTGGCCGTCGACGTCGACCGGCAACCCGCTCTGCCAGGCCTGGCGGAGCGAGAACTCTACGATACCAGTCCGCTGCATGAACCGAAGCTTGGCGTGAGAACTCGGCTGCGGAATCGAGCGGACGCTCATCGACCTCCCTCCAGTCTGTTCCAGGCGGTGCAATCTGCGTTACCGTCTTGTGCAGTGTTCGTCGCAGCGGGTGACGCCGCGAACATGATACGTCGTGCGATCGTGGGACAGAGCTGTCGCTGCCCTGCCGCTCGTGCGGTATCGGCTAACATAGATTCGTCTCACGGAGAACAGTACCGACACCAACCGTCCGACCAGGGACGAGGTTCGTGGGTAGTGTCCTGCCGTACATTCATCCACAGTGGAAGACCATATAATACTTTCCATCGAATTACTGCTTCACAGCGCTCATAGGGGTCGAAATCGGCGTTTCCGGGGCTATATAATCAGTCAAAATTGGGGTGTAAAATGCAACTACAGGGCTTGCTGGGCTGATCTAACGATCGGGTGAAATACACCGCAGGGTTATTCCTAATATTTATATATTCCGCCGCCATAGGCTCGAGTGACCAGGGACGAGGTTCGACCACTTCTGTCGAACCAGTTCTCGAACTTCGTAAGCGACTGCTTCGTCTCAGTTAGGAATTGGGGGTGGGTTGGTACCTGTACTCCATTCCGAACGGTCTCTATTATCCGCGTTCGGCGACAGACAGATACAGTGCGTAGTTTTCGGTTTGTTCCCCTGTTTCTTTGTCTTCTGCCGTTTGGAGGTTGATTTCGACACGCCGGCTGTAGTCTTCCATACCGACGATCCAGGAGAAGAGTCCCGCGATGGTCTCGATAAACTGGGGATCGCCTGTGATTCGAATTGTCGAGATATCTGTTGGAAACGTACTCCCGGTGAAATCGTTCGGCTTCTCGACCATCGCTCGACGGAGCTCAGCTCCTGATGGGCGATCCCGATTTTCTAACCATTTCATGGCATCTTTTTTCTTGACGTTTCCACTTTTGGTCGTCGGTAGCCGCTCTAACTCTGTCGACGGAGTTCGAGTCGAGGAACTCCCGTCAGTCTGTGCAGACTCGTCTCCAGATCGCTCGAGCGATGTTCCGCAGCCCTGGCATCCAGTGATATCCTTATTTGCTGGAACGAGTGTCCCGCAATTGTCACAGAACTCCATCGTTGAGACTGATCAGTATAGCAGTACTGTTAATCTTGCGTAACTATTGGCGAGTTGGCAATCCAGTATTTATCGAACTATAGCTATGATCAACGAGTATTAGCCTGGTGAATTCCACAAACCTGAACGGTTTTACTTCTGGAGATGAGAAGTCAATACAATGGCAGCTGAACTTCGGGACTGGTTTGACTCTACTCCTTCGGCAGTCTACTTCCTCGTTCCGACATCTGAGCGTGTCCGAGAGGTAGGGGGTGAAGTGATAGAAGAGTGTGACGACCGAGTCGGGATTCAGGCCCGTATCACGTCAGATAGTCTTCTCGAACACGCGAAGACAGAAGACGAGTTATTTGGTTACCTCCTTCGAGAGACGAAAGTTGGATCGAGGTGGGGAAAGGATATCTTAGACTACTATCGGGAGTTCGTCGCTTCGATGGTGAACTCTGTCGACGAATCCGTTCTCGAAGACGAACTCGCTGCACAATTCTCGAAGTACGATGCCGACCCCTACGAGTCTGCCCTCATCGGAGAACCGCTCTCTCTCGGACTCAATCTCGAGGCAGAAGTCTCCAAACAGTTGAACGAAATCAGGGCACCAAATACGACTTTCAACCGGGAAGATTTTGCTGCTGCAGTCGGCTATACAGCTGATACTCGTGAAATCAATCGTCCGTCAGTAGGAACGGTTCTGATCGAGTTCACAGATCCACTCTCTGAGGTAACCAAATCTCGACAACTCTCCTATCTCTCTCGTACTGTCCAAGAGTTGCTACTCATGAATTTGTCTGTCGTGATGACAGGCCCGGATACTGGAACAGACGAAGTAGAACACATCGAAGAGTTTTTCCGAAGTATCAGTCGATTCGATCTCCGCGAATTAGACTCACGCAGGATCACCGTCTCTCAGGAGATCGAGTCGTGGCTCGATTCGTGGTACGAGCGACTCTGCTACGATGTCGATTCAGGAACAGTTAGACAGGACGTCGCTCGTACAGCCACAGCGACGGCATTCGACTTGAGACACCTCGATTCTCCCGAGCACGAATACGCAACCCACTTCGTCGACGCAATCGAACACGGCTTACAGAACCAGTATTCAGAGCAGAAACTCAAGGGTGCTCCCAGGAACCAGTTCGAGGAGCTGTGGGATAATACAGTCAAACCCCATCCAAAATACGACCGATATAGGTCCCAGCGTAGTTCGTTCCCTCGTGTTCGGGTAGCACGGAAAGACGATGCAATCCGCGAGTTCGTCCTCCACCACGAGGGGGCACTCCTCGATCTTCATCTAAATGGCGTTCCAGTCGATGGTGATCCGAGCGAAGTACTCGTCGATACCATCGAAACCTTCCTCGATGCCGATCAGATCGACGAGGAACGATGGTTCGAGCTGATTAAACTCGTAGAAGAGCGCTTGTCCAACGTAACAGAGGTCTCATCTCACGAACTTGCCGAGCGAATGCTCCTCTATCAGGGCTTCCTCCCTCCATCTCAAATAGCCGATACCAGCTCCTCCAGTACACCGGAGATCGAACACTCTTCCGATGCCCGTGATCCGGAGTGGTATCGAGAGCACTGGCGAGCAATTCTCTCGACTCACCGAGTAACGAGTCAAGCGGGACTCCGGTTGATCAAAGATAAACAAGATTTGATGGAGGAACTCAGAGACGAAGGACCAGCAACAACGGCGTTGTACGCGAAACTCGAACGTGACGTAGAGCGCGCGTGGGATCATTACTCGAGTACATTAGTAGATGCAATCAAGAAGGGACTGACCGCCGACATCGTCCTCGAGGTTTCAGAATCACGTGACGAATCGGGTTCGACGCTCGAAATGCAGGCTCGAAACATTAGACTGGATCTAGAGGAAACAGTTGACGTCAAAATATACATGCCGTACCGTGACGTTCGGGTCAACGAACGACAGGTCTCACGCCCGACTATCAGCAATTCCGCCGACGAGGTACTCGTCTCACTCGCGGGGTTAATTAGCCCACAAGTCTCCGAATCTGTCGACGATGACGTGGATCTACTGTACGATCTAATAGTTCTGTACGGAGAGACCCGAGCCGATGACGATCGGAGTCTCGTATACTTCGACGACTTGATTGAGTTCTGCCTCACCCTCCCTGGTGTACCAACTCTCTTCAGAGGCACAAAACAGGAAGCTAGCGAGGGACTTCGTCGAGCGTTAGGCAGTCAGAAATTGAAACGACGGTTAGAGCGAACGGGTAGTACCTATCACCGTAAAGGGACGGATCCGTACACCGGAGTCAAAGTAGGCAACGACCGGTACATTGCGGTAGAATTACAAGTAAGTGATATGTAGTTAGTTGGTATGGCCTCTAGCAGTCCGTCAGGAGACGACCGGCCCGACTTGGATCGACGTACCGCGAGTAACATCCTAAACCGTATCAGTAACGGAATGCCGCCCGAACCTGAACACATCGAGTACGTGCGGGTTGGTAGAGAAGCCGAAGAACACGAAATTTGTGAGGATGGGATAGAAGGGATGGAGAGTCTCCGGTACGGGAACGGACAGATATTCTTCGTCCTCGGCGATTTCGGATACGGCAAATCGTTTTTCATCAACTTGATCGCAGAGAACGCGTTCGAGAAGAACCTCGCTCGATCTGAACTTGATATCCCCGACGTCGGAAACCTCTCGGATAAAACAGAATTTTACAAAAAAGCCGTCCAGAACGTGCGACTTCCCGACGAGCGAGGATCGGGACTAGCGCAGGTTCTCAGGAAATTTTGTGACGAGTTCGACCGAGACAGATTAGAAGAAACCGCCGCTCGTCGAGGATTCCTGGGTCACAGCATATACACGATACTCGACGATCTTCTGCAAGTCCGTGACAACGGGAGCGTATACGTCGAACGGGACGAACAAGAGTTGGAGTTCCGGAACGTTCTGTCGGGGGCGATCGGCTATTTGGAAGGCAAAAACATTGCACTTCCAGAGAAACACGCGATAGGAAAGAAGGGCTACGACCGGATCGGTAACGACGGAGAGGACGAGTACGAATACCTCAAACACATCCGATCGCTCATCGTCGAACTGGGGTACGAGGGATTCGTCGTGTTAATCGACGAGGTCGCCGAAGAGATGGACTGGAACCCAGACGATGCGACTACACAGCGGTTGATCGACCTCTTCAACAAGAGCTATCAGAAAGATCAATTCTCGCGGATGATGTTCGTCTTCGTGGGCAACGCTCCGAAGTGGGATTCGTTAATCGAAGAGACGGGACACGGGGCCCTCACCGATCGATACAACGCGAAGAAACTCGAGTTGAGTCCGCTGACGAAGTCGGATTACGAGAACTTGATACACAAAGTCGCCTGGCTGGTCTCGACCGCCGACGATGTCGAGATCAATATCAACGCGTCCGAAGCATCAGAAATGGTCGATACTGCGATTAGAGCTCACGGCGGGGAATCGGTGAGTGCACTCAGCCCACGACGATTACTTCTGGAACCTGAAGGTCAAGACGGGCCCAACTTGATCACTGTCGTACGCCGGTACAAGTGAACCGCCTCGGGGTCGAGCCCCGAGGAACTCGCCTCGCTCATCTGTAGATAGACGTCAGACAAAAACGTATAGTAGTGGGAGATTCTTCAACGAGTATGGATAATTGCCCCTCTTGTAGTAGAGAGGTAGTTAAGGGTGCGTACATCTGTCCGGAGTGTCTAACGGCGCTCAGACCTATCGAGGATTCGTGGCTCGCTATCAGCACGGCTTCGGGAATCGATGGACAGACCCGCCATAGACTAGTTCCTGAACACAGACTCATCTCCAAAACCGAAGCACAATCTGTTTTCGACGAGTACGATATAGATAAAACACACCTTCCTAAAATAAAAAATTCGGATCCAGGGCTCGAGGGACTCCCAGTTCGGAAGGGGGACGTAATCGAGGTAGTACGCGATAGCAGAACGACGGATACGGCACGCGTTTACCGGCTTGTAGCTCCATTAGATGGCAAATCCACTTTTAGTGAGTGGGAACCACAGACGAGCCTGCCAGACGAGATTTTCTCACCTCCGGACGAGCTCACCGAAGGATTAGCACGTCACGTCCTCTCGAATCTCGGAGCGAGTATGCCTCCGACCGAGCCCGGGGCCTGTTCACAGATTGCGGTGGATAGGGAGGAGGAGTTGGCTATCGCCATGGAGCATCTCGATCGCGAAACCTCGTACGTGTTCATCGAGGGAGAACTAGGATTTGGAAAGTCGTTTTTCCTCCAGTGGCTCCGGGACGAGCTCGCACCAGCCTCTGCAGTCAGTATCATCGATCTCGACGACGAAACGACTTTCCTCGATCAGGGTACTCTCGTCAGCGCGATTCGGAGCGGACTACAGACCCCGCGAACACTCGAAACAGATCAGTTCGCAAACGGCGTCGACGAGCTTTGGGCAACGTTCCTCCACACGATCGAGACACAGTCTCTCGACCATTTGGAAAGTCGCGGGTTTGAGACGACAGAAGACCGAGTCAAACCCAACATTCTATCAGTCCTACGGACGATCGTCGATAACCTCGCTATCCCGCAATCACTCTCAGAACAGCTCGTCGATATCGGAGAAGCGAACCTGACAGGCAGTCGAAGCCGGAGTTTCAGTAAGGAGTTCCCCGACACCGAGATTACAGACGAGAACGCACAGGACGTACTACACCTGTTCGCTGAGCTCGCTCGATTCAGCGGCTATCGACTAGTCATCGCTGTCGACGAATTAGAGAAGGCGAATCGAACACGAGCTCACTTCGAAGCAATTCACGAGTTCATCCGAGACCTGCCAGCCAACACTACACTGTTCGTTACGGGAACGCCAGAGTTACTAGATGGTGGTGGCGAGCAAGTCGCAATTCGGGGTACCTACTCTCCACTGTACGAGTTGAGTTCTGATCACCTGGTGTCTCTCGATGCCCCTACGCGAGACGATCTCGAGTCGTTCACAGAGAGATTGCTCGAGTGTGAACGAATCACGTCAGTTGGTACCGAGAGGTACCACGATCGAGTTTCGTCGCTCGGAGGTGCTACTTCGGCGGTGGACTCGTACCTCGACGAGGTAGAACCACCGACCCTAACCTTCCGGGGTTACGTTCAGTACCTTCGAGAGTGATAGCTTCGACGACGCTCGTAGTGCGAGCGTTGAGAAGACTAGGTACCCAACTCGAACTCACTAAGACGTATCAATCGGACCTGCGGCTCGAACGTCGACAGTCTTGGTCTCGAGTTCGCGTTTGAGGCGAAGTAAATGTCCCTTCGTCGTTGGTTAATGTCCGTGAGACAAGTCGCTTAATCCTCAATTCGTCACCGACAGTTCTGTGTCCACGTGATGCCGTCCGTCACTGCACGGACATACAAAGGAATTAGCGGTGGTAAATCGTCGTACGCGGTTGATTCACACAGCTCACAGCACGTTTGATGTTGTAGACGGCACACATCAGAACGACTTCACGGAACTCTCGATAAACGGAAAGCCCCTTCTGACGCAGTGAGAACATGAATAGACAGTCGACTTCCCACTTCGGAGAGACAGTAATCCTGAACACATGCAGTGACTGATCAGATCATGTGAACTGGGTTTCATTATTCGCGCCTGAGTAGGTATTGTGGTGTGAGATGACATGGACGAGAAACACCGTACCTACCTTCGGCGGACGTTACTCGCCGCTACGGGGGCTGTCGGGATTGGAGCGATTGTCCCAACCACTACTGCCGATCATGATACTGAATGTGAGAAGGGGACTTCCAAGACTGACACGATCACGACAAAGGACCAGATACCAGCCAAGTCGGTCTACGAGAAAGACGGGCGGGTACTCACGCTCAAATGTGGTGAGCACTCGAAGGAGTTCATCACGTGTCGAGAGTGTCATGCGCCGTGGGCGCCCGGCGCAATCACCATCCACAACTGCTCACCATGCAAGCGACACGTCGAGATCGCCGTGTCGGGGAAACTTGCAGCTACGCCCTGTGCCCCACAAGGAGAGACCGACGCGTTCGACTCCCATCTCTCCACGTACGTCTCCGGCGGTGACCGGCAGACCTACTTCTTCAGTGGCTCCATTCGCCAGCTTGACGCCGAAGATGGAGACGTCAATATCGGGATCAGCCAGCGCTCCGAGCAGTATGCTCATCCGTGTTAACCGATGTACTCCACGACACCTCACAGCGATCATCCACCACTCGAGAGGAGATGGGTATGAATCGCCGCGGCTATCTTTCGGGACTGGGAGCAGGATTCAGTGCGTCTGTCCTTCAGCCGATCACTCGTGGCGCGACGGCTCCGCTCACGATTCGTATTCTCGGAACGAACGCACCGATCGAGGCAGGCGATGTTCTCGAAGTACGGGTCGGTGTCACCAATCCGGGTTCTACAGAAACTCGCGCGGACGTCGAGTTCCTGATCGGTGATGAGCCAGTCGGAGGCGGTCGCTCTCGTCTCTTCGACCCGGGTGAGAACGAGATGACGTTGACGTATCCGACCTACCCCGTCCGGCAAGACGTCGAATTCACGGTCACCGTCGCTATTGGCGGAGACTCAGACGAGCAACTGGTCGAAGTGGCTGGCATCGACGACCTCGACAGTGAGTTACAGCGACCAGCGCCGACACTGACCGTCCAGCCGGGAACGACGGTGATGTTCGAAGTTCCCGAGAGGCTCGACGATGATCACGACGTCGTTGAAACCAACTGGTTCCTCAACGATGTCCATCAGTATGCACCGGACGGGCCGTGGACGGCTGCCTATACGGACGAACTCGAAACCAGCTACTGGCTGCACGTGTTCGACGCCGAGGGAACGTACGACGTGCTCGGGGCGGTCGCCACGACAGGGTCGAATTATCGAGCGAACTGGGAAGTAACGGTCGATACGACGGGGGATGCCCCACCAACGGCTACGCAACGCCGTCCGGACACCGGGATGGTCGCGACGACTCCCGATCGTACCCACGCCTTCGAACTCGACGTCGAGAGCCGTGATGCCGCCCTCGATCGAGTCGTCTGGTGGGTCCACCAGTGGGATCGTCTCGTTGGGGTGTCGGAGATCGACGGCCACGAGGATGCAGCGGCCGTCGAGATCGACGGTGGCTGTCATACGTGCGATGTCTATGCGTGGATTTTCGATCGTAACAACGCCATGGTCGAAGTCCAGCCGTGGACGTTCTACGAGTTTACGATCGAGCTGGACGAGTCGATCGAGTCACTCGAGTCGTTCGGCGAGTCGCTCGAGACACGTGGCATGACCGTCACGTATCTACAGTTGGTCGAGAATCGGCTCTATCTGGACTATCAGACACGAAACCCTGCTGGATGGCAAAAGTTAGACGAGTTGACGACCGTCGCTGGGGCATACGCGAGTCTCATCGCCGCAGGGTATCCAGCCGAGCTGGCGCACGTGATCTTTCTCGACGAGGAAAATCGCGACCTCGGCGGCTACATAATTGACGCCGAGTGGGCGAGCGCGTTCGCGGCAGGTGAGCTCTCGGCAGAAGAGTATGCCCAGTTGATTCTGGAGACGTTCGGCTACGAGTGAACTCGAGAGAGGCTTCTGTACTCTGGTTAGCCCATTGATCGGCGTGTAGTTGCGATTCTCGACCCAGTGGAGTTACCGATCGGAGAAGACAGCAGCCAGTACCAGTTCGGGAAGGGAGTAAGCCTGTTTGGAGAACGATCAGGTCGCTTGAATTTCTCGTCTAAAGATGCGTGTAGACTACTCAGAGTGCCCTTAGATAACGATCTAACAGATGAGCAAGTACAACCAGTACGGAAGCTGTATAATTCCCTCACCGAGATTTTCGATGGGTTGTCTACCACGAACTGTGTCCCCTGCAAGAAGGAACCCAAGAGGTACGTCGTACGCTTCTTTAAACTCTCGAACTGCTGCAAGCGTCGATTCGCGCTCGCGTGACTGATACGCTAGTCCAATCGGAACGGGCGTACCACCCACTTCGAAGACGAAGTCGACCTCCCCGTCTCGTCCGCGCCAGTACTGAACGGATGGAGTCACGTCGTTGTCTTGCATGGCATTAGTGCCGTAGGCGAACCGCATCGTGTGATCGAACGCCGCGACGCGGGCGAGGTCAGCTTCACGGTCGAAATCGTTGCGGACGGTCGTCGCGTCACCATCAGCTAGCGCGGTCACCAAGCCCGTGTCACGGAGGTAGAGCCGCACTGCTCGAGGCCGACTGTTGTCGTACTCAGTGATGCCGGTAAGCAGGTACAGTTCTGCCAGTGCGGGGAGGTAGCTATCGGCGATCGTCCGCCGGTCGACGTCGAACAGTTCCACGAGTTCTTGATAGCGGAACGGTTCGGCTCCACGGTTCCGAGCTGCGAGCGCACAGAGACGCTCGAGGTCCGCAATCGTCTGAATCGATTCGAAGCCGGGGACTTCCTGGTACAGGGCGTCACGAACGTCCTCGCGAAGCCGTGCGTAGTCACTCGGCGTTAGATCCGCCGCCGACTCCGCCGCTCCGTCGAGGTCGTAGCTGATGGTGCCACCCATCGCGAGGTAGTCGACGACCTGTGACTGAATGCGTCGCTCGACGTCCGCAACTTGCTCGTATTTCTGTCGAAGTTCCTCGACGAACGGACCGACATCGCCACTCTGGAGAGCAGCTGGCAAGCTGTTCGCTCCAGTCCGCAGTGAGGTGGGGCTCACGCGCGTCTCTCCTTCCTCGAGGTCTGGATACAGCGTGAACAGATAGTCCCGAAATTTCTCGGGGAGGATCGGCTGAATATCGTAGTCGTCGGTTGGCATTCCGACGCTCTCGAGTTCTCGTTCGATCTGGATGCCGGCGCTCGCAGTCACAGCGACGTGTCGGCCCGGGACGTCCTCGAGCAGTTCCACGACGGGGACGCCCCATCCATCGATAGTCGGTTTGTTCGGGTGCTCGATCTGGTGAACGTCGTCGAGCAGGATGAAGTGTGGGTGGCCCGGCGCGATTGGGCCCAGAATTCGGCTCTGGTAGTACCGAACGGCCCGTCGAAGCTGGTCGTCCGACTGGAGTTGATAGAGCGGGTCTGCGTCGAACGGAAGGTAGAGAAATCGCTCCGGGGCGTCACCAGCGGAGATTCGATGATGGACGAACTGGTGGAGGAGAGTCGTTTTCCCGACACCGCGTCGCCCAACGAGCCCGAAAAGCGGTTGATCTTCGAACTGGCTGCTGGAGCCGTCGGGACGAGCGAGATGATAGAAGTCGCTTTTCTGGCGAGCAGGGAGTGAGAACGCCTCTGTCCCCTGATCCCACCACGGGTTGTGATCGTGGAGGGCTCGCACGAGTGCGTCACTGGCATCGATAGGCATGGTCTTGTTGTCACCCTGTAGAACGTCCGTCACAATGATTGTTTCGACGTGAAACTATACAGTATAGAGTCGATTATCTAGCTGCATTCCCTCCTCTAACGCGATCTACTCTCCCTAACCGCGGATAGATACATCGGGATGTATCTTTTCTCGCTACTATCTACTATAGCTTGCTTACCTCCGAAGGATTTATCATCTCTTGGGACACACTATTGAGTGTGAAGGTGGAAAAAGGTACATCGTAGTGTTGGTTTCCCGATCGAGAACGCGACCAGATCGTCGTCGATCACCCGCTGACTGTCCGGGGAACGACAGTCGAAACAAACACATGGATACAAGGTATGCGGACATAGCGGATGGGAAACGGCTCGACATCGAGGTCGAATTCATCACCCGACGAGTCGTCGAGTGTGACGGGAAACGCGTCCACCGGTTGCTGGTCGTTGACACCTCCGGAAAGCAATTCACGGTCCTCACAACGCCCGATAGCGAACCACTCCTGGATCTAAAGACGGGAGGAACGCATCGGCTCACCGATCTGCTGGGTGCCTCCCCAATCACCACATCAGAGAATATTGATTCCGAGTGCCCCACCTGTGACGGGGCGCTACGGCCGGGACAGGTCGTCGACACTGCTGGGTCAGTCGTCACCCAAGCTGCGTCGCAGTTCTCTATCGACGAGCCGTTCGGGATTCTCGATGCCAGGGCGACCATTCGTCGCGTACACGGCAGTTCCGGGCGCGTCAACGACTGGACACCGATGGATACCGAGGGGCAGGTTGCGCCTCCCGATTACGTCTGTGAGTCCTGCGGTCGGTACGTCGATGCGTACGAACTCGAGGACGGGCCAGTACTCGAGAATGTCGAGAACGCGTCACCGGCCCCACTCAGTGCAAACATGGCAAGTCCGGAGACGGTTGGACTCGCCACTGGTGGGGCGAAAGACGTCGACAACTTCCGAGAGAACGTCGAGCACGGGTACACCCCACAGCCAGAGGCTATCAGTGACGAGGGACTGTTCTACGACTATCACTTCGAGACGAGTGATCGGTCGGCATCGGACGCACTGTTCGCGCCACGGTACGCGGCTGCCGTGAGCGACCATCCTCTCAGCAGTGAGACCGAGCGGTACCTGTCGGTCGGGCTGGACTCGACGCTCTCGATCGACGAGTTCGAACGGCCACGGCTCGACCTCGTGGCCGTCCTCGACGTCTCTGGGTCCATGTCCAGTCCGTTCGACGCGTACTACTACGACGAACAGGGTCGCGAGCACGAGGCCGAGAACGACGCAGCGACGAAACTCGAGGCGGCGACACAGTCACTGTGCGCGCTCACCGAACAACTACACGACGAGGACCGGCTGGGTGTCGTCCTCTACAATCATCGCGCTCACGTCGCAAAGCCCCTCCGCGACGTCGGAACAACGGATATGCGGGCGATTCGCCGCCACATCCAGGAGATCTCCGCGGATGGGAGTACGAATCTCGAAGATGGCTTCGAAGCGGCCGTCGACATGCTACAGGACGGAATCTCTGATCCCGCCGTCGAGCGACGCGTCGTCTTCATGACCGACATGATGCCCAACACGGGAACGACCGAGGAGGACGAACTCACCAGCCTGTTCGCGGACGCCGCCGTCGACGGAATCCACACGACGTTCATCGGGATGGGGCTCGATGCAAACGCAAAACTGGCGGACACGCTGTCGGGCATCCGCGGGGCGAACCACTACTTCATCCACTCGGCCAGCGAGTTCGAGCGCCGACTCGGTGAGGAATTCGACTACATGGTTACGCCCCTGGTCTACGACCTCCACCTCGAGCTCGACGCCAGCGGCTACACCGTCGAAGCGGTCTACGGCTCGCCGTCTGCCGACACTGCGACGGACCGACTCATGCACGTCGGGACGCTATTCCCATCTGCCAAGCAAGACGGCGAGGCTCGCGGTGGCGTGATCCTCGTTCGGCTCGAACAGACGGACCCGGACGCCGACCTCGAGTTGGTCGCATCGTGGACGGAACGAGATGGTGACGAGCACTCCGAACGCGTAGCCGTCGACGTTCCCGACGAACCCGGAACGTACGACCACGGTGGCGTTCGGAAGGCCGTCGCGCTGACGAGGTACGCTCGTGAACTCCGTGCGTGGGCAGCGGATCTCCACGACCGAGCGGAGACGGCGACCGGTGTCGACGACTGGTTGCTCCCCGATCAACGCGGCCAACACGAACGCGAGTCAGTCCCGTTGGTCGTCCCTGACCGCTACGCCGATCGGTTCGATCAGCTTCGACGATACCTCGAAACCGAGATAGAAGCCGTGGACGACGAAACGATGCAACAAGAGGTGGACCTCCTCGAGACGTTATGCCAGGAAGCGCCCGCGACGCCACAGGAGGTGACTGACTGATGCTCGTGTTCGCGTTCGACCGTGACTGGACCGTCGACGTGAATCCTCACCCGCGTCACGAGGCCGTCCCACTGGACTGGGTGCGCCACCTCGCCCACGAGACGCCCCACGCCGTGTACGCCATCGGTAATCAGACCCTCGCCGAGGAGGCCGCGATTCCTGGTGTCGTCGATATCGTCGGCCGCCACCCCGACGACTGGGAGTACTGGCTCGGCAAGAAACAACCCAATGGCCGGTACGAGAAATTCCCACTTCGCCGGGAACGGCTGTCGCTGATCGCCGATTTACACCCGGAAGCGGACGGCTATATCGTCGTCGACGATCTCGACCTGAACGACGTCGATGAGTGGGACCACTACCACGCGTGGGAGTTCGTTCCAGCGGTCGAACGAGGCGAGATCCATCCCGGCCTTCCATGGAACGACAGCCGATGACGGATAGTGATCTGCCATCCTCCGCTGGGATTACGCCAGCCAACCCCTCGATGTTGTCGACGTTCCTCAACGACCACAGGGATGCGCCCGGATTCGAACTCACGTATACGGCCGATGGATCCGAGCGACGGGAACTGTGTCACAGCGTCTCGCTCGCTGCGGTAGCGCTCGAACGGCTATCAGCCGCGCCGGCAATTCAGTGTACACCAGTCGAGCCACAACGTGATCAGTTCACCGTCGGCGTCGACGCGATCGACTTGCTCGCTGTCGTCGAGCCACCAGCGAAACTGTACACGGCACGTGCAGAGACATCTGCCGAGGAAGCAACTGGGCTACGCCGATTAGCCGAGGCGAATCCCGATGCGGTCCAGCTCTCGTCGCTCTTCACGCTCCTGGATCGTGAAGACGAGAACCCCTTTCGGGAACAGGTCGCACTACAAGCACTGCGTCGAGTGGCCGAGGTACGTCCAGCGGAGTGTACGCCAGCGATCCCGATCCTCCGATCACTACTGGCTCGTGAGACACTTGTCGGGCGGGCTGATGCGCTGATCGCTCTTCGAGCTATCGGCGAGACCGACCCAGGCTCGATCGCGCCGCTCACAGTGGAACTCGTGTCACACCTGGATTCGAACGTCGTCTCCGTTCGACGTGAAGCGACCAGGTGTATCGCCGCGATTGCCGACGAATCTCCTGACGACGTCGTGGGTGCAGTTCCCGCGTTGGCAACGATCGTCGAGGATCGAGCCGATGGATATCAGTACGCCGTGTACGCGCTTTCGGGAATCACCTGTACGTATCCGGAAGCGGTCAAACCAGTTGCGGAGACACTGGGGACGATTATCCTCGACGATGCACTATGCGACGGGGTTCGATTGAGCGCGAGCGCCGCGCTCGGTCGCATCGCTGGTGTATATCCGAGTGTCGGTGTCGACATCGTCGACGACGTGGCGACCTTGTTCGATGCTGCCAACCCCAAACTTCGGAACAACGCGATCGGCCTGGTCGGTGACGTGGCGATTATCCACACCGACGTGGTCGAGCCACATACCGAGACAATCGCTACATTGCTGACCGTCGACGATACCTACACGCGAATCAATGCGAGCGGTGCTCTCAGTCGGGTGGCCGAGGACTTTCCCGATTCAGTCGACCACCTCACACCGACGTTTCTCGAGTTACTGTCGGACGAAAGCCCCCTCGTCCGTGAGAACGCCTGCTGGGGACTCGGGTATCTCTCCGCTCGAGACGCAGTCTCGACGCTCGAGGAGCGAGCACACGACGACGAGAACGCGGACGTCCGTGAAAGGGCGTCGTGGGCCCTCGCCCAGATCGAAACGTGACACAGAGCGCTGTACACCAGTCACTATGCCAATCAGAGGGGGTCACAGGTATCGATTTACATAGATCCGAGGAGAAAGCCCACGACTTCAGTCGTGGGAGTAGTCACGTCACCCAGCTCTGGTCTCCGCACCACCACCTGTCGTCGACGGACGCCAATCCAGATGACCAACTCGCAGCTATCCGTGACAGCGCCCACACGATGGTCGGCGAACTCTACGTCGTGTACGAATCGCTCCGACGGGTAGCCGTTCGCCATCCCGGGATCGAATACGAACGATGGCAAGCGAGCTCTGCGATGTCCGGAGGTCGGTGAGAATGGTCGGTGCGTGGCTCACGACGATGAGCACGAACTCGAGGCAAGTGGCAACGTTGTCCAGCGGTATTCCGCCGGAATTGATAAGTACGTTCGGACTTCTTCAGGAGATAATCAATGAACAGACTCCGTATACTCGGCCTGTGGGAACCATCTCGTAATAGAACAGACAGTAGCAATGAGTGAGTCTGCGACATTTTCGTGTACAGATTGTGGACGAACGTTACCGCAGTGGATGCAAGACGGAGAAGCAGGCCAGGTATGCAACGAATGCACTAGCTCGAGCGATACCAACGATGCTGACGGGGAAGTCAATACGCAGGAACCGACCGACGGCACCAGCAATAACACGGGTCGGGACTCAGTGGTAAACCTAGACCGGCCAGCAGAGCGTTTTTGGGAGGGGGCATCGACCAAAGCCCTCGATCTCTCTGCAGCAGATCTGGAGCCATCACAGACCACCGAACAGTCCACGGGAGCTGACGCACTCGACCGACGAATCGATAGCTGGAAAGAACAGCTACTGGACCTCACGAAGCGGAACAAGCTCGTCGATTTTTCCCCGACGAAAACGAAGTCCCTTCCACTATACAGAGCTGATGCGCTCGCGATCGCAGAGACACTGATGGCGGAGAAGCCACTCTACATCCGGAAATCCGCTCACAGTGATCACGGTGGAGCTCCACCGGACGAGAGTGAGATCCAGTCAAACGAAATCGCGTCGACACGGTCCGAAGAGAGCACGGCCCGTTCACTCCAGAACCTTCGCCTGAAACAGAAACGGGCGATGGAAGAGAAGGGTGTCAACGCTCTGTTCATCAGCTTCTGTACGCTCCGATGGTTCGAAGTCGAACACAGCGACGAACCGCTCCGTTCTCCACTCTTTCTCCTCTCAGTGGACTTGGAACGAGAGACGTCGAACGATTCTGAGCGACACGACTACGAACTCTCGGTCGCTGATTTCGAGCTCAAGCTGAACCCGGCGCTTCGAAAAAAGCTCGAACACGAACGCGGGTTGGCGCTTCCGTCGGACGAGGCGTACTCGCTCGAACATCTCGCCGCGTCGGTCAAACTCGTCGACGAGGCGATTTCGGGCTTCGACCGGTGGCGAATCGACGGCGAGGTCCTGCTCGGTATCTTCGACTTCACGAAGTACACGCTCTACGAGGATCTCGAGAAGAATCGTGAGGCCGTCAAAGCACATCCGTTAATCAAGGCAATCAACGGAGATCCGTCAGCACTCCGCGATCCACCGGAATCCCCACGGGCTGAGGAACTCGACGAAGCGGTTCCACCCAAAAACGTCTTCCAGGTCCTCGAAGCTGACTCGAGCCAACAGGAGGCGATCGAGGCAGCCAAACGGGGAGTCGATTTCGTCTTGCAAGGGCCACCCGGGACTGGGAAGAGCCAGACGATCTCGAACATCATCGCTGAAAAGCTGGCCGCAGGGGAGACCGTACTCTTCGTGAGTGAGAAACAGGCGGCACTGGACGTCGTGAAGAGCCGACTGGACGACATCGGTCTCGGCCGATTTTGTTTGGAAGCCCACGGTGAGAAGGCGAACAAAGAAGCGGTCCTCCAAAGTCTCGCATCGGAGCTTCGGTCGAACCCCATTCGGTATCCATCTGACCGTGACGACGTCACGTCCAACCTGGCGTCGGTTCGACGTGAGTTGAACCAGTACGGTGATCTCCTCTTTACCCGCCCGGGAGGCGGAGAGACGACCGTCTACGACGCGATGGGCCGTGTCGCACAGCACCCGGATGCACCTTCGTTCTCGCTCGATCTCGAGGCTCCCCTCGAGTACGACGATACAGACGTCGACGAGATGCTCGACGTCCTTCAGCGCCTGTCCGAGTACGAATACGAGGTGACGAACTACACGAACCACCCCTGGAGATCGACGGCGATCGACTCTTGGCGAATCGATACTGCCGAGACTGTCGAACGAGATCTCGAGGTCGCCGTGACGTCTCTCGAGGTGGTACAGGAAGCGTCGTCCACCGTGGCTGATTTTCTAAACGTCTCGGTCACGACAGTGAGCGAGTTCGAACAAGCGGCCGAGCTGGTCAGGCTCCTCGATGACTTGCCAGACATTACTCTGGAGGGACGGTTCTTCGAACAATCGTTCTACGCTCGAGAATCACGCCTGGAACGGTTCCAGGAGCACGAAACAGAAATCCTCGAGCTTCGCCAACAGCTCGCGGCCAACTACGAGCAGAGCTTCTTCGCAGAAGATGGCGACAAACTCTACGCAGAGCTATCGGGGTATGGATTCTTCAAGATCGTTCGACCCTCGTACCGCTCGTTGCGTGGACGACTGCTCGACCACACGAAAGACGAGTACGATCCAGGGTACGAGGACCTCCTCGAGGACGCACGTACCCTGATGGAGCTCGAAACTCTGGAAGCGGAGCGCTCGGAGTACGACGCCATCCGTACCCAGCTTGGGTTCCTCTACGAAGGGGCAGAGACAGACTGGGATCTCGTCTGGGAGGTCTACGAGTGGGTCGACGCGTTCCGTGCCCTGGACGGCTTCGATACGGATCACATCGAAGAGGCGATCACCAGGGGTCGGTTCGATGAACCTGGCTCGCCCGTCCGTACCGGAGCAACTGAAGGGATAGACGCGCTGTCTACGACCAGACAGAAGCTCGAAGCTATCATCGACGTCGACGAATTCAGCATCCAGGGAGCGTCCCTCGACCAGGCTCCGTTCACAGCACTGAAAGACCGCCTCGTCACGCTCGGTGATTCGATCGACGAACTCAAGCGATGGGTCGAGTTCTCACAGCGTCTCGATGAGGCTCGTGGGTCGGGTCCTGCAGTCGCCACCTATCTCGAACAGTTCCTCGGCGGCAAGCACGACGCCGATGTCCTCCCAGCGGGCTTCGAGAAGGCCTTCTTCACTGCGTGGTTGAACGCTGTTTACGACCGCACTGACCTGGGATCGTTCAGCGCGACCGAAATCAAAGGCCAGCTCTCGCGTTTCCGCACTCTCGATAAGCAACAGCAAGAGTACGCCAAGGTCGCAATCCAACACGAGGTAACGAAGCAGTATCCACAGATCGAACTGGAGCACGCAAAGAGTTCCGAGCAGGTATTCCTCCGCAGGGAGATGAACAAGAGTCAACGACACAAGCCGCTTCGGACGCTCTTCCGTAACGCTCCGTCGTTGATCAGCACGCTCAAGCCGTGTCTCATGATGAGTCCGCTCTCGGTTGCGCAGTACATCGAGCACGGAACCATCGGGTTCGACGCCGTCATTTTCGACGAGGCATCGCAGATCATGCCACAAGATGCGGTCAGTAGCCTCATCCGGGCCAACCAGACGATCATTGCCGGGGACACGAAACAGCTCCCGCCGACCTCGTTTTTCAACGCCGGCGTCGACAGCGCCGACGGCATTGTGGAGGATCTCGAAAGCGTGCTCGACGAGGCGGCGTCAGTTCTCCCCGAAAAACGCCTGCTCTGGCACTACCGGAGTAACACGAACCGGCTGATCGATTTCTCCAACCAGAAGTACTACGACAACCGATTGAAAACGTTCCCCGAGAACGCTGGTGACGACGAGGAACTCGGTGTCGACTTCGAGTACGTCGAAGATGGCCTCTACGACCGTGGCGGATCGAGCACGAACGAGCCGGAGGCCAGACGTGTCGTCGACCTCGTCGAGACACACGTCGAAGAACGACCCAGCGATAGCCTCGGCGTAGTCGCTTTCAGTCAGGCACAGTCGCAAGCGATCCGCGACGAACTCGAGCGACGTCGCGACAGTTCGCCAGCGGTCGCGAGCTTCATCGACGCCGACGATGCACTGGAGGGATTCTTCGTCAAAAGTTTGGAGAACGTTCAGGGTGACGAGCGCGACCGACTCGTCTTCAGTATCGGCTACGGGCCCGATAGCGAAGGCCGGATCACGATGAACTTCGGCCCACTCAACAACAGCGGTGGGGAACGTCGACTGAACGTCGCCGTGACACGGGCTCGCGACCAAATCACGGTAGTCTCCTCGATCCGACACTCCGATATCGATCTCACGAAGTCCAACAGCCGCGGTGTCGAGGACTTCAAGCACTACCTCGAGTACGCGGAGGTTGGTGAGAGTGCGCTCCGAAAGGAGACGTCGTCGACAGGGGTCGACCACTTCGACTCTGGATTCGAGGAAGCCGTCTGTGACGCCTTGCGTGCCCGGGGATACGACGTCGAGACCCAGGTCCAGAGCGCGGGGTACAGCATCGACTTGGGACTCAAACACCCCAACCACCCAGGAAAATATATACTGGGGATCGAGTGTGACGGGGCTGCCTATCACTCCTCGAAGACCGCTCGGGACCGTGACCGGACTCGTCAGGCCGTCCTCGAAGACCTCGGATGGGAAATCCATCGGATATGGTCACCGGACTGGACGGCGAATCGAAACGGACAGCTGGACGCAATCGACGAGAAGGTCGAGACGTTGCTGGAATTTGCAGAGACACCGAGTCGAGCTGATGGAGGCGTTACGGAATCAGCCCATAGCGAAGCGGTCGAACCTGTAGTCCCCGAGCCAATGTCGAGTGCAGAGCTTGGTGGCTATCAGGACGAGATAATTGACTACGAGGAGCCAGATGCAGTCTCCTCACACTGGGGAGAGTTCGACGAGGCAAGTAGACGGCACGTCTGTAACGACTTGACTGAAGTTGTCGAACGATATGGACCGATAGAAGAGGAGAACGCGTATCGGATAGTTGTCGCTGGATGGGACGTCTCGCGACTGGGCAAGAACATCCGGAGTCGATTAGAACGGTACCGCCGTCGCGAACAGCACAGAGACAATCTCCGCCTCAAAACTGGGTTCCTCTGGCCGACTGGTACGGATACAGTGTACGTTCGAACGAATACAGGTCACGCGAGCCGGAAAATCGATCAGATCCCGCCACAGGAAATTGCGAAGGCAGCATACATCATCCTGGACGAAGGTGGATCGATGACGCGATCGGATCTCGTCTTGGAGACAGCGAGGCTGTTCGGTTACTCTCGAACGGGCAAACGGATCAAAGAGCAGGTCGATTCGGCTATCTCCCTGCTCGAGCGGTCCGGGGCAATGCGTCAATCCGACGATCACGTGTCTGCGGTCGAGATAGACATCGACGACGTTCTCACTCCACGCAGATGACGTGCCATCAGGTAACCGCTGTCGACGTAGGGAGGCGATGAGTGAGTTCGTCCAGTGTGGTGGTCTGAGTCTATCTGGAGCACGTAGGTTCTGGGAAATGGCCGGAATCAGCTCACTGGCTCTGAAGTGAATTCCTACTGTCGTTCCCAATCCGGTCTGGGCGACCCCGGAAGCTCGTCTGTTGCGTCGAGTAACTCCTCCTCCGTCGTCCACGGGTAGCATCGTCCGTGAAGCTCGAAGAGACGGAAGTCGTTCAGTCAAACACCGATTCCATTGATTCATTTGACCCAAGTCATTATGCAGTCGAGAGTGCTACCTCGAGATATGAGCGATACGGCTCCGGAGGGGTTCGAGGATTCCTTTGCAGAGCAGCAACGGATGCGTGAGCTGCTCTCACAGGAAACTCGGCACCTCATCATCCAGTTGATCCTCGGCCACCCGGCCCATCTCGTGTCGCTGGCTGAGCTCGACTACATGATTCCGAAGAACGAGGCCGCCATCCTCGACCAACTCGAGACACTGCGAGACACTGGTATCCTCGACGTCTACGTGCACGAACCGAACGCGTCGACACGGAATCTTCCTTCGAAGTTCTGGGGGCCGACCGAACGCGGTATCGAGATCCTCTACGAGCACAATTTCCTGCGGGGTGTCCCGATCGCAAGGGCGGTCTACGAAGAGACGCAAAAATCTGAACGGGTACGGCGCCACGAGGCCGCACCGCGACCAGACCTTCCCGAGGCCGTCACTGAAGCCCTCGAGTTTGATGAGCCCGAGCCCGAGACACTTGACGCAATATAACGGACGACCGAGTCTGTTCACCAATCAGTTAGTCTTGGTGTAATTATGCGGGAGTGTTAACTTCTGAAAGGTGCTGATGAAGGTCCTCAATGCTCATACGGGCGTCCTCCGGCAAAATCTCCGATATTTTTGTCCATCGCTTGATTTGGACCTGTGGTTCGCCCTTGTATTCGTTCACATGAATCCCCTTGAGGCGATACCACACGTCTTCATCCAGCGTCGGGGGTTCCGCGTTGGCCCAAGAGACGAATCGTATGGAGTCCGTCTGATCTTCCAAAATACCGGCTTGATGTATTGTTGGATGCGTCTCATCCCACAGCTTGGCAACTTTCGCGTTAACTTCGTTGATATCACTCTCGGCGTCAAGGTTAACCAGATTACTTGCATCAACTGCTTGATCGACGTATTTGTTGATTTCGTCGATAAAACGTGACTCACTATCCGTCTTCGTAATGATATCCAGGGTCCGGATTGAGCGCGAAATTGCGACGTAGAACAGTCGGCGCTCTTCTGCCATCGTGTTCATTTCTACTTCCTGTACAGGCTCCATGAGGTTCGAATCCCGGTCAGTAGCCGGGAATCCTAGCCCATCTTCGGACACGTGTGTGACTATTACGTGGTCTGCTTCCTGTCCCTTGACCTAATGGACCGACTTTACAATAACGGCATTCTCATCTTCTTCGTCATTGGATCGTGAACCTCTAGCATTTGTAAACGGAATTCCGTGTTCTAGGAGCCGTCGACGGACAGCATCGAGATAGGGGACCGCATTATCGTAGCGACACAGGACCATAATATCGTCGGGGTCGCATCCATTTTCAAGGTAGGAAGTGACGAGGTGGACCGCAAGTTTGGCTGTATACTCGATGTGATCTCGCTCGGTATAGCCACCTAACAAATGCTTCACGACCGAGGCCTCGACATCTGAATCGGCACTAATCGCCTTTTCCAGTTGATTGTCATTGTGCTGGACGAGTGAAGCACCGGCGCTGACAAGCTGTGATGGGGACCGATAATTGATTTCGAGGGTCGAAGTCGCGGCTGGACCAAAGTGCTCCTCGAAGTCGACGAAGAGGTTAACGATGGCCCCCTGGAATGAGTAGATACTCTGCCAGTCGTCGCCAACTGCGAAGAGCCGAGCGTCGTCCGGCCCGGACAGAGCTTCGACGAGATGGAGTTGGTCCTGTCCAATATCCTGGAATTCGTCGACGAGGACGTGCTCGAACTGTGGTGCGAGCCTCGACTTCTCTTCGTAGGCTTGCGTCGCATCGTGAATCATACCGGGGAAATCAACACTCCGGGTGTTGGTCAACCTCTGTTCGTACATGTATAGAAGTAGGCCACCACACATCCCGAAGTGATACTGAGCTGGCCGGGACATCGATAACCGAGAGGGTATCTCTGAGGGCGGAATTAGGAACGTTCGGGCGAGTTCGATAAAGCGGCTCAACTGTTGCCATACGGGAATGGCCTGCTCGTGCATCTCATAGGTCTCGTCAACGAGTTCCGTGTACGACATCCGGTTCAGGGACACGCCGTGATGTGTGAGCCGATGTTCCAACGCTTTTCGGAGCCGTCCGACGTCGAATTCGAATTGATAGGTCTCAACGAGCGTCGCATCGATCTCCGCGAACTGATCGCGAGCCCAGTGGATTTTCTCGACGTATTCATCTGTCGTCGTCTCAAAATAGTCCGCAACCTCTCCTGCCTCGTCGATACCGAAATGTTCGAGATAGAGATCCGCTGCCGGGATGTAAAAGTCCGGTCGATAGGCATCTTTGTCTGTATCGTCACTTCGACTTTCGTCTAGTTCGAACGAAGGCTGGCGATCGTCGGACCGTAATTGAGCATTGATCGGTTCAACCCGCTGCTCGTATCGATAATCGACCTGGTGAATGTGGAGAAAATCAGCGATGACCTTCTCCGCACGAGATTTAACCTTCTCGCCACGGAGCGTCTCATAGGATTTCTGTCGAAGTGTTTCGACGTACTCTTCTCGCGTCTCGAAGTCCGTTTCCTCAATAGGCGGGACGTCGCGATACAATAGAAACCAGGTGAGATGGTCGTAGAACTGATCAGGAACTTGTTTCATCCCACGGTCGACCGCGTCTCGGACAAAATGCTCCCGGTCGCTTCCATTAAAGACGTCAGGGCGGTCTTCTTGAGTCTGCTCGAGGACGTTATAGCCAAACGAGTGCAGTGTCGTGACTTCGACACCGGAAATATCAAAATCCCGCTGGAGGCGCTGTTCCATCTCCTTGGTGGCGTTCCCCGTGAACGTCGCAACGAGTATCTCCTCAGGCGGAACGCCCCGATGCTTGATGAGATACGCCACGCGAGTGGTGAGCACAAGCGTCTTTCCCGTTCCGGCACCCGCGATAACCCGGTTGTACGTGTCATTTCGAACAACCGCTTCCTGCTGACGCCGATTCAGCGAGTAGCCCTTCGCACCGATGTCAGAGAAAAACGCTTGTCGTCGAATCAGTTCCTTGTCGACAAAATTGTCATTGTAGGTCTGACGGTTGGCCAAAACGTCCTGTATCTCCTCGAGCCGAGATTCGAATTCGTCTAATCGACCATTCGTGTCGATCCCTTGCGTGTTGGCAGTTGTTTCCGCGATCTGCTGGTGGTCTTCGACGAGCCTTTCGTGGGTACTCTTTAGGTCTTTGTGCGCGTGATACGTGAGATAGGATGCGATATCAAAATACGGCTGCATTCGTGCCTCGAGGCCCGAGAGCTTCTGGTCGTATTCTACACAGCGTTCGTAGAACTGCCGCTGTCGAGCTCCAGTAACTGCGCGATTTCGCTTACGCAGATATAGTACTGGCCCAACGAGAGGCACGACCGCCGAGAGAACACCCCAGCGACCAGGTTTTGTTTTCCAGTCCGTCTTCGCTATAATGGAGTTCGTATCCTGATAGACGATGACTCCGGTCAAGAGAACTGTACCAGCGGTAAATGCAACCCCGAGTGCGAGTCCAACGACTTTGATCGTGTGTGGGAATGTGGAACCGAAAAATACCCCACTGATTGGGATGATGACCGTAATGCCGGCTAACAAACCAACCACTCGGCTGAAATCCCCTTGTCGTCGAATATCGTGTGGAGGAAAACCAACTTCAGATGTCATACCTAGATAGTTCTTTGATCTGGTTTGCATTCCTACTATATTACATTACTGACTTTTCGGGCATGGCGTAGCGTCCTCTTTCTAACCGACGAGTAGTCCTATGATACAAACAATAGCCGGAACTGCGCTCTGACTTGAGTAGAAAACTGTTACTGAACGGTCGGAGCGGATCCCGAGCCAGAAACAGCCTTCACGATATCGGTCAGAGCGTCTCGTGAGAGAGGGTCAATCTCTTCACGGACGCCGTCGGCAGTGTAGAAGATCGACGCCGATATCTCACGCTCAGGATACAGCTCCCGGAGCACGTGATAGTAGACACTGAGTTGTTTTCGATACTCGGCTTCCGCGTGTCGACCACGATCAGTCTTGTAATCGACCACTTCGACGCGGTCAGGCCGAACGTGGACGAGGTCGATGATCCCGGAGATCATCACGCGAGTCCCGTCGACATCGAGTGGGAGATAGGCGTCTTCCTCGACGAGCAGGTCACCTGACAGCCCGTCGAGGAACGATACGACGTGCTGTTTGTCGTCCCATCCGGGGTCGTCAGGTTCCAGTTCGACTTCCTCGCCTCGCGCGTACGCTTCCGTGAAGTCGTGGACGTCGGTGCCGAACGCCTTCCCCATACCATCATCGACGTCCTCGAAGACGTCTTCACGCATCAGTGAATGCGGTGAGTGTCCGATTGGTCCCTCTGGTGTCGGTACCGTAATCAACAACTCTGTCTGCTCGGTTTCGTCGATAGTATCTGTCTCGGGTTCGGTGTCCCACGCTTCGATCTCGACCGGGAGTTCCTCGAGGAACGTGTTCGGATCCTCCCCGGCCGAGAGTATCACGTGGCTCTCAGCGCGCGTAATCGCCACGTAGAGCAGTCGGCGCTCTTCGTCGTACTCTCGAGGGAGACACCGACGGAGGACGTCAGTCCGCCAGTCATCGTACACGTGGGGGAGGCCATCAGCATCGGCGTAGCGTTTCCGCTGTCGGAGTCCGACCGGATCCTGAAACGTGATCGTTCCACTCCCTCCCCCCGATGGCGGGAATCGCCCGCTGTTCATGTTCGCGAGTACGACGATCGGATGTTCGAGCCCCTTCGCTGCGTGAATCGTCTGGACCGTCACCGAGTTCGCACCGGCGTTCGCGTGGACGTCGTGGGTGCTCCCGGCTTCGATGCCGCGCTCGATGAACCGGACGAGGTCTCCCCGGGTCAGCGTCGTCGCGGTGTGTACTGACTGAATCGTGTGGAGGACGACGTCGGCCGTGGCACCGTCGTACCCGTATCGCGAGAAGACGCGTTCTGCCACCCCGCCGAGTGTTTCCAGTTCTGCCAGCTGCTCACGGAACGAGCGCATGTTCTCTGGATACGCTTCGGTCTCCAGGACGTGCTCGATCTCGTCGAGTGTGTAGCCTGCTTCCTCGAGGACGACCGCCCAGCCGCGGTCGGCGTCGGATTCGAGGATGCGGAGCCACGCGAGCAGGAGTTTCGCCTGAGGCGTGCGGAACAGCTCGATCCCACCCTCGTACGCCATCGGCAGTCCGTACTCCTCAGCGGTCTGCAGCAGATCGCGGCCGAACTCTCGTGTTCGCGTGAGAACAGCGACGTCTCGATACTCGGGTGTCCGGAGCGACCCGTCATCGGCCTCAACCTGGTAGGCGTCGTTGTCGACGATCTCCTGGATCTTCGCGACCACCGACTCGTGTTCCTCCGGGCTCGCGATCGCTTCGATCTGGGTGTTCTCGTGCTCGGCGTTGGTCAAGAGTGAGACGATTCGGTCGCGGACAGTCTCGACATCGACGTCGTCCCGGTTCGCCGCCGGGACGAGTAGCCCGTGCTCCGAGAAGTCGAGGATCTCCTGGGTGGAGCGATAGTTCTCGACGAGTTCGATGGTGTGAATCGGCCGGGTGTCGAAGGTGACCCGTTCGTGGTCGGCGTTCAGTTCGTCGACGAACCGATTGAGGCGGTCCTCGAAGGCAGTGATGTTCTCGACTTCGGCGTACTGGAAGCCGTAGATACTCTGCTTCCAGTCGCCGACGACACAGAGGTTGTTCGTGCCCGCGAGTAGCAGCGTCAGCTTGAACTGGATCTCGCTGGAGTCCTGGAACTCGTCGACCATCGCGTAGTCGAACGCAATGGACTCACGAAGCGCGTGGTCCTCACAGAGCAGAACGAACGCGAACAGCTGGAGGAATCCGAAGTTGAGGTAGTTCCGGCCGAGCGCGAATTCGAGGTACTCGTAGTAGACGTCGTGGACGAATGCCTCGAGTCCCTCGCGGTCAGCGTCGAACACCAACCGAGCGACAGCATCGGGAACGCTCTTCGTGCCCTGTCCGCGAATCTCGGTCTTCTCGGGGGCATCTGGCAGGTAGCATTTGTTCTTCCCATAGCTGTTGAGCTTCGAGCGAAGGCGTGACTGCTTGCTGCCGCCATTCTGTGGCTCATTTACCTCGTCGAACAGCGATTTGAACGCCTCGAAATCCCCATCGAGATACCGTTCGCCGTTCCGATACCAGCCGTCGGCTGTCGGGAACACGCCCTTCGAGGCGAGTTGTGAGATGAGACCGAGGAGTTCAGTCGGATTCGAGACGATACGGAAGTAGTCATCGTACTCGGGATGGTCGTCGCTGAACCGGTCGACGAACTCCCCGAACAGGGCTTCCTCGACGAGGTCGTTCTCGACGATGCGTGTCGAGCCCGTGATGCGGTCGTCGAGCCCGAGGTGCGTCGGAGCGTCGTAGCCGTGCTCCTGGAGGAGATCGTGACAGAGCGCGTGAAACGTCTGGATCGGCGCGTCCGCGAGATCCCGCATCCCGTACTCGCAGTGGCCGACGATCCGATCCTTCATCTCGGTTGCAGCGTTGTTCGTGAACGTCACCAGCAGCACGTCCTCGGGGGCGACGTCGTCTTCGTCGACGATGTTCGCATAGCGGCGCGTGATGGTGAACGTCTTGCCCGTTCCCGCGCCAGCGTCGACGAGGTATAAACCGTCGGTGCTGTCGATGAGGTCCTGCTGTCGTGTATTCGGTTCAGTCATGGTCGAGAAGGAGGTCGCGGTTGTCCACGCGACGGTAGTTCGGTTCACCGGCGAGCCCGTTCACAGGGAAGCGTTCTTCGCCAGCCCGTCGCTGATTCAGTTCAGTTATACGCTCGGTGACGAACGTCTCGAAGGCGTCGAGATCCTCTTCGAAGTAGTTCTGACTCCGAACTCGTGCCAGCTGGCGAAGCAGCTGTTTACAGCCCGACGAGACGTATTTGTACTCGCCGACACACTCCTGCAGTCGGGTTTGCATCGCCTGCCCGAACTCGGAGTCGATGAGTTCGTCACTGTCGCGTGTCGCCGGTAGCGGGGCCGTCTCGAACGCGGACTGGTAATCAGCGTACTCGATCTTCGAGAGCGTCTTCTGGCAGTTCTTCGCCCCGTCATCGCGAAGCGCTTCGAACGTGGCCCGTGACCGGGCGTGCTCCTCGAACGGGGTCGGGTGATACTCGATAGTGGTCAGTGTCTCGTCTAAGTCCGCCTCACCGGCGACGACGTCGTCGAGCGTCTCGAGAAAGTGGAAGAACGTGAACTGCAGGCGCTCGCCCGGACGCTCGCTACGGCGGTGAGCGAGATAGAGAAGTGCCTGGAAGTTCGGCGTATCGTTCGGCGGATCGAGCGCGGAGTTCTTGACGACGCGGGACGCCCGTTTCCGACGCCCACTCTTGTAGTCGAGGAGGTGAGTCGGGCCGTGGACGAGGTCGATCTTACCCTTCAGTCCGAGATCTTCGTTCTCGAACCAGCGCTCCGTGAACGGGGAGTCGACTTCTCTACCAAAGTGGTCCGCGAAGAAATTCTGCCCCCACCCGCTGTTCGGTGTGAGGAGGTCGTCACCCTCCGGAGTGCGTTCGTCGAGTAGCTCGACGATGGTTGCGAGTCCGATCCGGTACTTGGTACGGCGCGTTGGACGGTCGACGCGCCGTACGAACGATGCCGCCTCCTCGAGCATCACGTCCACTAGGTCTTCGATGGTCTCCTCGTCGATCAGGTCGGGATGGTTGACGTAGAACTCGGCGAAGTCGTGGAAGAGATTCCCCTCTTTGAAGTAGTCCTTATCAGGGCCGTCGACGAGCCGGCTGAAGAGGTAATCACGGGGGCTGTTGACGTACGTACTCAGACTGGACTGGCTGACGGTGTCGATCTGCGTCGTTGAGACGTCGAGTGATTCCTTCTCGAACCCGTCTCGGGTCACACCGAAGGTCCGTCCGTGAGTCACTGAGGCGAGATCGCTGAAGCGTTCGAAGTCGTCCTCGAGGAGATCCTCGAAGTAGAGACACGGCGTCGCGGGCGAGCCACCGATGGTATCCTGAACGAGATAATACTGTTCGGTGCCGTTCTGGAGGAGAAGCTGAAACTGCGTCAGGTTCCGAGTGAATTCGGCGTCACGGTCGACCCACGGGCGACGAGGTGGCGAGTGAGTCCACGTTTCGTCGAGGCCGAGATAGAATACGACGGGGCGGTCCACGTAGGCCGCGGATTTTGCGTCGGCCAGGAGAACCCCTTTATGCTCGCGGTCGACGGGGACTTCGTAGCTCTGGAGGTAGAATTCGAGCCGATCGATGCCCTGTCTGGTGACTGCGTCGGTCGCGATTCCGAGCACCTCGAGTTGTAACTCATTCGCTCCCTCGGCCAACCGTTCTGAAACTGCGCGCAACACTATCTCTGTCTGGTACAAGATTGTCACTGGCCGTCGTCTCACTCGTCGATGCCGAGATATTTGAGAATCCCGAGGAGCCCGTCGTCTCCATCGTACATCTTGGAGTGGTGTGCGGAGTCCGCGAGGAGTGCTGCTGCGACCCGAACTCGACTGCACGAGACCATCGACATGTGCACGAGGCCGCGGAAGCTTATCGAATGTTCTTCCCCCACCGACGACGATAGAACTCTCTAACCGCGACCTGTTCACGAGGCCGACCGCCTCAAGCGCCTCAGTTCGCCGTGTGAAGGTCGACTGTTGAAACACGATAAGGTGTCGTGGATCGCGCCGGAGTCCCTGTGCGGCCCTACGAACGCCCGAGAACTCACACATCCGGTGTGTCGATGTCATGTGTGATGAGGGGCTATCGCGAAGCACTCATCAGTCCCGGTCGGCGAGACCGGTCATTTCATCCCCCTTAACAATTCCCCTTCTAGACTAGACCACTAGCTTAATAACCATCCACCTCTAGAGTCTCCTCCTTCCTTACCGCCAACGATTTTTGTAGGGTAAGGCTTGGGCCTCGCTTACGCTCGACCCAAGCCATACTCCTACAAAAATCGTATTTCAGCACAGTTGTTAGTATTACTACTAGCTCAATCAGCCTAGTACTAGCTGCAAGTCTAGATACTAGTCTTCTAGAAGCTAGACTAGAGGGATTGTTAAGGGAGAGTCATCTCCCCGCCGTGACGTCGGATTTCTAACAGCGAGGCCCGGAGTGGGCCGATTCGATAATCGAGGTAGATCAAATCATGAGTGACAACACTATCAAAGCGATCGAGAACATTCTTGAACAGCAGAACAACAACCTGACCGAAGACGAGATCAACTTCATCTGCAACCGAATTCGGCTGAAGGCGCATCCATCGAAATTCAGATGGGCGGTCGTCGACGCACTAGACAAGCCCCGCGATGCATCTCGACTGAGCCTCGAGGGGATGATGATTCACTGGATGGGCGACATCGAGCTGGCAATCAAGGTGGTTATCGGGTCGGAGATCACGGGCGACTACTCCCCGCAAGATACGAACAAAGTGGAGGCGCTACGATCTGAGATTCGTTACTTCAGTAACTTCTACGACTGGCAATGGGGCGTCAACTACGATAGTGAGACAGACGAAGGGGACGACCACGGCACCGATGACTCGGGGGGCGATGACGACTCCTCAAGCGGCACAACGTCCCAACGTCGAAAGTCCGGGAATGGGAAGTACTACAGCCCTTACGACAAGAAAAAAGCAGACGTGATGCGGAGCATCTGAGACGCGGCTAGCGTTCGAAATCGTGGTGTACCTACTCAATCTGGTCAACACAGTAGGTACATGCAACGATCGACCCGTCGGGCATGAAGTACATCTCGTCTTGGGAAACGACTTCCCCGCAATTCCCGCAGGCCTCGGGGTCGCGTGGCCCGTAGATGAGCCCACCATTGAGGTCCATTTCCGCTGCGACGAGCGCCTCGAGAACCTCCTCGATCGGTAACGAGTGGACAATCTCCGTGTCCGAGCTAATGCCCTCGCAAAATGTGGAGGCATCCTCAAATCGATCAAGGCAGTCCTTCACACGTTTATCGGCGGTGTTCTGATAATGGAGTTCGGCACGGTTGATCTCCATTATTCACCACCTCGCCACCGACGATGACCTTCGTTGTGGTCGGGCAGGTCTGTCCAATAACAGCGATATCGCCGGACGGCCGTTGTCGTTACAATTTGGTCTTGGTCTCGAGGTTTCTCGCATCCAGGGTTTCGCTGTGAACATGGAGAGGGTAGCACCACGCCCACGATATTATAGCTTCAACCTTGTGCCCACACCGCCACCGCCAGACTAGGTGAATCCACTCCAGATCATCGTGGTTGGCGTCAAGCCACGTACCGAACGCGCCGTCAACGAAGCGATGGACGTCTCGTTGTTCTCAAAAGATGGTTGCTGCGAGGTGCAGTCGGTGTCAGGGGACCGATACAAAGTAGACGTCATCGGGGAGTCGTGTACTTGTTTCGACTGGCAATAGCGAAACCTGAGAGTGGCTGCAAGCATTTGCGTCGAGTGGATCATGAGATCAAGCAAGACGTATCCTCCAGTCTGATGGTCGGCTCCCCAGTCGAAGGAGTACCCATAGTAACCAACAACGACGGACTCAGTCTCCGAATCGTTGGTTAACGAGACTACGCTGAACCAAGCTCACGGTAACTCGCCAGTCTCGTCGACGAGATCCTCCTCAGTTTGCCAGCGATACAGCCGCCCCTCCCGATCAAATAGTTCGACGACACCGTACTGCATCTATCCTCTGGATCTTGCACGCTCCTTCTAACACTAGCTCGGTAGTACATCGAATCTCTGCAAGAGATAGGGCGTATATTCAACAGAAGTGAGATGGACCGGTAAGAGCCTGAACTCACAGATGTCGAGCGGTGGCTTATTATGACATATAGGTATATACGAGTAGTATGGAATTTTCACAGAATGAATTCCTTGAGCAACTCCAGGACATTGATTCCTACAAGTTTGAGCAGTTTGTCGGAGAACTTTGGGAGTTGCAAAACTGGGATACGTATGTCACAAAAGGTGCGAATGACGGCGGGGTTGATGTTATTGCCGAACAGTCAACACCGTTCCCGAAGAAACAAGTAATTCAGGTCAAGCGATACAGGCCGTCGAATTCGGTCGGAAGACCGGATATACAGCAGTATGCAAGCATCCGACAAGAACAAACTGACGTAGACACGGTAGTCGTAGTGACTACCGGTCGATTCACCGATGGTGCAAAGGAGGTGGCAAAGAGGCTCAATGTGAAACTCATCGACGGCTCTCAACTCTATAACCTTATTGACGCGCTCGATGCGTTTCAACTCGCCCAGTCATATATTGACCCGGAATCCAACCGGAACGGAACTGCCCTAACCGACGTTGAGGGCGTCACCACTAATACGCCACTGCGAAATGCGGATGCGGTGGGGAACTCTCAATCGATAACTGAGTTTGATGAGGACACGCACCCCTATGATGTCCCAAAGCTTCTCCCAAGCCTCATAATACTTCGAAGAGAGATCGCCAATAATCTCCAGGTCCTCCAGTCCAAACTCGACAGTGCTGAGGAAGCGTTCTACAAAGAGCGATACTTCGACGCAGTAGATGAGTATGAAGAAGTAAATCGACAACGAGAAGAATTGAAACAGAGCATTGTCCGGTACGATGCCGGACTTACTTATATTGATAATACCACTATCGCTCACCTAACCCCTACTGAGACGTTTACTGCAGAACTAACCCTGATTACAGAGAGAATTAATAATCATTCCCAGGAAGCTTTCCGAATTGCTGAACGAATAAAAGGTCTGGACTTACTAGTAACTGAGGTCTGTCAATATATGAATGATATTAGAGATCATATCGAAGTGGGCGACCAAATACGACGAACTGGAAAAGTTGAGGAAGGTCATTTGGAGTATGAACAAGCAAAGAATGAGCTTGAAGACCTACATGAGACATTAGAAATTTATCAGGGATTGGTTTCAGAATACGACGACGCAGTCATTGAGAATCACCGGGGGCCCCCTGAGGACTTTTCTCTTTCAGAACTTGAATCTGAGATTTCCTCCAAACTTGATTCGTTTGAGGAACACCTGAAGGTACCCAAAGCCGCTGAGGATGCAACTGGTTCATTCAGTACGGGGCTTCTCACTGGGAATAGCGGATTATTCGACAATGATTTAATTGGACATATTGATGATACTGAGAAGCTTGAATTCGTGTTCAAACTTCCGAGGAGGGGGTTCAAAATCGTTTTTTCTGATGGAACAGAAGAAACCCCCTATCACGATGCATTACAAGGTGGCTCCTGCTTCTTACTAATCACCAACCAGAGGGTTCTGCATATAGCGGGCGTGGACGATCACGATGAGAAACGAAGCATCAAATATGAACGGGTTTTGGATGTTACTGCTTCATCAGAGTCTTCCATACCTAATCTCCAGTTCAATACTGTTGATGGAGAGACATATGAATTCCTCGGAATGAGGACTTATATATCTGATCTTGAGCCTGCAGCTAGGTATATCAGAAATGAATTGAATTGTAGGGATAGTATTTAGCCCTACTCGGCCGTCCATCAATCTGTGCGTAGTTGTCGAGATGGATGAGTTGTATACCTATCTACCGACTGTTTCAACTCTCATTCATGGAATTGCCGATAGCTGATTCACCCTCTGAGTCGGCGACATGGTTTTATAAATGAGACTTGCAGAAGCACTGCAGTAAATGGAGATACACACTGAGTTAAGGGACGCGATGGCAATCGCACTTCGTCATCGACTTCATAGAGATAGCCTTTCAGAGGCAACTGCTCGACGTGCGTTCGCGTATCAACACGTTCGATACCCTGATCCGTAAGATAATCGATAGCGTCCCCTTGTGTAAGAGGTTGCCATCCTCTGTTGTGTCGAAATACTGCTTCAAGTTACCGAGCGCAGTTTCCTCATTGGAGGTGATCGGGGGTCCGGAATTGGGAATTATCTGGAGTATCGCTGTCCCGAATTTGATGATTAGGGCGGGTCTCATATTTTCATAGGACTTCTGAGCAAAAGGCTTGCTTCTGTCGCACCTAATTAACCAACAACAGTTCACGAATTTGGAGATTGTTGGTTAACATGATACTCCTTTCCTTCGATGCTGAAACCATCCTTAGGCCAATTGTGCGGGAAACTATTCCTCGAAGCAAGAACTATATCCGTAACCATGCAAATCCAGGTATGTCAGAGACACACGCCCCCGACGGCCCACCACCCTTCGAGGACGCGTTTCTCGGCGACGACGTTGAACAGCGCATCTACGGCACCATCCTCCAAACCCGTGAGCCAACGACAGCGAGTGCGATCGCCGACACCGCCAACTGTGATCCCAAGACGGCCCGGAAGTATCTGGGGTGGTTCGACGATCTGGGGATCGTCACCCGGCATGATGGCCATCCGGCCACCTACGAGCGCAACGACGCGTACTTCGAGTGGCGACGCATCAACCAGCTCGCCGCAGACCACTCCGTCGAGGACCTGCAGGAACGCGTTCGTGAGCTGACGACGCGCATCACCGACTACGAGGCGACGTACGACGCCGCGTCACCGGCCGCAGTCGACGCCGTCGCCGTGGCGGAGACGAGTGACGAGCGGACCATCGACGACGTGTACAGCGACCTCGCCGACTGGTCGACCGCCCGCGAGGAGCGCGAGCGCTACGAACGCGCCCGCCAGCAACGTGCCGGCGCCGACGGCGAACAAGCCTCCGGGTAAGACCAGCGATGGTGCCGCCAGCAGGCGATGGAGACAGCCCTGCTCCTATCGACCGTCCAATCCTCGAGTTTCTACAGACACGTCTCCAGGCCACGAACCAAGTCGAACAGGCGACCATCACAGACGCCAGCGGCCATCTCGAACTTCACGTCTCGTTCGCATCGCCGTACTATCCAGCGACCGTCAACGAGACGACCCTGACTGTCCGCTGGTACACGAACGACGACTTCAAAATCCACTATCGAGCGGTGCATCCCGAGAGCGCCTGGGAGTGCCGGTGGGACCGCCACCCGAACCCCCGTAATACGCGAGACCACTTTCATCCTCCACCGACCGCCCCGACGGCCGGCGAGGACGCCGCGTGGCCAGCCGATTATCGCGACGTAGTTGCGCTTGTCCTCGACGAGATCGAAGACTGGATTGCGGAGCTGTGGGACAAGTAAGAAGCGCCGTTGGGATCCTAGTCTTTCCAGATGAGACCGTCGATGTGTGCCTCCATCACCGTTTCATCGTTCTCATTGGTGCACACGACAGAATTCGAGAGCGAATAGCGATCGTCGCGTTCTTCGACTGTTTCGGTTGTCAATTCACACCGGATTGTGTCCCCGGTATACACTGGTTGGAGGAAGTCGAATTCCATCGTCTTCGCGATATAGCTCAGATCCCCACCGATTTTCGTCGGGAGGGTAGCGGTGAGTAACCCCTGGACGACTAAGCGGCCTGCTTCGTCAGGTTCGGTGTGGATCGCTTGCTGATCTCCTGAGACCTCACCAAATTGGTGGACATCCGCTTTCGTAAACGTCCGCTCGTAGGTGTGAACCTCGCCTTCTTCTGGTGAATATGGTCCGGGCATGAATACTCTACATTTCCTATTCCAGCAAACCAGTATAATTCTGCGGTACGGGACATCCAAAAGTCGGCTAGGTTCTAGCGAAGAACATCTGAACCAGCGCTATTGATGATCTAATTCGAGCGGTTCGATGACGTCTTCGGGGCGAATCGTTCCACCTTCGAGAATATCAGTCCGTAGCCCTCCTCGGTGAGTGAGTGCCTGCAGTACGCCGTCTTGTGTGATGCGCTGAAGGTGGGTACACGGTTCACACAGACGATCCCCTCGACAGATTGCCTCACCGACTCGGAAGCGTTGTCCAACGAGATGGTTGAGCGCGACATCACGAGTTTCGATGTTCCGACGGTGTTCTCCCGGGGCGAGTTCGATTCCCGCTTCACGTTCGATCGCTGTAACGGCCTCCTGCTCGATCAACGTGAGGTCGTACCCCTCGTGACGTTCTTCATCTGATTCCCATTCGACGAAGGTCCCTGTCTCAATCTCGCTAAAATAACGATCTCCTCGGAGCCCTCTCCCGGCGACCGCTTCAATATCGGTCTGTTCTTCCATCTCCGCTTCGGCTTTCGGTGCAATAAAGATCCGTTCGACAGTTCCACTTCCGGTCATACGTGCTATGCTGTTCGATAGAAAGATAAACGCCAGGGTGTAGGTATTGTCGGCCAGATGACTCAGCGGTATGTCCGCACGTGTCGTGGACAATACGTCTCAGACCGCAACTATCAATGTCAGTTTTCCGGCGCCGTCACACGGAGTTCATCGTCGACCTCGTAGAAGTAGCCTCGCTCGAGTAGCCGGGTGAGCGCGTAGTTCGCGTCTTCAGGTTCAAGGGTCAGTTCATCGGTTCTGAGAAGGATCTCGAGTGCTCGCTCTCGAGGGACCGACTGTACGTCTTCCTGATCGTCCGAATTGAGACTGTGCGTACAAAGGACGTCGTACGCATCAAGAATCCACTCCGACAGTGGCGGTCGTGGATCGGTGCTGTCGTTCATCTCGTCTTCGTGCCCGTCTCTTTCGTATCGAGTCGTTTAAGAATACCTCCTTGGGGGAGTAGAGCAGATTCGTGGGGGAAACTAACCGACTCAAAGAGCGCTTTCGAATGAGTGACTTTCATTCCAGTCAGCCTTGCTCTCCCTATCGATCACCCGCCCGGAACTCGTTTTTCGCGCCTGAAGGGTGAGGCGCGACCACGTGTGCCTCGAGATCACTGATGAGTACAGATCAGCCACTCCCGAGCGAATCGCATCGAGACGACCAATCCCAGACGAAGACGAGTGACCGAGATCGCAGCTACCCAGGCGACGTTGCCCGTCTTAACGGACACGAGCTCGTCGCCATCGACGAGTGGCTTCCCGGCGCCGAACCTTCTCCATACGAGATCGACCTCACAGAGGGGTCCGAATACCGCACACGCTACTGGCGCTGCAGAAAATGTGGGCAAGAACGAAACCGTCGCAACGAATTCACCAGCCCTGTGCGGATCCACAGCCACCGACTCCACTCGAGGCAGGCGGCTACTCGATCGACGAACCACGAACCCGTCGAGCACTGAGCGAGGATATGGACGTCCGCTTCGCCAGCGTGTGCCCAACCTACGAGGTCGTCAGCGAGAGCGGGAACACATACACGGTCGATGTCGAGGCGGAGACGTGCACCTGTCCGGATTGTGAACAACGCCAGCCCGCCTGTGGCTGTAAACACCTCAGACGCGTCGATCTCGAGATTCGGATTGGGATCTCCCCCGCCCCGGATGGGACGTTCAACCGGTGACTGAGAGGTGGCCAGGTCGTCCGCTCGAGATAGTTTATCGGCCCCGGGAGGGGTGCGGGGGCTCGACTGAAGGCCACCGCAGCAATCCATGCGAGCAAACAACGTAGCACCAGCGTCGCCAGACGCTGCAACGATAGGGCTCCTGAAGCGAGGGATCGCCAGATGACCAGGTGTACCGAGTGTCGAGTACCAACCTGTACGAGACGCACCCGCGATCGGGCCGGATACGCTGGCCGGTTCTGTTCGGACCGCTGTGAAGTCCGCTACGAGCATCTGCAGGCGGCCGCGCGAGACGCAGTTCGGGAGGACGCGTACTGATGCTCGAGCAAATCGACCATCGAGGCAAGCGCTTCACGATCGAAGACGACGACGTCGACGACGATCGATTCTCCGTTCGTCGTCGGCGGGCAGCTGCCCTCGAACGACAGGCCCAGCGAGAACGCCGCGAACTCGAGCGGGCGAAAGCGGTCGATGGGTTAGCCGGGGCGAAGCCCGACGTCGAGTTACTCGATCGATGACGCCAAGAAGCCTGGCCCACAGGACGTCCCTGCGTTCGACCGAACTGAGTGTCGAGATGGCGACGGCTAAACACGGTACTCAGCGCAGCCGCTCGGTGGAGGAAGATTCCTGTCTTTCGGTTTTGTTGAAATCCTTCAGCCCTAGCAACAACTGCGTGTTGAATACAGGCGCATATCACTCGAAGAGTCCGAGAAAATTCACGAAGATTCATATTTACCGTACTCAGTTAACTAATGGGATTCGGATAATCAAGACGCCAAATCTCCATCTAAGGAGGTCGGGCGTCGCCCGGATTCCAACCCATGGCCATGGGTTTAAGCTAATTGTATGAGCATCCTCTTGGTATGTCTCATAAAAGTTCCCGAATGGTTCACCAAATAAAGACAGACACAAAAATTGGAAGTCTAACCGTCGCTGATAGATGTAATAAAGATGTAAAGTTCGGTTTTATTGGACGGGGAAGACCTCAAAGGCTCTCTGTGTCATTTCATTTGAATCATCAATCAGAAGATATAAAAGCAGAAGCTGAACTCAGGATGACCCCCGAACAAACACGACAATTTGCTCGGGCTTTGATGCAAGCAGCTGATGATCTAGACGAATGTAGAAGATGAGATTGATTGCGAATAGACTGTAGTTTGCAGAACTAACTCTCTGTATTCAGCACAGCTGTTCAAGTTTATCACTCGATGATAATTCAATAATCCTGTATTTCGGGGTTTGTGTCCTCTTCTGCAGTTCTGCAGACGGGGTGACTGGTTTAACCAACAAGTCCCGAGTGAGGATCCCAAGCCGTTGGTTAAGCTCTCGAGTTCAGAGTCCTGATTCACCCTCCTCACCTGTTCCCCACGATGAGTCTGTCGGCGCCGTGAGGCGCGAGGCACGCTCGAGAGCGTGCCAGGATGTGAGTTTCCATGACTGATTCAGACATCCTCGACGACAGATCAGACGATCACGAGCGATTCGAAACCGAACTTCTCGCACAGGATCGGGATGCAGCCCGGGTATCGACAGCGGACGTCGACGAGACGACGGCGCGACACCTCGTCAGTGACCTCGTCGACGACGGTGTCGTGACGGCAGTCGCCGAACAGCGAGTGCTGGTCCACGAGCCAAGCGGCGAAGCCTTCGACTCGAATCGGCAGTTAGTCATCTTCCATCGCGGCTGGTCGGCGGCCCGTAACGCTTGCGAGTCAGCAGAATGATGCAGCAGACGCTCTCCGGGTGTACCTTCTGTGAGGCAGTACCCGGGTCTGCGGCAGGCACGGCGTACACGTGGGGGGGAAGACGAGCGAGTCACCCACTAGATCTGCGTCGACTGTGCCGTCCAGGAGCATCCCGATCTCGACGAGCGTGATCACCACGCCTGTAATAGCTGTGGGCTCGTCGTCGACACGCTCGCTGCACTCACACGATTCCGTGTCGAACTCGGGCATCTCGAAGGGCCGTTACAGCTGTGTGCTCGCTGTAGCCCCGGTGGCCCCGCGACGTACTGGACGCGTGACCTCGAGGAGCACCTCGTCACGCCGCCGGCGGAGTGACCCCAAACACTCTTTACTGCTTTGCTGTAAACTGTAATCGAGGCCAAAGCCGTGTCACGTACGTCACACCGAGCCAACGGCGACGTCATCCGCGACTTCCTCTCAGTCGCGGATCTTCTCGAGGAGCCACAGCTCGCTCAACTGTACGCGTATATCGATCACGAGGAGGAAGTGACCGTCCAGGAGGTGATGGACACTCTCGACCTCGCGCAGGGAACAGCATACACCTACGTGAACCGGTTGGTCGATGCTGGTGTCCTCGAGGCGACGACTGACGAGCAACCACGAAGATATGTCGCTCGCGACATCGACCTGACCGTCACCGCTGCCGACGGGACCCGAGAATACACGATCACGCCAGCGCTCATCGATGCCGTTGGACGCCGCACGGCCGACGATGACATCGATACATACATCGATCGGCACGGAATCGCCGGCCTCGCGACAGCACTGATCTACACCGTGGATCGAGAGCGGGGGGAGGTCACCCACCGGCTGATGGCTCGTGATCTCGATATCTCCCCGCTCGCGGCCGAGATTGTCCTCCAGGCGCTTCGGCCCATTGTCCACGAGCACTTCGATATCGGAGAGGACGTACGTCACGGTACCGAAGAGGAGAGCAATGAATGAGTATCGTAACAAAAGAACGGACACAAGTGACGCAGCGCTTAGTTTATCGGTGTTCCATGGAGGGGACTGATGGAACTCAGTGACGACACGCTCACGGTTTCACGGGAACTTTCAGAACTCGACAAAGACGTACTCGCGTTCACACGGATCCTCGACGCCTGCGGGGTTGACTACGTCATCGTCAGTGGGTACGTCGCGATCCTTACTGGGCGATCGAGATCGACAGAGGATATCGACGTCATTCTGGAGTCGCTGTCCAAAACGGAGACCGAGCAGTTGGTCGCTGAACTCAAAGATAGGGGATACTGGGGGATGGCGATGCCGCTCGATGAGATGTATTCGATGTTGAACGAAGGCAGCCGAATCCGGATTGCCGAGGACGGAGAGATGTATCCGAACTTCGAGACGTGGTTCGTCTCGAACGACGTTGAGCGCGAGGCCCTCTCGAATCCTCTCACGGTTACGTTCGACGAGGGGCAGATCGAGATCAGTCCGCTCGAACTCCAAATTGCATACAAACTCCGGCTCGCGCAAGCTGCAGACAGCCTCACCGGGAAGGATTTCGAAGATGCACTTCACCTGTACTTGACTTTCGAGGAACGATTTAACACGGAGCAACTCGAAACGTACGTCAAAGAGCTTGGAGTGGAAGACTACTATGCTGAACTCACAGGAGTTTGAGGACGATCAACGCCGGAATACGGAGCAACGCCGTGCGATGATCAAGCGCTGGGCCGAGTACGTTCGGACGCACGACGATCGTGAGTGGTCACGCCAGCAGAATCGGCTTATCGACTCCCAGCTCCAGTCAGCCAATGAGATGGCTGCTGCTGGCGACACGGATCCCGTTCGGTTTGCAGCCGCTCGAGACCGGTTGCGCGATCGGTGATGTCCGACACTACTCATTCGGAGTCAGTCGACGACGAAGTCCACCAGCTGTACGAGCGCTATCAGGTGGCCGAGAGCGACGAGGAACGCCACCAGATCGCCCTCGAGATGGGGAAGCTCGACGGACGCCGCCACGCCGAGATCTACGCGGCACTCGAGGACGAGTGATTCGAATAATCTCGATCAGGTCGTCAAAAGGGGCGTGAGGAGACATCCGTGCGGGTGTACGGGTTGGAGTCTAAAGTCCTCGATACATATCTGTGGGTCTTCAGAATCCAGTGACATCTCGTAGGCGTTACTCATAGACTCCTGTACTCCCTGCCGTCAGACCGTTGTCGAAAGACGCTCAATGCGATCATTAGTTTCTTTGACAGCGTCTTTCTCTTTGAGACGGTTCACAATCTCCTGTAGTTCAGCTGTTGAGTACTCGAGTTCCTCATGAAAGCCCTCGGCCGCTCGGCATCCCGCAACCCACGCTGCGCGCCTCATTCTTGCGGTGCTTACGGGGTCGGGGGACGACCGAGCCGGCCTCGCCCTTTCTGAGTCCACCAGGACGGTGATTGGTTCGCTGAGTGATGAAGCCGATCGACCAGTGGTACAGAACGGCCCGCCCCGCTCGCCGCGTGCCGCCCTCCGCGTCGCTCGCGACCGAACATTCCGGGCTGCCTGCCTGCGGTAGCGGGCGGGCTGCCGGGCTAAAATGAATCTGGTCTCGACGCCAGCATTAAGCGCGTTTTCGGTTGCGCCCCTCGCGGGCTTTCGCGTTCCAGCGCTTTGGGCCGTTCCGCGCGGCGAGTCACCCTACGACTCGCCGTGCTCACGACCGTCGCCCTGGACACGGACCCGCCGTCCGGGCCGGACACGAGAAACGGCTTACAGCTGGCCGCTCGCTCCGGACGGGCCGGCGCGCGGTGCTGGTTGGGTGGCCTCCCTTGGCCCGCTCTCGCTCGCGCCCCAGGGGACGCTCGCGAAGGCGCGAGCGAGAGCGCGCAGATGGTTCTGTCGGTCGGTGTCGTCGGAAAAACGCGATATAGCAGCATCGCGGTGGCGGCGCGTGAGCGCCTTCGTCGGAAATCACCTGTGAGTGATTCCAATGTCAAGTAAGAACGTTACCAGTAATGTAGTTTCGGTCGATGAACAGGCATTCGAAAAAGCGGACGAAACGAAGGTCGATGAGGACGGCTTCGAGGTCGTCGACGAGACGCCGAAATTCCAGGTGACGGTGCAGATGGAGGTGCAGGCGAAGGTCGATGCCAACCACCCGGACGGGATGGTCGACACCAGTGACGAACGGATTCGAGGTGTGACCCTCGAACAGGAAGAGCGCATTCAGGCGCGGGAAGCCGAACTGGAGCGCATCAGTGCCCAAGCCAATCTTGGAACGCAGGACGGTCGCGAGCAGCGCACGCGAGACATTGCGGCGAAGCGGAGCGCTGAGCGGCGTGCTGCGTTCCAGAAGCGGGCGGCGAGCGTAGATCCGCTGGCAGATCCGGAGCGAGAGGATCCCCGTGCAGAGCTCACCCAGGAGCAGCTGGCGGCGGTGAACAGACAGTCGATACGGCTGGCCGAGAAGCTGGACGGCTGGTCTCGAGCGGCGATCGGGCGGCGGTTGGCCGAGGCCGTCGTCGGTGGGAACGACCTGATGAGCGCAGTCGTCAGCGTGTTCGAGGAGCTGGAGACGGCGCCGGGACAGGTGGTCCCAATCGGGAAACTCGAGGAGGTCGGTCGCAAAGAGGTGAGTATCGAAGGGACGGTGACGCAGCTGTGGGAGCCATCGAGTGCAGCCATTTCCCAGGTGGGTCTCATCGAAGACGAGAGCGGGCGTACGAAGCTGACGTCGTGGGTTGCGAGCGACCAACCCTGGATCGAAGAAGGCGAGCGCGTTCGCATCCACGGCGCGGCGAAGAACTGGTACAACGGGCGCGTCTCCGTGGCCCTGACCGGGTGGAGCACCGTGCATTTCCCAGAGCGCGGTCGGTGGTGGGAGTAACCGGTCGCAACAGCTCTTTTTTGCTACGTGCCGGACCGACCCAGACCCCACCACCCTACCCTCCGCTCCGTGCTCGCTCCCGCTGGTCGCTGCGCGTGCAGCCACGACCATTGTTACACAGGTCAAGAACTCGCGGAGGCCCCTGTCGAAAGGTCGACGAGAGGGAGTTTTTCCGCGCCTGAAGCGGTGAGGCGTTGACCTTTCGTCGGTGTCCTGATCTTCGATGGAATCAGAGAAACGATTGTATATCTGTGAGATCTGTGGAGCCGACTTCAAAACACCAGGAGCAAAGGGCGGTCACAAACGAGCGCATCAGCTCAAGATCAGCCGCGAAGAATTACTAGCTGAACTCCGACGGTTGGCGAATGTCTCAGGGCGGGCACCGACAATGAAGATGATGGACGAACAGGGTGCGTATTCTGCGGCTTGTATAAGGCAACGGTTCGGTACGTGGGGAGATGCACTACAAGAAATTGGATTATCACCGAACATCAGATACGACATTCCGTCATCGGAAGTCAAAGAGGACATCAGAACAATCGCAACAAAACTTGGACGTCCACCGACATCGCCAGAGTACCGTGAACGAGGGGATTTCTCCGTTAGCCTTGCGCAAAATTTGTTTGGGAGTTGGAATGAGGCACTAGCAGCTGCTGGGTTTGAGCCGCAGTGCGAACATCGAATCCCCGACGATGGTCCCCTCGATGAAATCCGGACGCTCGTCGAGGCACTGGGGAAGGTCCCAACAGCGACCGATATGGATGAGTACGGTCGTTTTTCTTGTCGGTGCTATTTTGATCGATGGGACGGCTGGCAGGCCGCAGTTCGATCTGTTGGCCACGAGCCAGTTGGTCGTCCATCAGGACCTGCCAACGGCAACTGGAAAGCGGACTCAAAGGATGAGCGACGATACTACGGGCCGAACTGGAAGGCACAGCGGGCGAAGGCGCTTGAGCGAGACAGCTACGTATGTCAAACGCCGGGGTGTGACTGGTCACATACTGCCCATCGGGGGGCGTTCGGGAGGGGACTGCACGGTCACCATATCCAGCCGCTCAGTTCATTCGAGGACAGGGACGACGATGTGGACTTCGAGCGGGCCAATCGGCTTGAGAATCTCGTGACGGTGTGCGTTCAGCATCATCGCCTGTGGGAACGAGCTGCCCCACTTAGACCAGATACAAACCGATCGCCTCGGGACTAAAATGAGTAAATCAGTTCCGGCGTTCGCGAGGGGCCTACTGGTGAACGTCGGTGGTTCAACATCACCATGGGAAATGGGTTTTTCTGCCCCTCGAGGAGTGGAGGGCATAGCGATAGCGTGTCCTCAACGAAGTATGTCCAAGGAAACTACTCTTACAACCCGTGAGCGACTCCGAATCCACCTTTAAGAGGCGAAACGAGCGACCACCTCTCCCGTCGTCGAGGCACAGTTGACGGCCGCATTGGACGTCTGGGACGACCTGCCGCTAACGCCGTTACAGGAGTGCCCGATCTGTGGGAAAGTCGGATTGTCAGAGCAGATTCAACAACACAAATGTGAGTCGACGTCATGAAAACAGTGCTATCTATGCCCATACAAATCACTGACCGATAGCTGAGGGCATATTTTTGCTAAGTGAGGATGAATAGTGATGAAGTGACCTCAAGTATTCAAATCGAGTATTATCCTGGTTCTGAGGAGATACCAAGAATCGCTAAAGATGTAGCGGATATTTTCAGACAATATGAATCGAACCTCTCGACAATAGAGTTGTCACAGGAGGACCGGCCAAAGAGTAATGAGGTACTTGAGATGGTCCGGCCGGGATTGGAAAAACTGGGCTTTCAGGTAGAAGGAGGAGAACAGGGCAGAATCTATCGAGCAATTCTCAAAGGTAAACATGGAGAGCCGAAGAAAGCTGCCGAAGTCGATGGTTTTCATAAAGGAAAGAGGTGCGTCTTGGAAGTTGAGGGGGAAGAGGAGGAGAATCTAATGCAGTCTATCGAAATCTGGTTCGAACGATGGCCATGGAGGATATCAACTGTCTCATCATCGCTGTACTAAATGAGTACAAGCACGGCAACAACCGGACTGCATATCACTTCAATCGTGCCGAGATATCCATTAAAGCGCTGGCTGAATCATCACAAATGGATCTTCCATTCGGAGTGACTCTTATTGGATATTGAACCTCTTGTTATCCTTCGGAATGCATCTGTTCCAGGAGTTCGAGTCTCTCCCAGATGAGACGTAATCTGGCCAGCCGGTGTGGGAGTGCCAGGGATGTCAGTTGCCTCGTCACGGACCAACTCCTCGCTGAGATACTCAGCAGAACAATACCTTAACCAACAAGGAACGTAGATGCCAAATTTGTTGGTTAAGTCTGATGCAGGACTTGGCGGAGGACATCAGCGCACCTGTTTCATTTCTCTGGACCAGGAGTCGGCGAGGACGCACGTGACGTGCTCCAAAAATAGAGGGAGAGACGACAGCTACGCGTACAGATTCTCCCGACGGCCTACATCCTGGACGCAAATCACGCCGGACCGATCATCGATCACGGCAAACACACGGAGATGACCGACGCGAAACCGACCATCTACCTGGCCCGGTAACGGCTTGAAATCCCATTGCCGCGGATGCCGGAACTCAGACGTTGCGATCTCTACCAGCTTGTTCCGAAGGTATTCCTGTTCTCGCTGTTCCAGTGCCTGTACTGCTGCGGTCGCGGATCGGGTAAAATCCAGTGTGTACGTCATGGTGTGGTCGGTGGCGATGTATCTCTGCTTCCGGTGCAATCACGTTCAGCTGGCCGCAAACCTAGCTAGAGGATCTTCGACAGTTCCCGCGTAGCCAGGTTCTTGGCATCGTGCCAGTGCGTTCCCACCGTCCACTTTTGGCAGGTGGATTCGTCCGGCATTCGCCAGTGATACAGGCGCGTGCACGAGGGACAATCCGGGCGATCAAGTTCAACCACGGCAACCCATCGATCTGTATCCTTCCGCACCTCGAGATATCGGGTGACCGTGTACCGAGGATGAACCGGTGTCGGCGGCGGGTTGGTCTGTCCTGCACCGCGCTCAAACCGAGCGACGGCCCGTCGTTCCTCCTGCCAGTACTCGGGACGAATCCGCCACGAGTGAACGTTCCGCCACTGGGAATCATGGGAGTCACAGGTTCGCCGAACGAGCCTGACCCGACGTGCGTACGTGTCCGGATCATGATCGTGGACGACGCCTTCCCACCATGTCCCGGTGTTTTTGATCGTGACGTTCTCGATGTCTGTGCAGCCGTTTTTGGGTGATGGAGTTGTGGACATGTCTCCATTTCACCAATGGTTGGTAACACAGTTAAGACTCCGTAAACCCACGATAGAACGCCTGAACCGCAAATGCACAGAAGCTATTTGAAAGAATATAAATTGAATGTGTTCTGTTGAGGGTCCCAATCGTCCGCGCGTTTCGCAGCTGGCGCGCGCGTACGCGGGCGACTCGCGCGCCAATTGGAGGGGTACCAAAGAGGGGGTGTCCGGAGATATATCACTATTCTGATCACCCCTCGAAATCAAGCCGGATTTTGTACTTAAACGGAAGAATCTCGGCTATGTCGTCGTTTTAATCGATTCTCCGTTCTCCCGGAAAAAGGTTGTCTACGTCCTGACCTTCTCAGTCCCCATCAGCGGCTTAAAAAATAGTAGTACCGCTGTTCCATGATCGGCCACGGTTCATAGCCAGTCACCCCACTCAGTCTGCCCGTCGACGTCCGGCCGCTCTCGCCAATGATCGATCGGAATCTGCTCCCCTGTCTCGATTTGTTCTGGTTGATACTGCTCGAGACGGCCGTCCTCCTCACTCAACCACGCCATTTGCTCGCCTCTCCCCTGAAAATCGTATTCTTTGAACGAAAACCGGGTATCCCACGGAAACGGGTCAAACATATCGTTCTCGAGGAATGAACCAAGATCCTCGAAGAGCAGGTGGAGAAAGGCGAGATCCTTCAGACTACCCCTCACAGACTATATTGCCGTTCTCAGGCATCTCAGAGTATGCCATCCATATTCTGGAAATATAATAGGAGGAAAATATTATGGCGTTTGCGAGCCTGAATCTTGAATAGCAGCTGATTCAATAGTCAATGGGGTGTCAAAGCGGGATGAGCGAAGATGAGCTAAAGGAAGTACCACCCCCAGGGGCAGAATTTGAAGTTACAGTCAGTTATTTGAACAGGGTGATGGATGGGGTGGCGTGTATCGACAATCGTACGATAAATCTTGGGCCGATGGTGGAAAGCGCGGAAGGTGAGACTATCCGGGCAAAAATGATTGATGATACCTTTGCTAAATGTCTAGATCTGGAATATCGGAGGACTCCAGCAAAATATCCGCCTTCCGTGGATCCAATGTACGTCCCAAGTCCCGGAGGGCATTTTTCTGATATAATTGACAAGGTCAGCAATAGTGGGAAGGGGAGTATTCAGGTAGGAAGACATCGAATCAATATTGGACCTGTCAAAGATGAGTTCGTCGGAGAAGAAGTGACAGTAATGATGGTTGATCATCAGCGTGGTGTGTGTATATCAGAGGAAGCGAGAGATGATGGTTACGAGGACTGGCTTGCAGACGTTAGAGATGCTGATCAGAGTGTTCTTGCTGAATTGAAGGACGAAGATGAGGAGATGGCTCCGGAATCTGATTCTCGAATCACACAACGAAAGTTAGAGGGTCAAGAGACTGAGGCTTCCGACCAAGATACAGAGTCCGTTCCCAGTAATTCGCCTGAGTTGAAGGAGTTGCGGAAGAAGGCTGAGGAGGCTGCAGACGAGGATCCTGTGAGGGATACGTCGATGACAGTCGGATCACGGTATAGTCGGGCGCCAGCCATCAAGGTATACGCGAAAGCCCGGGCGGCTGGCGACTGTGAGTATTGCGGTGAACCGGCTCCGTTCGAAACACCTGACGGAGAACCGTATCTTGAGGTCCACCATGTGGATGAACTTGGTGAGGGTGGCTCCGATCATCCTGATAAAGTGATAGCGGTCTGTCCGACTTGTCACAAGGAAATCCATCACAGCAACCACGGAGAGAAAATGAATCAAGATATCAGGAAAATGCTTGAAGACAGCTTATCCGATGTCGGTATTGACCACTGAGATCTGTGTGGAACTTCACCAAATTTCATGTTGATACTGGGACTACGTACCGTATCCGGTCGCTAAGATCACGCATCAACCACAGTCCAGGTTTTACATTTCTTCATCGCTCTCCCGTAGAAACAGTGTGATCATTCCTTAATAGAGCGAAGGCGGTCCCTCCGTGAGCTCCGCCAGCACAGCCCTTACAGAGGTTACGCAACAAATTCTTGCCCGAAACTTTTCCCGAGTAACACACCCACCGCACACATTGCCACTGCAGCTGGAACAGCGGTAGTGTCCAAACTTGTTGCCACAGGAGACGCATCGTGCTATTACCATACGACTCCGTTCGAGACTGGTCGAACGAAGTCCACGATTTGGGCGCGATCCAGACAAACGATGGTCCGTGAGGGTGAGCGAGTACGATTCAGGGCGGCGGCGAAGAGCTGGTACAATGGACGATGTTCGATTGCGCTGACTCACTGGTCGGAAATCGTGTTCCCAGAGCACGAACCCTGGTGGGAGTAGGCCAGTAGCGGACTCTTTGTTGCTGGTGCCCGATCACCTACTACCCACCCCACCTCCACGTTTCGAGCTGCTCACAGCCATAGGCCGTTACGCTGCCGGGCTTTCGCTGGTTCGTTCTCTAGCAGGAAACCCGATTCCGTGTCTCTAACCACGAAGTGAGTGAATTATTAGTTGTTTTTCTCACTATAGCGTTCCAGTGCTAACTTGATCGACGCCGGTCGCTTGTTCACGTTGTCGTCACTTACACGCATCAGTCCCTGCGGGTAGTACCCGGCTGTGTAGTTGAAAAGCGCATTTACTTTCTCTCGAGGAATAGCTATTGACTCGAAATCCGCCAATGTATAGACTAGGTTTGATTCGCCACCTCGCCAAAATGTGGTGCTAGCCCAGCCCTCTTCATCCTCGAATTTGGATTCAACCCATGCTGTACCCACATAGTTCCCTTCCTGGTAGAATAGTACGAGATCTCCGCTTTGCATTTTCTCGAAGTTTCCTTCATTTCGTGCTCCTGTACGCGCTCCCCAGAACCGTACCTCTTCCATCCCGTTCAATGCTTCTGGGTGATCTGGATACTCGTTGAGATCGACGGTGGACTTTACAGTGTCGTCGAAGTTCGGCGAGTCACACGGTGCTAAAAACACGTTTGTCATACGAACAAACTGACAATCAATCTAAAATGCTATAAACCAAACGCTCTCTGAGCACTCTCCAACTCAATACAAGACAGAAATAACTGAAGGGTCTTATTCTCTCTACCGTTCTCTGAACACTTGCGACACGGTTTGGTTTTTAGGACCCGCTGACGGGCAGCGGTCTTCTCCCGCACTTCGGCGACACCGATGGTATCGAACCGCCGTTCACAAACTAGAGGACCCGCTTTGTGACCGTCTCGAATCACCCAAGAAAGGCCACGAGGACGCTCGCAAGTTCGGCGTTGTGATCGACGTCCGCTCGGAACCCGATTAATTTACCTACAACGAAACCCGCCGGCGCGTCCTCTCTCGGACTCCGGCCGACTGTCGGGGTTGTCGCAACGACTTACACTCTCGTCAAGACGTCCTAGGACGCCGCCTGTGTCCTGAACCGCCACCTCTCACCGGAGGACTCCCGACGCAACGCCCGTCCCGACGGGTTCCGGACAGCGTTCACGAATCTTAAAGCCGACGCCACGGACGCTTACGAACACGACATACTGGGGGAACCGATCTCTTCATTACATCGACAAGAAAAGACTGAAACAGGTCCAACCTTCCCAGACAAGCCTGAGGGACACCACTACCACCACCACCTTGGACCATTCTCTCACCCTTCCGAACTCACGGCTCAAGACCAACGAAGTCCTGGTGATCAACCGCAACACCAGAGCGGAGTACATCACGCCCGCGAGCGCTGACGTCAACGCGCCCTACGTTTCCGAACCGATCGACGATACATCGATCGGCATATACTTCGAGTTCCACACTGTCTGCCATGTCATGGCACGGAAACAGATCGCTCCAGACGGGCTCATCGACGCCTCGAGCATCGGCTACAGTCACGGCATCGTCGTAGACGGCACCCTCTTTATGTCCGGGCAAGTCGGTTGGAACGAGGAATTCGAACTCGCGGGGGAAGATATTACGAGCCAGACGCTCGAGGCCTTCGAGAACGTCGAGATACTCCTCGAAGACATCGATCGATCGTTGACTGACGTGACGAAAGTGACCGCACACGTCGTCGAGCTACAAACGAACCGGGACGCGTTCTTCGAAGTGTGGAACGACGTATTCGCCGATCCACCGTATCCGTGTCTCACGCTCCTCGGACCACAGCAGCTCGCGCAGGACGGGTTACTCGTCGAACTCGAGGTCGAAGTTCCGGTTGAGGACTAAATTAGAGATAGTTACTCGCTTTTGAAGTCGAGAGCTGATGTCGATGCGGCTGGCCGAAAAGCAGGATGGCTAGTCGCGAGCGGCGATCAGCCGGCGGCTGGCCGAGGCCGTCGTCGGTGGGAACGACCTGATGAGTGCAGTCGGTGGTGGGAAAAGCCGGGGCGACGCCCCTTTTTTGCTGACGTGTAGCGGTCACCGCCACCTCCCACCACCTCCACGGTCCGGGCTGCTCACGGCCAATGGCCGTTGTGCTGCCGGGCTTTCGCCACCCCATAGGTCCATGCTACCGCCGTATCGTGTGGTGTTTGTTCGCCCCAGAGTGGCTGAGGGGCGTCCCGAGCAACGCATCGTCCCCTCGTGAGCATCGTGGCAATCAGAGAGAGTTACGCGACGGCGTTCGACGAAGACGTCCAGACTGAGACCGAATCGAATCAGTGCCCCGAGTGCAATGGTCGGGTCACCACAAACGCTATCGAAACTGTCTGTGAGGACTGTGGACTCGTCACCGACGAGCAACGGATCAGCCACGGTCCCGAATGGCGAGCATACGACGAGGACGATCGCTAATTCGATTCGCGTCTTCGCGTTTTCTCGTAGAGACGAAAGTTGAGTGGACGCCTACTCTGATCCCTCTGAATCTCCCTCGATAAGGATCGAATCGGTAGGCAGGTTCAACAGATAAGCAGACTCCTCAATCAAGTAATCGCGGTGTGTCTCGATCGCTTCTGGAGACCAATCACCATAGTCTCCGCGAGCTACTCGCAGTGCCAGGTCGAAACTTGAACGCGGTTTCCCCCGCTCCCCCTGATAGATAGCAGCTTTCTCACCGAATGGCTTCTGAGCCGCCTTTGCGTTGAGATCGTACTGTAGAGGAATCAAATTTCCAAGCGTGTTTCTCAGCTGACTTGCCTCCTCTCTACTGAAATTGTCTTTCCAGTAATCGTATTTTTCCATCGCAGAACCGTACGACTTGGGAAGCACGTGTTCTATGTGCATTCCACCGCCTCTCTTCTCAATCTGCTCAACCTTCTGCGAGTCACTTAGACTGTATTCAATAGCAATCAGCAGGCTCTTGTGCCACTTCTCGTCTCCATATACATTATCAGAATACAGGCCGTCTCGAACCCGTTCCGGTATATTATCACGTTTTCTCTTACTCTCGATATACTCCTGGATCTCCTCCAAACTGGCCTCGTCGCGAAGCAGAGTCAAGATATTGATCGAGGGTATCTTGATTTTCTCACTGGTATAGTCTCCGATCCAGTACGAATAGTAGAACCCGATTAGCTCATCACGCAACTCGTCGAAGTAATCAATACCGTCCTTCTTAGCGGCAATAAGGATCGTCTTCCAATACAGAGTATGTGACAGATTTTCCAGGACGAAGATCTCTTTCGAACCTGAGTTTTCGATCTGGTTGTAGTTGTCCACGAAGTCCCGGATGTCATTGACAATCTTCTTAGGATTCTGCCCTTCAAACTCGGATTTCAGCTCCTGATACCTCGTTTCCTGTGCCTTAGACTGCTGGAGATACAGCCGATACATCCCAAGGATGCTGTCCAAGGTATCATAGTCATCATCGACCTTCGTAGTGATTTCCTTCCAGACATCGATTACATCGTCCTTGTCTTCGTCATCCTCCAGATTGCTAAGCAGATAGCTCTTGGTGAGATCAGAGACCGTCAAATCCTTCCCACGAGTATTGATGGTCTGGAAAAGCCTGACAGCATGTGCGAGATCATCGCTGATGATTCTAATCAGTTCGATATTCTGATCGATGAACTCGAAGAAGTCGTCGAGATTTTCGTGTCTGTCTCCAATTTTGTCATCCAGACAATCTATGAGGGTTTCGGCAGCCTCGGTGTACCTGTTTTTCTCATCCAAGTCAATCGATTTGAGTACTGACTGTTCGAGATCAGTTTGCTTACTGGTTCTCAACCGCGGTTTCTCCAACGCCTGTTCGTGGACTCTTCCCCTGACCCGTCTCTTGTTCCTATCGCTCAAGTGGTCGTAGAAATGGTCGTTGAAAATCGCATAGAGAATTATGAGAGAGGTCATCCTCTGCTGTCCATCCAGTATATCATAACGTGAATCACTATCCTCCTTCACCAAGATGACAGAGCCGAGATAATAGGGGCTGTCACGGTCCTCATTCCACGATTCGTAGAGGTCATCGACCAACTGCTCAATATGCGATCTCTCCCAGCTATACGGCCGCTGGTACCGAGGAATCTGATAAAGATCGTCCTCCCCATCGAACAAGTCTCGGCACTTCACCGGATCCGGATTGAAACTATGCTGCATTATACGACTGAATCAAACTACAGTCCTTTAGTCATTTCCACAAAATTCTCAACACTAATTCCGACCTGCTGAAAGCTCAGAATTCCCTATATCGACGTTAACTGCTCGGGATTGAATTCCCGAATCGCATTTGAGGAGTGCGGTGTAGGTGTCGTCGAAGATTCAACGCATCGATCGATCCACACCAGCCAGTCTGCGGGTGTTTATTCCCCCTGTGAGGGGTGCAGGGTGCAAACCGAGGCATCTTGCAAACTACCGATGGCGACGAGACACATCTACGACACTGACTTCGACGAAGACGTATCGAACGACAACACACCGTGTCCCGAGTGTAAGGGCCAGGTGAGAACGAACAGCGTGAAACTATCTGTGAGGTCTGTGGGCTCGTTATCGACGAACATCGGATCGATCACGGTCCGGAATGGAGACCTCACGATCAGGACCAGCGAAAGCGGACGGGGCTCCACTGACTGCGGCACGTCACGACCGAGGGTTGTCGACGGAGATCGGTCGGAGGACCGATGCGAACGGGAACGAGCTCTCTGGGCAAAACCACCAGCGGCTAGCCCGAATGCGCCGTGAGCAGTCTCGTGGGCTGTTCCAGTCGCAAGCCAAGCGAAATCTCGCACAGAGCCTGGGCGAGGTCCGAAGAATCGCGAGCGTTCTCGAGTTTGTAGAGTCGGTTCGCGACCAGGCGTGTCAGCTGTTCCGGAGTGTACAGAACGAAGACCTGCTTCGAGGCCGATCGATCGAGGCGATGGCGGCAGCGAGCGTCTACGGAGCCTGCCGCTGTAACGGTCTCTCACGAACGCCCGAGGACATCGCCGATGCGGCACGAGTCGAACATTCGAGAGTCAAGAGTGCCTACAAGACGCTAAACAGAGAACTCGGACTCCCGGCCCAGCCCGTTCGTCCGAGTGAATTCGTTCCCCGACTTACTTGGGAACTCGACGTCTCTGACTCGATTCGGCAGCGAGCTTGACGGTTGGCCCAAGAAACTGAATCAACAAGTGTCACAACGGGCGTCCGGCCATCAGGATTTGCAGCGGCCTGTCTCTACAACGCCGGGCGCGACGAAGGCCGGTGGTTGACGCAGACGGAGGTCGCGGAGGCCGCGAACGTCACCACTCCGACCATCCGGTCGCATCAGGACGTACTCGCTGAACTGGCCCTCTGAAGGGTCTAACTCGAAATGTTCAGTCTGTACTGAGTGTGGGGTCTCATTTCGGATCACGTGGATTGAACGGTTGATATCGCTCTACTCGTCGGCAGTGCTCAACTGACAAGATTCCACATCTAATCATCAGCGTACTTCCTGTGGTACACGTACATAACTGTGTGGACATCGAGCATAGTGGCGTCGTCGAGGTGGTGATCCAGCTCGGCGAGGAGCTGGCGCTTACACGCGACGTTGAGCTTCCAGTACTGAGTGGTGTTGAACTTAGTTTGTACCTTGTAGTCCGCGAAGTCGCCGAAGAACGTGGACATCAACCTCCACCGGTAAAGGACGTACTCGCGCGGGTAGACGAAGGTGAGCAGGATCGTCGCGAGGCTCAGTAGCTGGCCGCCGCCGTCGTCCAGATGGCCATAGAAGGTGGCGAACCGGTCCAGTCGCAGGCTGACGTGGTCCCCGTCGTCGAACAGGTACGACAGCACTGCAGCGGCCTCCTCGGGATCTTCGAGCGATCGATCCTTGAACCCACTCCAGAGGATGCCACCTTGGCGCCCGCCGAGCATGTAGGCTGGAACGGGACTCGACGCCGACATCGACTCCGTCAGGTCGTCTAGTAACGGCTCGATCTCATCGGGCTCGATCGCGGTTAGTTCGTATTTCGGCTTGACAACCGTCTCGACGTGCTCTCGGTACTCGTCCTTCCACACCTCGACGTGACCTTTGTTCCACAAGTCATCCGGTCCGCCCCGCTCGAGGCCGTCTTTCTCCTTCGCCTCGGCGTAGTCCTCGACGTGGGACTCGTACCCCGAGAGTGAGATGCCGGATTCGACGGGCCACGCGTCCCACCAGCCTCGGATCGGTCGATACTCGTCGTTGAGGAGCGTCTCTTCGATCACCTCGTCGTCCTGCGTCGCGACGAACCCCAAGAATTCGCTCATCTCGTGGTTGCGGGGTACCTCGTGGTCGGTTCCCAGTGTGGCGTGGCCGACGTACTCGTCGTACGTGCGTTCGAATTCTCGCCAGGTATCTCCGCCTTCTGCGTACGAGCTCGGGCTCGAGAATCCCAGGTCCTTCAGACCGCGAGTACACTCGCTGTACAGAATGGGCGCCATTTCGGGGTGCAAGCGGCCGTACAGCTCCCAAACTGCGGTGTCGATAGGGAAAGTGGACTCCCAAGCCGGATCGTAGCCTGTCGCAGCTCGGATCTCCTCGATCGTTTCCGCGATGCGTTCGACATCGTCACATTGGTTCAGTACGAGATCGGGACCGCCCACGACAGCGTCGGCGAGCGTCTCGTACGACCAGAGTTCGCGAAATCGGTCCTCGGTCGGATCGTTCAGGAAGGATTCGACGCGCTCTTGGGTACGTCGTGTCCGGTTCTCGTCGGTGAGATCGAATCCCGGTCCGGAATTTGCGCTCTGGACATGATCGGCCCACGCCTCCAATAACGCTACTCGTCGAGGTCCGAGGGAATGACACGTCATACACGTCCGAAGCGTAACCGATGGAAAAAGGTGTTGGCTTGGCTTACGGTTGTGATTTGAAGAATGTCGCGGAAAACGTTACAAATGGAGTCGATGGTTCCGGATCGATTTATGGAACGAACAGGCGCAAACCTCCCGCTTTAGCGCGAGGATACGCGCCGTCACTTGTAACGCGAAGATTGATTATCTTACTAATAAGTAAGGAAAATATATGTATGTGGAACCTCATGTAGAGGGTATGCCGGAGAAGACTTCAAACAAGGTGAAAAAGGGAGCGGACAAACTCCTTCGGAAAATCACAAACGAAGAGTACAACCGGGAATCTGAGCGATACCGCGACAAGGACGATAAGAAATTCACTCGAGGACCGATAAGCGGAGATAACGAGGACGGGGAGGACGCGGAGTAACCGATCGAACAACGCGACGTGGACTGATTCTGCGAGAACATTTGTCTCCCAGTTTTGAGTGTTGAGCGGCGACTCGCAACCACGTAGTCACCGTATTACCGAGACAGTTGACGGGGGTGAGTCGGATAGCCAACGTCCGTCGGTACCAACGACGGCGTACCTCGACTGATAGAGCTGTGGGAGAGCAACTGACCATCGGTTCAAGACCCACGAATCGATCCCTGATGAGGCGTGGACGGGGTAACCGATTTGGGAGTGCCAGGTGTGTGGAACAGCTCGCTACGGGCCCGCTCCCGAGTAGCGCAGAGACGAGCTTACCGATTAACCAATGATGGAACCAGAGCTAAATTCCCTCAGAGATGAGTTTCGGAATCAAATGCCCACATTGTGGTACCGCAGTCGATGAATACGTAATGAAGTGCTGGAAGTGTGATGTACGGTTAAGCCCACCAAACACTTACTGAGAAAGGCGATTAGTTTTCCTAACAGCACATACGACGGGTATAACAAACATATCACGTGTTGGACTGTCTCTCGAGATGGACGACCTCACAGGGTTCCAACGAGACCTCCTATACGTCATTGCCGGTGCCGATCAACCGTCTGGACAGGATGTCAAAGAAGAGGTGGAGCAGTACTACAGCATCGACATCAACCATGGACGGCTGTATCCCAACCTCGATACGATAGTCAACAAGGAGTTAGTCGAAAAGGGGCAGCTAGACCGAAGGACGAATTACTACACGATCACGGAATCCGGGGAGCGAGCAATTGAGGAGCGACGAGAGTGGGAATCACAGTACGTTGATTAGCTGACGGAGACCTCGTAGTAGGTTGTGTATTTCACGAGGTCACATCCCTGGAGTCCATCTGCGACTGAACGATCGACAGAAACACCAGTCGATTCTGTAAGAGTTGGAAACTCCTCCTTTGCACCTTCGCCTAACTCGTCATAGTGACAAACGCAGGAGTCGGTGGGAACATCGTCAACTGGCTTGAGCCTGATGTGTGGTGTCATGCTATTCTATACCAACCGCAACCTCTTCAATATTTTTACGATGTTAATCGATGACCGTTCATAATTGACCCTCTCTGAAGCTGATAATTAGATAATCATCCACAACGGGAAAGAACTACAACTGAAACAAATCGAGTTAGCGGATTACTTTCGACAGATCACGCGCCAACACCACTCAAAGTGGATTCACTCCAAGACCAATGACTGCTGGTAACAATAGTATCGAAAAGTATTACCGCGACGGTGTGTCAGACAGTGTCAATGGCTCAGTCTCTTGCGGACGGGAACAATGAGATACACGAACAGATCGTAGACGAAGTAGCAGCCCTCGAGGACACGGACCCACTAGAGCTTCCTCCACTCTATGACGCCGTCGAACCTGACGCACTGGAGTCGATCTTTTCTACAACCCTTGGTGGGACTACCCGGGTTGGTCGAGTAGAATTTCCATACGCAGGGCACACGATTACTATGGAAGTTGAGGAAGAGCCGGTTGTTAGGATCGAGTGAGAGCAACTAAAACTTCGACACTATCTATAGTAGCCGTCACTGAAATCGAACCGCACAGGAATTGACATCCACCCACGACTGAAGTCGTGGGATTCCTTCCATAGGACAGCAGGTCGTTCCTGAGTCCCCGGAAGCGATATTCCCACCGTGATGGTGGTACTCTGGTTTGTGCGCGTATGCGTCGGGCCTCGGAAGAGGCGTGTGATGTACTTGGGTATCCGCTTGCACCGCACGGGGCGTGCCATCGCCCCTCCTCCCTCGCGGGAGAGCAAGCCTTGCGTGGCGCAGGGTTGCTTTTTGTTGACAGAGACCCCAATCCAACTCCAGTTTTCGCCACGAGTACGGCTTACTCAAACACATAAGCGGATGAAAGATCGAATGATTGATCTACCGTGTTAGGGACCAGGGTATTATAGTTCAGACTATTATAGTCTTGTTCCTAACTTCGGGGCACATATGTATCTCCCACAACGAATGGAGGTATGGACCAGTTCGTCGATCGTATCGAAGAACTCGAGCGGTTGCAGACCCTCTATGAGAGTGACGCTGCAGAGCTCGCAATTATCTATGGGCGCCGCCAGATCGGCAAGAGCGAACTCGTCCGCCAATCGATTGCCGACCGCGACGATACCGTGTACTATCAGGCAGTCCAAGGAACAGCGACGACACAGCTCAGGCGATTCGTCGAGGCCGCAGCGACGACTTATCCAGACATCACGGCCGTCAAAGAGGAGTGGGAACCGCTCTTAACGTACCTCACCGACAGAGACGCCATCATCGTCATCGACGAATTTCCGTACCTCATCGAATCGAACGAGGGACTTCCGTCGGTCATTCAACACCTGTGGGATACAGCTATCGAGGAGAGTCAGGCAACGCTCGTACTCACAGGCTCTGCAATCGGCATGATTCATACCCACGTCCTAGATGGCGGTGCGCCACTCTACGGCCGGGTGTCCCAGACGCCGAATGGCCGCGTCGAACTCACCCAGCTGCCGTTTCGCTCCATCCAAGAGTTCGTGCCGACGTACGATCCCGAAGAACGGGTGTTCGTCTATGGCGTCTTCGGTGGCACACCCCGATATCTCAGCCCTCTCGATCCATCACAGAGCCTCGGAGAGAACATCACGCGGCTGCTGTGCGATCCGGATGGCCCACTCCACGACGAGCCCGAAACCGTCCTCCAGATGGAACTCAACGAGGTGAACACGTACTTTTCGATTCTCGAGTCGATGGCCAGCGGGAACCGCAGTCGGAACGAGATCGCCCAGGGAGCCGGCATCGAGAGCACCAACACGTCGTACTACTTCGACCGGCTGGAAACGCTCCAGATCATCGAGAAACACCATCCGGCACTCGCCGATCCGGCGCGCAGCAAGCGGACACGGTACCTGATTCGAGATCCCGTATTCCGGTTTTACTTCCGGTATCTCTACGGCCGCGGGGGGCAGTACGAACTCTACGGCGAGAACGCCTACGCGGATCTCATCGAACCGGAATTGCCCGACTTCGTCAGCGAAACGTTCAAATCGCTCTGTCACCAGGCGGTACCGGCGCTCTATGCAGACTACCAGCTCACACAGGTGCCGAGCCAGTGGTGGTACAAGGGCCGGGAGGTAGATGTCGTCGCACCAACCGACGAGTCGACGCTGATCGCTGGCGAAGCGAAATTCACCAACACCCCCCTCGGCTATGACGTGCTCTCGGATCTCGAAGACGACGTCCCCCATATCGACTGGACGCCCACCGGTGGTGGTGAACCGACGTACGAATTCGCCTTGTTCAGTCGCTCTGGGTTCAAACGCTCCGTCGAGGAAGCTGCAGACGAACGTGACGACCTCCACCTCTTCGATCTGTCCGATATCGTTGCCGTTCTCGAGAGTGGAATCGCCCATTAACGCCGGAGGGTGACTACTCCCACGACTGAAGTCGTGGACTTCCCTCACTGAGGGTTAGGCCCACGTCTTCCGAGGAGTTCGCAGGTTCTGTCTCACCGCTGGTTTCCTCGAGTACGACCTGCGTTTCGGGCTGAGCCTAATTGCCAAATCAAAACTCCCACAATAATTCACAACCTCTTGATCCGCTTGTAAATTTTAATCAAAGTAGCCAGTATTTCGGCGTATGACCATGTCTTGAGGTCTGCAGCATTAACCCCTATGTAGTGTTCAACTAGATCTTTGGCGTTGTACTCGGAAACAAGCTGAACCAAAGTGTCGCCATCGATCAACTGGACATTTAATTGACGTGAACGGTCGACTGCTGGCTGAGTGAATCTCGAAGTCGTTACCACAGCAACTCCGAATGCATTTGGAACTTGATACTGGAGAGCAGAGTACTGTTGGATATCAGGCCCCCCAACTGTGGTAGACTGAGAATATCGTTTTGCCTGTATAACAAGAATTCCTCCGGAAGCGGGGTCCTTAGCGAGGACATCCACACCTGCGTCTTGACTTGCAGAAGTTACGCTTGTCTCATACCCCATGCGGGTCCAGAGGTCAGCAACGAAATGTTCAAATGCATAATCGTCCATCTCTTGTAACACGTCCTTTATGTATACCATCGGATGAAGATATGAGTAGAAAGTTATAGTAATTAGGATAATGGTGAGTCGTTTACCCTTATCCAACGTCGATTCCGTCCCGTCTTCGTACCTGTGTCTTTCGAGTCGCTCGCGAATACTTCCTTGGGTGAGTAGAACCGCCTACGCAGGCAACTAACCGATTCGAAGATCGCTCTCGAATGAGTGACTTCCATCCCGGTCAGCCCTCGCTCTCCCTATCGATCACCCGTCGGGAACTCGTTTGTTCGCTTCTGAGGGGGGGGGGTGCGAACCAGCGTGCCTCGAGATCAATGATGAGTACAGATCAGCCACTCCGGAACGAACCGCCTCGAAACGACCAATCCGACCAGATGGACACGAGTGGCCGGGGTCGCAGCTACCCAGAGGACGTCGCCCGCCTCGATGGTCACGAACTCGTCGCCATCAACGAGTGGCTTCCCGGAGTTGAGCCACCGCCGCTTGGTACCTCCAGACCCAAACTCTCCGGAATCGTACACGTGAACTCCACGTGCAGTCCACGACGTCTCTCCATGGTTCAGGGTTTAACCGATGATTCCTCCCATCGTTTTACTGATTCCGTAGGATCGTCCAACTCGAATTGGACGTTCGGGTTGCTGCTACTCTCCAACGTGTCGATGATGTCTTCGATGCGGTGACGGAACGCTCGGAGCGTCTGTCGACCCGACTCCTCAACGGTCACGTATTTTGACTTGCTCGAGGCTGCATCAACATCGATGTAACCCTTCTCTTGCAGTGGTTCGATGATGTACTGACGGAGTTTTCCGTAGCGGGCTTTACCCTCGGTGCTGTCACGGAAACAGTCGAAGTCGAGACGGACACCCTCGTCAATTATATTGCGGAATTTGGTACGCCGCGTGTCCGTGTTGCACGCATCGATGACCGCAAGTGCGGCGAGTTGGTCACGAGTCGGTGAATCAATGGGATAGATCTCCAGTTCGGTTGCTTCGGTCAGGGGTTCCGAGACAGGTCGTGTCTCGGTAACGGCGGGAGTTTCGGGTTTGATGGAATACGGTTGCGCAACGGTTTCCGCATCCATGCACGCCATGGTGGCGCCGATGGCGGCGTGCTTGGTCCCGCTCGTGACATTTACACGAACGACTTGTCCCGAGTGGCGGTCTGCAAGTGTAGTCACCGACCCCATTACGGCGAACATGTCGAAGAGGTCAACGGAGACCGTGTTGAGCGTCGCGCCCGTCTCCGTGATCCCCCGTCGGAGATCGTCCTGGTAGGCAGGGTGGTCGGTGTTTTCGTCCTCCAGGAGGTAGACGATGTCAGGCTGGTGGTGTTCGATGGGGTCGAGAACGGCTTCATATTCGTTCCAGACAGGCACAATGTGAATTTCGACGAAATTTTTCATGGGTTGGATTGAGTTCTCCGCTATTTTCTAGCAATCGTGGAACACACGATTCGAAGACGATGGATTAGATCCGGTGTGTCCGTTTGATTGACTATTCAAGTCGAGAGAGTGAAAGAGATGGTATCTTACTAATCTTACGGCCCCGACTGTTTGCGTCGTCGCCACCACGGCTCACCGAGTGTACTGTTTCCAGGCTTCTGTTCCTCTCAATCGCACTTTCAGCGCCTGATAGCACTCGAAAACGCCCGTTGCATCACGGACATAGTGCCGACTGGGGTGTCCATCATCCAACTCGTACTATCGAAGCGTGGGTCGCCTTGGCGACGCCAACCCGGAATCCAGACTCACCACTTACCCACGATATCCCATGTCCACCATCTGCACCCCGCTGGTCAACCGCCTCGACGAAGTCGTCACCGAGGTGGACGACGTCTACGACTGGTACGTCGACGAAAGCGACGAGATAGTCCAGTTTATCACCCAGAGCCGCCCGACGAAGCAGACCGCGGTGCAGCTCCGAGACGCCGCCGTCACTGGTACTGTCGAAAAGATCCGAGACCCGATATTCCGGGATTCACCGACGTACACAGGAGTGATATCTGAGGCGGTGTTGATTGGCTCGTCGGCTACGTAGATGAGATACAGGTATTCGCCGTCGTTCTTGCCGTACCGATAGCGGTCAAGCGCGTCTGTAGTAGTGAGGCCCTCATCGTCCGTGGTCAAGAACGGTACTGGATCTGGCTGATCCGGTGCGTGGATATCTTCGAGAAGGGTTTCTTCAACCCAGGTAGCCCACAGAGTAGCCTTCGAGGCGGTCATCTAACATGTATTTCATCGATTTAATGACTTACCAATTTCGCTATTACTGGTGAAGGGTTAGAGATCGTGTCTCTAGCCCAGCTTTCCATTCATGAGGGTGTGATCGACTGACAGAGGATCCTCTTGTCCGCCAGTGTAACACAGTAGACCGTTTTTCACGCCCCACAGAGAGGGCGAGGGCTCGATCCAGAGAACCCTCCAAGACGGTGGTTTTCCGTGAGTAAGCAACACAGTTCGACCAACGTCTCGATCGATGCTATTCCAGTCGACGTAACGAACACTCAATCAGGAGAGGTAGATCCCGCCGAAGTGCCCGAGGAGATCACATCGCTCACCCGGGAGCTTGCGAGTGAGCAGCCACCGACGAATCCGCTCGTCGTCCTGAAGGCAGCCCGCTGGTGGTACATCCACGGAAAGGGCAGAACCGACCCCGCGTTCCGGTGGGCCATCGAGTGGGTACGCCACCTCGCGACCGACACGCCCAGTGACTTCGACCAGTTCGACGTGTTCCTCGAGTACCTCGTCACAGTCGGCCTCGCTGATGAGAAAGCTGCTCCCCCAGTAGCCGCCGCTACGAGTTGTTTTTGTACGCCCCGGAAGGGTGCGGCGCAGGCTGAATTGGAGCGATCGCAGTAATGCGAATTCTCGAGAATTATGGCTACGACCAGTAACTCGTCGGTCTCCTTCGAGGAGTCCGACACGCGAAAGGACGAGATGCACAGTACGATCGAAGCATGGATCGACGAACTCGTTGACGACGTCGATGCGGCACAGGCCAGTGATGAGTTCCAGGAGTGGCTCGACGTCCAGAGTCGGTTCCACGACTACTCCCATCGCAACACGCTGCTCGTCAAACTCCAGTGTCCCGATGCGACGAAGGTCGCCGGCTTCAACACCTGGCGGAACGAGTTCGACCGGCACGTGCAGGAAGGCGAACAGGCGATCTGGATCTGGGCACCGATCATCACGAAGCAGTGCCCGGACTGCGAGAACTCGCCCAGCTACCACGAGAAAATCAGCTGTGATTACGAGGAGAGGCCACCCGAGGAGTGGTCGAAAGGGCTCGTGGGATTCAAACCGGCCGCTGTCTTCGATCTCTCGCAGACCGAAGGAGAACCGCTTCCCGAGCTAGAAACGGAGGCGACGGGCGACGCCGAGGACCTGGTGCTCGCACTCACAGAGGCTGCGGATGAACTCGGCGTGACGGTTCGTATCGTCGATGCTGACGAGTGGGCGCACGGCGACGCGAAAGGCGTCTGTAAACAGCGGGATATCCACGATTTCACGCCGATCGTGGAGGCGAAAGCCCGTCCGAACCAGGCCGACCTCGCAGTCACGCTGATTCACGAGTTCGCTCACGCGCTGCTCCATTTCGACGTCGACGACGAGGACGAACGGTCGAAACGCGAGGTCGAAGCGGAGGCCGTCGCGTACATCGTCGGTCGGTATTTTGGGTTGGATACGAGCGGATCGGCGTTCTACCTCGCTGCGTGGCACGGCGATGACCCTGAGGTGATTCAGGACCGACTCGGGCGGATCAGTTCGACCGCCCAGGAGATTATCGAGACGGTCGCCGAAGGCTGAAGACACCGTCTCCGTCAGTTAACCAACAAAACTATGCTCCTCGCGTCTGTGTTGGTTAACACAAATCGGTCCACGTCCTACGAGCCACCGACGCCCCCGACGGACCTCCCAACCGACGTCGTCGACACACTCGACGACTACTCGCCCGAGCTGCTCCAGTACGTCGCTCAGTACGCCGAGTATCGTGAGCGCGAGGCCCGCCTTGCCGCAGTGGACGAGGAAGACGAGCTCAACGAGCGGCCCGACGATCTTCCCGATGACGTCCCCTCGAAAGCGACACTCACGATCGAGGAGATCGACGACAACCGCTACTATTACTGACAGTGGCGGGATGGAGATCGCATCAAGTCAAAGTACAAATCTCCAGTGGATCCAGACGAGTAGCCAAACTAACCCCTCAGTCGGATGCCCAGTTGTTCGGAGGGCACCCCGTCTGCGAAGTGAAAGACAGACGCTGTTAGCGTTCGGGTCGCGGAGCGGTCTCGTATCATCTGATGGCGTCGGTCTTCTCCACTCGATCGTGAATCTCTCGGAGTGTCTCCTGCGCTCGGAGGAGCTTGTACTCCTCGAGGAACTGCCGGCCGCTCTCACTGATCCCGTAGAACTTGTACGGTAGGTCGTTCTGCCGACGGTCTCCGGGCAGGAGCACTTCCTCGACGATGCCAGCGTCGACGAGCTGCTGGAGGTGCTGATGAATCGTCGTCTGGCTCTTGCTCGGGTTGACGAAGTCGAGTTCCTTCAGCGTCGGCAGTTCCGACGGATGCCCGAGGATGTCCTGGAGGAGCGCGAACCGGGTCTCCTGGGTGACGACGTTGAGCCGCTCCCGTACGGACTCTAGGTCGCTTGGCGGGTGATCGGACGTACCCATTACCCCGTCGTTCGAGTGGTGCGTGCAAAAGCGGTTCGCTTAAATGCGAATCGGTCTGAGACGATACAGTTGCTGATGCGGTCGCCACATCAAAGCAAGGTACCGGAGAATCTCGGCTAGATGAGTGAGGAACCGGTTACTGTCAACGAACTTGCCGAGAATGCGGACGAGTATCTTCACGAGGCCTCACTCACGCCGAAGGAGTACCACGTCTTATCCTGTTTCAGTGCGTGGATTTTGCAAGGCAGATAACGTGATTTCCGTACCGTAAATATGGTTCCATAATGACTTGAAACTATGGCTTATGGAGGAAGTGAACGCGATTCACCCACAGGTCAGGTAACCCGTGGAACTCTCGCTGTTCTCTTTAGAAACAGTAACAACCCATTGGTTAGATATCAAGATTAATAAATGGCATCACAGGAAGAGAAGGATATTCTCGAGAAACATATTTCGAAAGGAGAAACCGCGATCGATGTTCATACGAGAACGGTAGGTCCGAACCAGGTCAGCATGGAGACGTACTTAGTGACAGATGGCCGGTTGGTGACGTTAGACTCTCGTGGTAAATCTGGAACTGTCGACTCGACCTTTTTTGACTCTCTCGGAGGACTCACTATCGATCATAAACCATCGAAGGGACCAGATCAGCAAGCAATCGTGGTCGGGATTCTCTTAGTGATCCTCGGAATGATTTCGTTCGGGGCATTGGGCGTTGCTGACGGATCCAGCGAGGCGATTCTCGTAATAGCTGGACTGGCCGCAGCTGTAGTTGGCGTTCTCATGCTCCTTGACGCTTACAAAACTGAGGACGGAACTGTCACAGTATCACTTCAGACTCGAGAAGGCCAGACAGCAACTTCGTTCACACTCAAAGACGACTATCTGGAGTTTGCATGGTCCGTTTCGAAAGCAGTCAGCGATAGACACCAATAGCGTCCTGAAACGTTCTCACAATCCTGAAGACTAAAGCCAACAGTATTCTCCTCAATTCTCTATAGATGTAGGGTGTTTTGGACGAAGCTTCTAACGAATGTGGCGAGCATGGTATTGCTACGAGTGATTGATGGAGTCAAATAGTGATGTGGCCGAGGAGTTACGAACACCTCAGCAACGGTAGGAGTTAGAAATCGAGAAGCGACGAGGCCGCAGTACTTACGGAACGATCCTTCAACGCGCTGCCCGCCGCCCGAGGACGAACACGAGCAAAGCGATCAGGGTCGCTCCGAGCGCCGTCTCCATTGTGGCGAGCCACTTCCCCCACGCGACAGGCTGGAAATCGCCGAACCCGAGCGTCGTGAACGTGAGCGTGCTGAAGTAGATGCCGTCGGGTAGCGTCGCAACCCACTCGCCAACGGAGCTGACCTGCACGACTTCGCCCGAGCCGGGTTCCCTGAATCCGCCGAGCGGGTAGAGCATTCCACAGAGGAATATGACCAACAGCGAGGCACCGATCACTCGCCACGGACTCTCCCCATAAAGGAGGGTCGCTCGCGCGGCAGACGCGCGGAGCCACTTGCTGAACTGTCGTTTCTTCGCGTACTGCAGGCGGTGCATCTCTTGGCGACGGACAAACGCCTGCGACTGGAGGTGCGGCAGCGAGTTGTGCCGTGCCAGGTTCTCGATGAGGTGGTAGGTAGTAGCAGCCTTTCGGAGATGGGTGTCGGCGTGGGGGGCCGCCCACGTCGTGGCACGTTCGGAATCCGACTCGACTCGTTCCTCCTCGCTCGAGTTGCCGTCGACCTCGTTCAACCACTTCGTCATGTGCCAGTAATGGTACCGGTTCATCAATCGTTTGAAGCGGTGGACGAGGCCGTCTTCCATTTCGCTGGCGGTATATTTCGGCCCCCCGAAGGGATCGTAGACGACCCGGAGTGAACGCTCGGCCGCTTGGTCATCAGTTTGATCGGCTATCAAGTCCTCGTCTCCCTCTCGTGCATCTTCGTCGCCTCGGGTCCTCGCACTATCGTCGTTCCCGTCCGTTGCATCTGATGCTCGGTCTTCGGTCGGTCCATCAGTGCTGGGAGCAAACTGACCAAAGTTTGTCCGCTCGTTGATTTGTGCCTCTCCGAAGATCGTTCCGTCGAGTTTCGCGTCGTTAAAACTCGTTCCGTAGAGGGTCGCCCGAGAGAACTGCGCCCCCGTGAGGTCGGTACCGGCAAGCGACGCGTTCGTGAGGTCTGCGTCTGTGAAATTGGCCTTTTCGAACGAGGTAGTCGAAGGCCATTCTGGTTGTCCTGACAGTCCTCCACCAACAAAGTCGGAATCAGCGAACCTCGGGGGCTCCTTGAACGCCGCCTTATTGAACTCTGCCTGCCCATTGAACGTCGCCCTCTCGAACCACGCGTACTCCTCAAACGTCACTCCCGTGAACCACGCCTTCCCCTTGAACATCGCCTCGGAGAACCCAGCCTGCCCCTTGAACGCTGCTTCTCCGAATCGCGCGCTCCTCTTGAACGTCGCCTCCGAGAACCAAGCCTTTCCCTTGAACGTCGTCTCCCCGAACCACGTATACTCCTCGAACGTCACCTGCTTGAACCCTGCATACCCTTCGAACGTCGCTCCTACAAGCCACGCCTCCTGTTCGAAGAGTACATTTTCGAATACTGCACCAAATTCAAACTCGGTGTCAAAGAAACTTACCGGTTGGTGAACAGTGGTACTGCTCGTCACTGCCCCTCGAAATATGGCATGATCGAACCGGAGCCACCGTTTCTCTTCGCTCGATGGCAATTCGTTGAACATCAACTCTCCGAACGTCGCACCCACGAACTCCGCCTTTCGTCGAGCCTCGTTTCCTTCCTCGGCCTCGATCGCCTCCTCGATGACCGATATCAACAGCTTACCTTCGTTGATGTCCTCGGGCACGTCTTCGGGTTCTGTGTGAAATACACAATAATTCTCGTCATTCCCCTCGTACGCGTCGTGCGGGCACGACCACGAATCCCCCTTGATCCAGTAGTTGTCGGCATAGTGTCCCGGATACCAATCTTCCGGGTTCTCCCCATGCCACGTCTCTGGTCGGTCCCTATACGCCACGTACTCGCAGGTTCCGGTACCGCCATTTGAGGTCATCGAGATCGTTGTAAATCCCCCGGTAGTTATCATTTCGAACTCTCACGTTTGATTAGTAACTGTTTCGGATATCATCTCTCCAGCGGACCAGCATGTACAGTTTGACGCCTAGCCGAGTCTTCAGGCGTAGGAGGATGTCAAAGAGGTTGGGCACGTTTACCTCCTAATCAGTACTTAGCGTGTTTTCATTGTTCCTAATCAGAACGACTATATGTGTAGGGGCTATAACCACTACTATGGAGATTTCTTACGAACATGCGAATCCGAAGGCGGGCAACGAATCGATTCTTCTTCGGATTCGGCAAGAGTCTAGTCGACAGACTCCCTGCATTCTTATCGATGCTGGGGATGGTGTTGACATATCAGCACTACTCAACGACGATGACTACCTAGCAGCAATTCTTCTCACACACGCGCACCTGGATCACTATCAATCGCTGGATGAAGCCCATCGTGATGGTGCACCAATCCTCACGGCTCCTGGGACAGCGGCAATCCTCGAGGACGTCTTAGCAGAAGGTGTTCGCCACCACTCGATGTCAGATCCGGAGTCGATACTCGAACGTGTCGAAGCGATCGACGACTGGGTCGATATCGTTGGTGATGAGATCAGCGTAGCACCTGTTCCAGCAGGACACACACCAGGCGCGTGTGGGTTTGCGATCCGTGCTCGTGACGGGACAGAACGGTTTCACGCGCTGGCTACTGGCGACTTCACGCAACGCGACGCCGGTGGATACGTTGGTTTCGATCCGGAGGACTTCCTCGAGGTCGACGCGCTGTTTCTCACGGCATCGACGAACGACGGTATTAGTGAGTCAACCACCGACATCGTCGAAACACTCGCCTCTCGTGCAAACGCCGGTTCGAAAACGCTCTGTACGGCAAGCGGATTGACGGGCGTTCACCTGGCGACGCTTCTCGGGGCAATCGAAGACGAACTCGAGTATTCGATTCCGGTGACTCTCGTGGGGCACGTCGCAAAGCTCTACGAGGCGCTGGAATACGACTATCCCAACGTCGAGACAATCCCGGAGTTTGCAGTTACTCGTGATTGTCTCGCAGCTGGGACCGTCACTATCGCTGGGCCAGAAGTTCCAACCGAAGGTAGTAGTGAACGACTGTTCGACGCAATCAGTGACGATGGAAACGCAACCCTAGTACAGGTACAGGGAGGTTCCACGACTGCGAAAGACGCCGGCGATTTCGCTGGGACCGTGTTCTCGTTCCCGTTCTCGAATCATCCGTCGGAAGCAGTTCTCGACGAGGTCGTCGAGACGATCTCTCCGACGCACGTAATCGTCACCCACCAACGGGGCCGATCTCTGGAACCTTACAAGGACAAGTGGGATGCATACACGTGGGCAACTGGAAGCTCTGGTTCGGAACGACTGTACCAAAATGGGAGCATCTGCCCCCCGAGCTGGATCGGCACCGCTGCGAAGCAACGCGTCCGCAACCGTAACGAACAACGGAGTACGATCGACATCGGAGACGGGGTATTGCAAGCGGCTGTGAGTGTACCAGAACTCGAACGTCAAGAACGGGCTGTTCTCGAACGAGAAGGGATAGACGTCGGTCGGCTCCGCGCGAAACTCCATCTTGGATCTCGGGCCGACGAGCCGACAGTGGCCACTACTGCTGGAGGCTCCAAATCGGATCGAATCGCTAGCCCACAAAACACAGGCAGCAGTGCAACGTACGCGACCGACGGAGGGCTGTATCGAACCGTCGGTCAGTCGTCGACCGACCCCGAAGGCAGTATTCCGACTACGGCAGATGGAACCGACGAACTCGCTACGCCGACTGTTGTCGACGTGTTAGTCGATGGAGTCCCATCAGAGATCGACACTGCATCGGGCGCAGCATCCACCGAGCAGTCATCGAGCAGTGGTAAGACGAAAGTCAGTGACAACAGCGACGGCAAAGAGGAGGACGAATCCACCACTCCGGCAGAGATTACCGCCGAGACAGACGAGCTAGCGTCTTCAGATCGACCTGAGAGCGAGGTAGACGAGGACACCACAGCACAATCAGAGATGGCTACGAGTGAAAACACGACCGAAGAGACGGCAGCAACGGTAGCCGACGAACCAGAGACAGAAACCGTTCAGATCGATCCTGCGATTCGAACGCTCGCCGTACATCGAGCCAAGGAGGAGGGGTCATCGACCGAAGCGTTCGTCGAGTCAGTAGTCAGAACGTATCTCGCGGAGATACTGAGTGGTCACGAGCCGTGGTCCGAGACGGCAGGGGTCACCGAACGAGAACTCACAATCGACACCGATCCAGCACTCGAGCAACTCATCGAGGCAGCTGTTACAAACGGGAAGGCAGCCGACGTGGACGATTTCGTTCTTCAAACGCTCTGTGATGCCATCGGGCTCGACACGGACGATCGTGATCTTCCAGCTGGTACCCTGCACGGATTAGACGAGCTCATCATCGCAACGACCGAGAACGAGGACTGCCCCCACGAAACAACGGACGACGTCGTCCAAGCAGCCCTCGAGTGGCGTGTCTTGTAATGGAGACTAGTACAGTCGACAGGGGAAAACGGGATAACGACATCGGGATGTACGAATATCTATGACGACATCGAAAAACGAGCGACAATGACCGACGCAGGCAGTGAAGAGGAGTTCATCGCCGACGCCGAGCGTCACAACGAGTGGTGGAGCGAGGAGCAACCGGCCACAATCACGGAAGCTACCTCACTCACACCGCGTTCTGATTTCTACCAACTTCTCAAAAAGGTCGACAACGCTCGACAGAAGGGGACGGACAACCTGGTCTATCAGATATATGGTCAGACTGGAATCGGAAAGACGACACTCTTTCAGCAACTCATTGCAGCACTGCTCGACTCGACTGCCTTTCCAGAAGATGGCCGGAACTACGAGATATCTGGGTCGGTTTCGTCACGGCAGGTTCTGTACCTACCGCTGGAATCGTCTCTCTATCACTTAGAACGGCCGGAAGATGCTGTTACTCGATTACAACAGGTCGTCGATTACTTTTACTCACACGTTGCTCCCCGTCAAGGTCGAAAGTACATACTGCTGGACGATGTCGGGGCTCTCAACCTCGAGGAAGACGTACGGAGCAAGTTCTTAGAGCTCGTCGACCAGCGAACCTATCTCTTTCTCACAGGGATCGTTGCCTCGCAAGTCGACCTGCAGACGTCATCGAGTGCTACTGAAATAGACTCGTTCGAAGGCCCCAACCCTATGTTGCCGATGAAGTTCGTCGATTCAGTTCAGCATCGTGTTGCGGAGGGAGGGCTTCAGGCGAACTTCGATGCAGATTTTCGTGAGCAACTCGAAGCATACCAGTCGGAAAGCCTAGCTGGACCAGCACCGATCAAACGCGTTCGAGAATCACTCGATCTGAGAGACGAGAGAGGGAGCATTGACGAAGCGATTTCGGCTCTCGACGAACTCTACTTCGAACGATTCTCACCGAGCGAGCGCGATGATCTCCACGACGCGTCACGGGAGTACTTACGAGTTGGTGGGATAGTTCACCGCACTAGCGATGCGTCGGTCCGAAATGAACTCACGAAATCACACTTCCTGTTGTATCTATACAAGGAGTTAGCGAACCACGAATCCATCCAAAAGCCCGAGAACCTGCACAAACTCAGTTCGATTGCGGCGAGCCAGGCTGGCGAAGAGTTACGGTACACAGACATCAGCGACCGGATCGGTGTCGATCGACGAACGGTCGATCGATATCTCGAAGTGCTGAACGATGGGATTGCAGTATCCGAGTCTCACGACTATTCGCTTCGTCGGTATCGACGAACTCGCCTGTATCTTCGCAATCCACGGCACGCTGTACTGCTCTCACAGCGTCAGGAACACTACGGATTCGAAGACTACAGCCAACGAAACACGCTCAATCACGAGTTCGAGTACAAATTAGCAAGAACAGTCGCGTTCGACCACGCAAAGCGTCTCGCATTTACTGTGGGAGGTGACGACGTCGAATACTGCGAGACAGACTCTGGACTGGTTGATTACGTCCTGCACCGTGCGGGACGCGTTCTCCCGTTCTTGCTTTCGTACCACCCTTACACGAACGCTGCTGAGCAAGTTGTGACCGAATTCGATCCTAGTGCCGGTCAACACACGAAACCAGATAGTGAAGAGTTGCGAGAGTACGACTACAAAGCCCCCTGTCGATTCATCATCACCGATAGCCTCCCGAAGGGTGTACTCGAGCAAGGGTCGCTCCGAGTATCTCGTAGCGATTTCGACATCTGCTACGTTCCATACTGGCTCTTCTTGCTTATTTGCTGAAAGAGGGGTACAGAGCTTCGCACACTACCGATGTCAGCTAATTCGAACATTGCCTTTTAACCAGAATTAGGCGCTAAGTCTCCTTCCTCAAGGAGCAACGCAGGGAGCAGAGCGACCGAGTAGCGCAGTAGGGAGGGGATACAGCGCCGCACAGTTCTCGGACACGTTCGACGCTCGACCCACAGACCCATGAAATCGCAACTACGACGAAAGAATGCGCGTCCTGCAGTGTCAAGACGGACAAGCCGCTGTGGGTTCGTGAACATTCGTGTCCTGCTTGCGGTTTCGAGGCGGATAGAGACGCGAACGCGGCGTGGAATATCCGCTCTCGCGGACTGGCAGATGTAGGAGTAGTTCACTCCGAATTAACGCCTGTGGAGACTGCGCTCCCTACGGATACACCCGTATCTGCAAAGCGCGTCGTGGAAACAGGAAGCCCCACCCTCGAGGAGCGAACGGCGCAAGCCGTGAGTGATAGGGGGGGTAGTTCACTAGAGACGGAGCATATGCTCAGCCGAAATCGAGATCCAACTCATGTACTTTCTTTGGGAAATCGTTATCTGTGAGTTGTGTGTACATTCCACTCGTGTCGAGATATAATCGTCGTCGAAAAGACAAAGCCCACGATATTGGTGACTCTTCACCAGGAACAGTAGGAGATAGCCAAGGGACTCACCACGATCGCATGGGTGGCGGGCCAACGTTTGATCCTGACGCTAAAGAGACCATGTCAGAAGCTGAAGCCAACCAATATCTCGGGATTAGTGGCTCTAGAAACTCACACCGGGAAAAGAGCAATAAAGGCGAAAAAGCCGAGGAGAGGAAAAGGAAGCGCAAGGAGCCCAGTTCAAACCAAGAGACGCCAAAGGAGAGTAAACGAATGAAGTACGCAAAACGGTATGGTGACTCGTGGCCACTCGATCGGAAAAAGCGATTTCTCCGAGAACACGACGTGTCAGCTTCAGAGATGGGGTGGAAGTTGAGAGAATAGACCGACCTGTTTGGATGAATCTACGATCCAAGAGGTTGTGTAAATTATATATGAAGAGGTTTTGAGTGGTGTTACAGGCTGTAGGAGGCTGACGGAACGCGACACTGGATTTAACCAACAAAACTATGGTCCTCGCGTCTGTGTTGGTTAACAGAGATTGGCCCATGTCCTACGAGCCACCGACGCCCCCAGCGGACCTCCCCACCGACGTCGTCGACACACTCGGCGACTACTCGCCCGAGCTGCTCCGGCACGTTGCCCGCTATGCCGAGGAACTCGCCGAATACCGTGAGCGAGAGACACGACTATCGGAAAGCGAAGAGAACAACCAGGTTGAGGAGCGGCCAGAGAACCTTCCGGACGACGTCCCCTCGAAGGCGACTATCACGATCAAGGAGATCAACGACAACCGCTACTACTACTGGCAGTGGCGAGATGGAGAAAAGGTGCGTTCCAAGTACAAAGGTCCAGTCGATTCGGGGAACTAGTTCTGTTTGAGTCAGTAGAACAAGGAGCCGGTGTTTCAGAAGGAGTACTGGAATCCTATGGTTCTTCACTTTCACGACCACCAGGCCGGAGCTACCGAGATTACCGATAATAGGCACTAATACCCTTCTCAGCGAACACTAAAGACTCGAGCAGGGAGAGTGGTCACAAGAGAGATGCCCTCATGCGCAAACGAGACGCTTTGTGTTGCGTCAACGCCGCTCAATTATCTCGTATGAATGCGGCGTCTACCGGAGTATCACCGAATTCTTCCCGATTCCGGCGAAGAATATGCTGCGATAGAGCGCTAGCCGTACAGATGCTTTCTCACATTCGAGTCCTCTCCATGCAAATATTTAACAAACAGAGACGCCAGAGGATGGAGTGTTGGTTCACCACTTTAGAGATCCCCTGATTAGGACGGTGTCGTGGACCAGTTGAGGTGAACGGAACCGTTTCGAAGAGAGGTGCTAAGAGACACACCCCTCATTGCCGCTGTATAGATCCAGATGATGGGTGAGGATAGAGGAGTGGGTAAGTTCCAGATCAGAGACGCGATGATGTTGCTAATTCAAACTGATATCACAAACACAGAGTTAGCTAACTATAAGTACTATGAGTGCGAACAGTTCATTAAGTACATCGAACAGGAGATTCGATTGGTATCGAACAGTTTTTCTCTCCAGGAGAAATCGCCATCGAGCCAGCTCTTGATCTCGTTCTGCCAGTCCTATGGAGTTTCGACGCTGATACCTAAGAATCGTCTCGTGTGAACATCCTCTTCGCCTCGTTTCTCTTGGAGTCTCTTTCGGTATCTATACAGCGGCAACGTGGGGTGTGTGTGTTCTGTTACAGCGGCACTCCGGGGTCTTCATCTTACTTCTCTCTCTTTCTCTCGATATTTTCTCCACTATACAGCAGCAATGTGGTTCCGATAACCGCATACAGAGGGGCGTCTGACATTCGGCATACAGCGGCAATGAGGGGTGGGGTCTCCAATGTGCTTGCGAATTTCATTCTACCATCCTTGACATTCTGATTCAATTTACTGGACTATACAGCGGAAATGAGGGGTGAGTATCGTTGATTACAGCGGCATTCTGGTGTGGGTATGAGCTTCCTGAGCCGTTGTGTGACCAATATTCTTCCCATACAGCGGCAACCTGGTGGAAAGAGTTAAGCCTCTCTCTGAGAATACATCTCTAAGAGAATGCCCGATTCCCGCGACTACTTCACTCGAGAAAACGAGATCTTCCGGAACAAAGATCTCTTACAGGTCTCCCACCTTCCCGATGGTGATCGAATCATCGGTCGCGAACAAGAACTCACGAATCTCGCCGGCGCAATTCAGCCCGCGCTTACCGGAAATACGCCGAACAACGTGCTCGTGTACGGAAAAACCGGTACTGGAAAGTCTCTCTGTTCGAAGTTCATCACGAACCAGGCAATCTCCCGAGCCTCGGACAATGGTGTTACGATCGGTGTAGCTTACGTCGACTGTCTGCAGGAGTCGACTGAGACACAGGCTGTCCAGTCACTCGGTCATCAACTCAACGATAAAGATACAACTGGTATGTCGATCCCCCACTCTGGCTTGAGCACGTCGGAATACTACCGACGTCTGTGGCAGATAATCGACCTACAGTTCGATGCCGCACTCGTCATCCTCGACGAAGTCGACAAAATGGAATCGGACGACATTCTCATGCAGCTCTCCCGAGCGGTTGAATCCGGAAAGCTCTCCTCCAGTACCATCGGGACGATCGGTATCTCGAACAAGATCCGATACAAGGAATCGCTCGACGAACGCATCAAATCGAGTCTCTGTGAACGCGAGTACGTCTTCCCTCCGTACGATGCGACCCAGATTCAGGAGATCCTCCATTCGAGATCGGACGCGTTTCACGACGGCGTCCTGGAAGACGGTGTCGTTCCTCGAGTTGCTGCACTAGCTGCACGAGAACACGGTGACGCACGCAAAGCGATCGACATCCTCCGATTTGCCGGCGAAATAGCCGAGGAACAGGACCTCGAGATCGTCTCTGAAACCTGTGTCAACCTCGCACACGAGCGTGAGGAGACGAGTCGGCTAGCAGAGCTAATCTCGAAGTCGCCCAGCCACGCGAAGCTCGTCCTCGAGGCGATGGCTTTGCTCGTCAAACAACCCGATCGAACCGACGACGCGGTGCAGACGACGGAAGTCTACGATCTCTACAAACGCCTGTGTGAACGTGATGACTCTTCGCATTTGAAACTCCGGCGTGTTCGCGATATCCTCTCAGAACTCGAGTTCCTCTCTATTATCGAGCAAGAGCGCAAGTGGGCTGGGAAAGGAAAGGGGAATTACATGGAAAATCGTCTCGTCGACGATCCTGATGTGATTATCGCAGCCTGTGAGGAGTCGAGTCGTTAGATGTAGGCTGATTGGGCTCAGATCCGTGTACTCGCGCATTTATTCTCAACGCTCTTGTGTAGCACTTTGTTGATCTCATAGCGTAGTTTTGATAGCGGCTTTAAGCGCTTCTGTTCCTGGTTTACAAACTCAAAGGTAAATACAAAGGCATTCTCAGCAGTTCGGTTACCCAGCAAATCATTCGGAAGAACTCGGAGGCATGACGGTCGTTTTTCAAACTCAACGAGAAGTATTACGCCGAAAACCTCAATGAGAAACCGTCGCCGTCGGGGTACTGGGGCAACGAGGAAGACGGCGAGTGCTTCGCACCTACGTACGTAACGACCAGTACACCATCAATTTCGAGGAACGTTCCCGGCTCGAAGTTCCGATGGTCCCGAACTCAAAGACGGATACGGATTTGGATACAGGGAACGCCTTAGGCTCGAAGTCTCGGGTGACCCAAAATGGAATGTCGAACAAGGGCGACTCGAACGGCTCTGTCGAAATCCTCTTCTTTGGATATTTATTTTCGTGAAGCTATTGTACACTACACCTGCTTATCGATCAACCTGTCGAATCTGATACCATCCAGAATCCTGTTCTATGAGAACCGACTGATCTGGTCTGTCGAGACCTCTGCTCGATCCTGGCATCGCCAGAGCAAAGAGCAGTGATTTCCATTCGAAAACGCCCTGTCCCGCGTTATTTGATCCATCGCCCGTCGCTGGGAAATCGTTCAACTCTCCACCCGTCGGCCTTGTCGGTCAGCGCCACTTGTTCGCACCCTGAACTGAATGCTGACGTCGGTCACTACGATCGTTCGGCTTCCGAGCGTTCCGTTCCGGTTCCCAAACGTTTTCTACGCTCGTTGTACCACGTCGTCTGTGGGATCCACCGGAGAGGAACCCGACGGGCGCCGGAGTTGGGTGGTCGCGGCAGCCGGAGCGATTGGCATGGTGTTCACGTTCGGGACAGCGTTCTCCTACGGGGTCTTTCTGAACCCGTTTACCGAGACGTTCGGCATCCGGCCGGTCGCCCTCTCGACAGTCTTCTCCGCGATGCTGTTTATGTTCTTTATCGGCGCCGGAGTCGTGACCATCTTCGCCGCCCGCGTGTCCGCACGCGCGGTGCTACTCGCATGTGCGGTAGCGGCTGCCCTGATCGCCCCCGCGCTGTACGTCGTTGAGGGGTACCTCGGGCTGTTCGTCGTCTTCGTGATCCTCGGACTCACGCTCGGAACAGCGTTCATCCTGATGGCGGCGGTCGTCCCACAGTGGTTCGAGGAGCGCCGCGGCGCTGCGACGGGACTCATCTTCGCCGGCAACGGACTTGGCCTATTCCTGCTTCCGCCGGCCTGGCAGCTCGCATTCGAACGAGTCGGTGTCCGTGATGGGTTCTTGCTCATCATGGCGGCGACCGCGGTCGGGTTCGCACTTACGGGCGTCGCCTGTCGACGCCCACGGTGGGTCAAGCCGACCACCATGACCGCCAGGGAGGTCATCGAATGGTTCGGGCGGCTCGTCCGCACCAGAACGTTCAAGCTAACGTTTACCGGCGTCGCCCTTACGTTCGCGTGGTTCCACATGGTTACAGCATACGCGATCGAGCTGTTTACCCACCGCGGCATGACCGAAGCAGCGGCGGCGACGGCGTTCGGCGCTATCGGTGGCGTGAGTATCGTCTCGCGACTCGGTGGCGGCTACATCGCCGACGTGGCCGGATCCAGGCGGGGGTTCCTGGTCTCCCTTGGGTGTTGTGCTGCCGGGGTCAGCTTGCTTGTGGCGCCACAGTTCACGGTGCTCGTGGTGGCGATATTTCTGATCGGGATCGGACTCGGCGGGACCGCGACGCTGTACGTTCCGCTGCTCACGCAGACCTACGAGCACGAGAGCGACACGATCATCATCGGGCTCGCCAACGTCGCCATTGGGATCGTCGCGCTCATCAGTCCGCCGCTGGTTATCGGAATTCTCGCCCACACTGGGTCGTTCCTCGCAGTCATTGCCATCACATTCCTCACGACCGTGGGAGGGATCTGGACGGTCGCGGCTGGGACTGAGGGTGACTGAGGAGCCGCTCCTGAATGGGGCGGTGTCACTTGTCAGCGTACGGTTCCAGCGCTTTCCGAAGATCATTGGGGATGTCGATCGACGTACCGTTTACGAAATCAATCGTTGACTGTTTCTGGGCGGCGGTGAATACGGGGGTTTCATCGACATAGCCAGCGTCCTCGAATGTAATGGATGATCCTCCGATACCAGGATCTCTACGAGATCGCTGTGTTCGATTTCTTTGGTACAGTCGGCTTTCGCGTGAATGATCGGTAACGCGATTCTGTCGTCAGGGATAAGTCGGTGGTATGGGTTGCTGGTATTGATTAAGAGGTTTGACGTCATGTTGGACTGCGTTAAATACCTCTGGATGATTAATGACGCCAATTTGGCCCACTTATTCAAACCGTATCCGCCAGCCGTGTACGTGCGACGTAGAGTTAAAGTACGATCAAGCACTTAAAAGGAGATTGCTGAGTCCATCTCCTGTATTGATTGTTAGAGGGTTCGGTCAAGATTGTGGACAAGACACGCAAGAGTGAGTTCATGAAACTGCTTTCACCAGCGTCGTGAACGGACGAACGCACCGTACTTCCGCTTGAGTTGAGAGTTCACCGTCTCGCTCTGACTCCGCTGGCCGTAGAGTTCAGTATCCAACCGAGCACTCCACGCTTTCTGAAGTGAGGAGAACTCTAATCGCCGTAAAGACGCTGAGTAGGTTGAACTTAGGATCTATGTAGTATGCATTGCTTTTCCACTCAATCTCAGAAATTATATACATATTCACTCACGAATATGCCCAGGGATGCTCCACTTTGATCTCGGCGATGATCCGAAAGGCAAACACAATGTTGAAGCGGATACCGTCTAGTTTGCCTCTGCTATCAACCATCAATTTAGTAACTAATGAGGTTGTTGAGTGTTATAGTAATGTGATAATAATTCAAGACTATTCCCAATACTCACCTGTCTGCCCGTCCTCGAGTTATGGAAGATGCCAATCCAAATTTTGAGTGTGAAACCATTTTCGTTGAGTTTTCGTTCGATATAGTTGATCTGACTGTTCCATTCGATCCGAGAGAGGGTAGCCAGATAGCCTTACCGTTGGAGGAAAGTACTTTCCAGGAGAGCTCGTGGTTTTCAATAACACCTGGAGAAATGCAATGGCAGGACTGGTGCCGCGTCGTCTGAAAACTGCACATTAAGGATCAATCTCGGATCGGGATTAATTGCAATATATTCCCAATACCAACGCCTGGCTATATTATAAAAATTCCATCAATATTGCCACCCTCTTTGCTAGTTGGCTTGTTGCGACCGTTTAACACTGAGCACGTGAAGAATTACCTGTATCTCTCGAAGCGAATACCCAGTTGTGTGGGGATAGACGATGAACACTTGACGGAACCTTCGTCAACTACAAGAAATAATGATATGGTATATCTATATAGTCTCCTGTGATAAATCGACGATCATGAGAAATGTCTACGTCATCGGTGCTGGACAGACCGCCTTCGGTTCGTTCCCGGAGCGAGGCTACCGGGACCTGTTCGCGGAGGCGTACGCGGCCGCCAGAGATCGGGTCGACCACGGCCTGGACACGGACGACGTCGACGAGGCGGTCGTCGCCACCCTCGGCGTCGGCGGCCGCCAGATCGGCCTCTCGGGGCCGGCCGTCACGGAACACGTCGGCCTCCACAACGTGCCCTGCTCGCGGATCGAGAACGCCTGCGGCGCCGGCGGCTTCGCCGTCCGCCAGGGCGTCCAGGCGATCAGGAGCGGCATGGCCGACGTCGTCCTCGCGGGCGGCTTCGAGGTCATGACCGACATGTCCGGCGACACCACGAAGTACTGGCTCGGCGTCTCCGGAGAGACCGAGTGGGAACGCCTCACCGGCACCACTTTCTCCGGTGTGTACGCCCAGATGGCCAGCGCCTACCTGGACGCCTACGACGCGACCCCCGAGGACCTCTCGCGAGTCGCCGTCAAGAACCACGCCAACGGCGCGAAGAATCCGAAGGCCCACCTCGACTTCGAGTGCTCGCTCGAGGACGTCGTCGCGGCGCCGGCGGTCGCCGACCCCCTCAATCTCTACCACTGCTGTCCGACCTCCGACGGCGCCGCCGCGGTCCTCCTCGCCAGCGAGGACGTCGTGGCCGAGTACACCGACGAGCGCGTTCGCGTCGCGGGCGTCGGTGCGGCCAGCGAGCGGGTCGGCCTCGCGGAACGCGACAGCTACACGAGCATCTCGGCCTCCCAGGAAGCCGGCAGACGAGCCTACGAGCGCGCGGGAATCGGCCCCGACGACCTCGACTTCGCCGAGGTCCACGACTGCTTCGCCATCGCGGAACTCATCGCCTACGAGGACCTGGGCTTCTGCGAACCCGGGGAGGCGCCGCGACTCCTCCGCGAGGGCGTCACCGACCCGGACGGCGACCTCCCCGTGAACACCTCCGGCGGCCTCAAGTCGAAGGGCCACCCCATCGGTGCGACCGGCACGGGCCAGGTCGTCGAGGTCTTCGACCAGCTGACCGTGAACGCGGGTGACCGCCAACTCGAGGACCCGCGTTACGGCCTCACCCACAACGTAGGCGGGAGCGGCGGCGCGACGGTGGTCCATATATTCGAGCAGGAGGTGGCGCGATGACCGTCTCTCGAGCAGACGACGAGACGGCCGAGGCGGGCGAAGAAACGAACCGCCTCGGCATTGCCGGGGTCGGCGCCTACGCCCCCGACTACCGACTCACCGCGGAGGCCGTCACCGAGGCCTGGGGCCAGTTCCACGCCGCCGGCATCTCGGAGACGGCTGTCCCGGCGGGGGACGAGGACGGACTGACGATGGCCTACGAGGCCGCCACGCGGGCCCTCGAGGCGGCGGGAACCGACCTCGAGACCGTCACGCACCTCTTTCTCGGAACGACTACACCGCCCTACGAGGAGGAGGCCCTGGGGCCGCGCCTGGCCAGCTTCCTCGGACTCGAGTCGTCGATCGAGAGCCGCCAGTTCACCGGGAGCACCCGCGTCGGCGCCGACGCACTCCGGACGGGCCTCGAAACCGCGACCGACGGCGCCGTCCTGGTCGTCGCCAGCGACACCCCACGTGGCGCCCACTCGGACGAACACGAGCACGCGGGTGGAGCGGGCGCCGCCGCGCTCGTCTTGACGCCCGACGGTCCCGGGCGGGTAACGGATGCCGGAGAGTACGTCGACGCCGTTCCCGGAATTAGGTATCGAGAGGCGGGATCGAGGGAGACGAATGGCCTCGGTATCACGCAGTACGACCGGGACGCCTACACCGACGCCGTCGCATCGGCTGCGGACAGGCTCGAGTCCTCCCTCGAGGACGTCGACGCCGCCTGCCTCCAGTCGCCGAACGGCAAACTGCCCTATCGCGCCGCGAGCGCGCTGGGCGTCGACACCGAGCAGATCCAGGCGGGGACGACCGTCCACGACCTCGGGGACACGGGCGCCGCGAGCACCCTCCTCGGGCTCGCGAAGGCGCTCGAGGCTGGCCACCGCTCGCTCGGCCTGGTCGCGTACGGGTCGGGCGGCGGCGCGATTACGATGCGCCTCGAGGTGGGCGAGAGCGACGCGGGCGACGACTCGAGTTCAAGCCAAAGCGTCCCCGTCGAAACCGCCCTCGAGGGCGACCGAACGCTCTCCTACGGCGAGTACCTCCGCATTCGCGGCGACGTGACGCCGGGCGAACCCGACGGCGGCGGCGCCTACGTCAGCGTCCCCAGCTGGAAACGGACGATGGCCCAGCGCCACCGCCTCGTCGCGGGCCGGTGCCGAGAGTGCGGGCGACTCGCGTTCCCGCCCGCCGGTGCATGTCGGGAGTGCGGAACGCTCGACGAGTACGACGACGTCGCCCTCCCCGGGACGGGAACTGTCGAAGCGGCGACCGTGATCGGCCAGGGCGGCGCCCCACCGGAGTTCGTCGAGCAGCAGGCCCGCGAAGGGGCGTTCGTCAGCGCCGTCGTGGCACTCGACGGCCCCGAACCCGACGACGAGCCCGTCTCGACCCCCACGCAGGTGCTGACGCCCGACACGGCGTCCGTGTCGGTCGGCGACAGCGTCGACGCGACGATCCGGCGAATCTACACCCAGGAGGGCGTGACCCGGTACGGTTTCAAGATGCAGCTGCTCGAGTCCTGATCGCGCGAACTGGATTTTCGTCTCGACAAAATAGCACGCTCGAGCCGGCTCACTCCCGCTCGAAGACGACGGCGACGCCCTGGCCGAACCCGACGCACATCGTCGCGAGGCCGTAGTGGCCGTCGCGACGGGCGAGTTCGTGGAGCGAGGTCGTCGTAATTTGGGCGCCGGAACAGCCCAGCGGGTGCCCGAGCGCGATAGCACCGCCGTTGACGTTCAGTTTGTCAGTACAACGCCGAATATCCTGGAGACGGTTGCCGAACATGCAGCAGACGCACGCCGAACACAATTGATGTATCTCAACAGGACGGAACCTCGTTCGAGTAGTCCCACGCTGATATCGTGAGTGATCGGTTCGGGCGGCAACCTACGAAACTAGAATCGCTGAATCAGGGTCTGTCTCCGTGCCGCAATTTAATTCGGTGAACGCCTCGCGCAGGCGAGAGTACGTTTCGTCAAGGGCCTCCGCAACTACTTTCGAATTCGCCGTTGTGGGCATGAATGTCGTGTCGCCGTTCCACCGCGGGACGACGTGGACGTGAACGTGATCGGTGATTGACGCGCCACCGGCTTCACCGATGTTCATGCCGATATTGAACCCATCGGGTGCGAGGGCGGTTTTGACGGCCCGAACCGAGAGCTGTACCAGTTTGAAAACATCGAAAAAATCGTCTAGTTTGATATTTTCTATCTCACCGGTGTGGGAAAACGGGAGGACGAGCAGATGTCCCGGCGTGTACGGCGATTTGTTGAGGACAGCGTAAGCATCGCTGGAGCGAGCGACGATTCGGTTCTCTCTGTCAGCGTCTTGATCGGGGAGATTGCAGAACACGCAGCCGTCGAAGTCCTCGTCGTCTCTGGTAATCCAGTCCATCCGCCACGGGGCAAAAACCCTGTCCATGGGGGACAATAACCGAAGGGTATACAAATACATTGTTACTGACTCACACTCTGGTATCTGCAGTAACCGATTCTGGAACGTCCGGCTGCGACTAGCGTATCATCCATCGTCTCGGCAGAGTTGATGTTACCGAGAGCTGCAGGCAACCGCTGGCAAAAACCGACGATCGATACAATCGCGGAGTTGATCCGTAGAGCAGTTCGAGGATGGATCGAACCAGTGGCGTAACAGCCTCTCCGGTACACTTTAGTAGAGACAGAGAGAAGCTATTCTGTGGTAATGACACTCACTGACATGGGGCCGGGAGAGTTCACTGTCCTCAAATTACTCGCCCTCGATGGTGCGCTCCGTGGTGAGATCAAAGTCTCGTGTTCTGGACTTGCTAAGGACCTCGACGCGTCCAGTCAGACTGCCTCTCGCCGATTGCAGCGCCTCGAAGAGGAAGGTTTCGTGGAACGGGAGACGACGAGCGACGGCCAGTGGGTCGCGATCACCGAACGCGGTGGTCGGGTCCTCCAGACCGAGTACGAGGAGTATCAACAGATTTTCGACGAATCACCCGTCACGCTGGTGGGCACCGCCACGAGCGGGATGAACGAAGGGAAACACTACATCTCGCTACCGGGATACGCTCGACAATTCCGAAACCGGCTCGGGTATGAACCGTTTCCCGGCACGCTGAACGTCGACCTGACACAGGAGAGTCAACGGCGACGGAGCATTCTCTCCTCGCTCGATCCGGTTCAGATCGATGGCTGGGAGGATGAGGAACGGACGTATGGGCCGGCAGCGTGCCATCCGGTGGCGATCGAAACTGCCGGCGGAGCAACGTACGAAAACGCACACGCTATCGTTCCGAAACGGACGCACCACGACGACAACCAGCTTGAGGTGATCGCTCCGGTGAAACTCCGCGACGATCTCGAGGTGGACGATGGCGATTCCCTCACCATCCATGTCAAAGGGAACTGATATTTCGAGTCGATGGGCCCCTGGCGGGGCGATCGACCAGGCGATTAACTCCCTCCGCGGCGGAGAGCCCGTACTGGTACACGATGCGGCCGACCGCGAGGGAGAAGTTGACCTGATCTACCACGCGGCGTCAGTGGTACCGAATGCAGTTACGCGTCTCCGGAACGATGCCGGCGGGTTGATCTGCGTCGCGCTCGGCCACGAGATCGCCGACGCGTTCGACCTTCCCTTCCTTGCCGACGAAATCGACCACCCCGCCGTCTCGAACGAGGAACTCGGATACGGCGAGCGGTCGTCATTCTCGCTCACCGTCAACCACCGCGACACCTATACTGGGATCACCGACGACGATCGATCGACGACAATTCGTGCGATCGGGGATTTGGCCGCGACACCGACGGCGACCGACTTCGCGGCCGAGTTTCGCGTTCCCGGCCACGTACACCTCCTGCGAGGAGCGCCTGGCCTGTTAGCCCAGCGTAAAGGGCATACCGAACTCGGACTGTCCCTCGCACGGGCCGCATCCCTCTCTCCTGCGGTCGTCGTCTGTGAGATGCTCGACGACGAGACCGGTAATGCGCTTGCGCCAATCAACGCCCGGGCGTACGCCGACGAACACGAGGTTCCCTATATAGAGGGGCGATTGATCGTCGACTACTTTGGGCTCGACTGAGCGCCCGTAATCCGGCCAATCGTCAGGTTGACCGTACGATCAGAGTCCGATACGCCACCGCGAACCGATCTCTCACTCGATTATTCGGAGGTGGATTTATATGAGTGCTTTCCTGTGGTAGCACTATACGAGTCCGATGAGCAAAGTGAAACCGATGCAGGCCGCCGTACGGAAGGCCATCAACGATGGTGACAGCCTCTATCTCGCAGGCTTCACCCACCTGATTCCCTTCGCGGCCGGCCACGAGATAATCAGACAGGGGTACAGCAATCTCGAACTCATACGGTTGACGCCCGACCTGGTGTACGATCAACTGATTGCTGCGGAGTGTGCGTCGAAGGTGACGTTCTCATGGGCCGGAAATCCTGGCGTCGGAAGTCTGCGAGCGTTTAGGCGTGCCGTCGAAGATGGGGTCCCCGTCGAACTCGACATCGAGGAGTACACACATTACGGGCTGACCGCGCGGCTCCACGCGGGAGCGAGCGCGCTGCCGTTCATGCCCGTTCGAACGTTCGTTGGGTCGGATCTCGCCGACCACAATGACGCGATCCGAACGGTTTCGAATCCCTATGGCGACGGCGAGGTTTGCGTCGTCCCGCCGCTCAATCCGGACGCCGCCATCGTCTGTGCACAGCGGGCAGACGAGGACGGCAACGCCCACCTCTGGGGCATCAGCGGGGAACAAAAGGAGGCAGCGCTGGCCGCCGACACGGTCGTCCTCTGCGTTGAGGAGTTGTGTTCGACCGAGATCATCCGCAGTGATCCGAACAGAACTCTCCTGACGGGCGACGCCGTCGATCACGTCGTCCGCGTCCCCTACGGTTGCCACCCGTCGTACGCACAAGGTTACTACGATCGCGACAACGAGGCCTACCTTGAGTGGAACGAGGTGTCTGCTTCGAACGACAGGCTCCGCGAGTGGCTCGACGAGTGGGTGTATGGGGTGGCCGATCGACGAGAGTACCTCGAAAAACTCGGGGCGAATAGATTGCTCGAGTTGCAGGTTGACTCGAAGTACGCGACCCCGATCGACATGGGTGAGTACTGATGGAGTATACCGATACGGAACTGATGGTGACGGCGGCGGCGAACGAACTCGAAAACGACGAGTCGGCTCTGGTCGGGATCGGGGTTCCAAACCTCGCGTGCAACCTCGCCAAACGGAGCCACGCACCCGAACTCGAACTGATTTACGAGTCCGGGACGATCGGCTCGGATCCGAGCTCGCTGCCACTTTCGATCGGCGATCCGGTGCTTGCCTCGGGAGCGCTCAACGTGGAGTCGATGATGAACGGATTCTCCTACTACCTGCAGGGCGGCCGTATTGACGTCGGATTCCTTAGCGGCGCGCAGGTCGATCGGTACGGGAACATCAACACCACTGTGATCGGTGAGTACGATGATCCCGATGTCAGGCTTCCCGGCAGTGGCGGCGCCTGCGAAATCGCCAGCAATGCCCACCGGACCATCATCATCTCGCCGCACCGTCGCCGACGTTTCCCCGAACGGGTCGACTTCGTCACGAGCCCGGGTTACCTCGACCCCGACACGGACCGTGAGGAACTCGGACTTCGCGGTGGACCGGATACGGTCATCACGGACAAGGCGATCTTGGGCTTCGACGAGTCGGGCGAAATGCTCGTCGAGAGCCTCCATCCCGGCGTCAGCGTCGACGACGTCCAGTCGTCGACCGGGTGGAAGATCACCGTCTCGGACGATCTCACCGAGACGCCCGTACCGACGACCGACGAACTCCGACTGCTCCGCGAGCAGCTTGATCCCGACGGTATCTACACGGGCGACTGAGAAGGGCGATTTCGATCAATTATATTTTTCGCCAGGGGAAATTCGATCGATTCGGGCCAGAAGCAGGAAATTGCGTTACAGTCGGCGCTGCGCTCGTCGATCGCGACCCATCATTTGTCGAGAACGATTGAACCCCACTCGCCGCCGTAGAACGCCAGTGGTGCAGCCTCAGGGTTGAGGATCTCTCCCTGTTGTACTTCGCCGAGGTAGATTGTGTGGTCGCCGGCGCGCTGACTCTCGTAGAGATCACAGTCAAGGAAGGCGAGGTCTCCCTCGAACACCGGCGCATGGGTGTCGTACTCGTCGACGGTTCGTGTCTCGAATGGGTCTTCCTCCAGGTCGGTCATGTTAGCAAAGTACTCGCCGAGATCCTGTTGGGACCGGGAGAGGATGTTGACGCAGAAACCATCAACGTCCCCGCTAGAGAGGAGTTCATAGCTGTTCGTGCCGTGATCGACACAGATCAGGATCAGTGGCGGATCAACCGAGACGCTCGAAAACGCGTTCGCCGTGAGTCCGTGCGGCGTCTCCGATTCCATCGTGACGACGGTACACCCCGTGGCGAAGGTGCCGAGTAGCTGGCGAAATTTCTGCGACTTCATTGACACTGTAGAGGTTCGTTTGATCTCCTATTTATTCTTCCGGTCAGAATGAGCACCACCGTTCGAATACGATGGATCGATATCGGTAGTAATGCGCTTTTGCCTGTGCGAGAACCGACCGCACGCAGGATGCGCTACTGGTCGGTAGTCGCCACTGAAAGCGCTACTTCCGCTAGTAGTTACGTTTCGACGCTGACGGTTCCCGTTTCGTCGATCCTATTTTAGTTACTGACTCTACTGCGCCTCCGAATGCGGGGATACCGGGACATCGAACGGGCCGGTTTCGGCTGTCGGCCGCCACCCGGCGGCAATCGCGAACGAAACCGCTTGGCAGTCTGAGCAGAGAGCGAACCGCTAGTCCAGCTCCTCGACGGCCGTTTCAGCCGCAATCTTCCCGTAGACCGCCGCGTTCGTCAGGCCGGTCCCACCGGGATAGTTGTGGTAAAAGAGTCCGCCGGTACTGTTACCCGCCGCGTAAAGGTTCGGGATCGGTCGATCACACGTATCGAGCACCTTCGCGTCCGGGGTGATCGCAACTCCGCCGAAGCCGAATGTCATGCCACCGGTGACCGCATAGCCGGTGTACGGCGGTTCGTCGAGCGGAAGTGCCCAGTTCGACTTCGGCGGTTCAATGCTGGTCGCCTCATTGCCGTCCAGTTCGTTCGGTTTGTAATCGCCCGGATCGCTCGCTGCGTTGTACGCCTCGACCGTTTCAGCCGTCTGGTCGACGTTTTCGATGCCGAGTCGGTTCGCGAGGGATTCGATGCTGTCAGCGGTGATCGGGTTCGACGGACCCATGTGCGCGACGTCGTCGACGACTTTCGAGTCGACGAGGATGAACGCCTCGTGGTAGGGCTGTTCGAAGATCCGCTGGCCGAATTTGGCGTACGTGTGGGCCCGTGCATCCTCGCCCTCGTCGACGAATCGTTCGCCGTCGTGGTTGACGATCAGCCCGTACTGGTAGCCGTCGATTCGGGTAATTCCTCCCTCGAAGTCAGGCGACTGCGCATCGATAAGGGCCATGTGGGCGTCGCCCCACTCACCTTCGGTCTTGGCGCCGATGTCGATCGTCGCCTCGACGGCCTCACCCGTGTTGTACCTGCTCCCGCGGACCTTCATGTTCCCGTATCCGCGACCGTAGTAGCGCGTGCGTTTCTCCTTGCTTGATCCGTAGTCGCCGGCCGCGAGGATGACTGCGTCGCCCGTGAACGTCGTCTTTACGCCCTCGACACGGGCATCGACGCCGACCACGTCGCCGTCGTCGTTCCGGACGATTCCCTGAGCCGTCGTCTCGTAGTAGAAGGTCGCGTCTCGCTCCTCGAGTATCTCGACGAGTTCGTCGATGAAGTCCTCGCCGTGGAGCCACACTCGGCCCGCGGTGTATCCTGGGTGAGGCGCCCGATATTCCCACTCGATTCCGAGGTTGGTTAGCCACTCAAACGTCTCGGCGGCGTCGTTTGCAACGCGCTTGGCCAGGTCGCTGTCGGCCCGGTAGTGCGTCACATTCATGATGTCCGAATAGAAGTCCGCCGACGTGTAGTCCTCGACGTTGAACTCGGCATCGAGGTCGATGTCTGCCGTTGGAATCCGAAACGACTCGGTGAACCGCGTGTGGCCGCCGCGATGTTTCTTCGGCGACTTCTCCAGGATACACACCGATTCGCCAAGTTCCGTCGCTCTCAATCCGGCGGCGAGACCTGCCATTCCGCACCCAACGATCACAATGTCGTACGTTTCTTCGGCCATAATTTCAGTCCCGTATAGGTTTTGAATACGGGGCCGACCGTAAATTTCTATCGATCGGACGAGTTCGTCACGCTCATACCGGATACGGGCCCTAACGGTAGTAGTTGATGACGGGAAGCCGATTCTCGAGCCCTTGGACTACGAGTTGTTAGCGGAGTAGTGTACTATCCTTGGTACGGACCGCAGAATCGTTCGATTCCGGCGGTCCGCCAACACCAAGCGACACACATGGTTCACCATTGAGAGAGCATTCACGAGACTGATACGAAATCGATTTGACGCCTGATTGCTATCCAACTACCTCCGACGAACGTCGTCACCAAAAAGACAAAGTTCGTTTACCAAATCGTTAGCCGACTGAACCGACGTCCGTTAGCTCCACCGAACCCAGCATATTCATGCCAGAGGGGAACAAAGCGCATTGCATGGCACGTGTAGGCATAGATATCGGTGGCACCTTCACCGATCTCGTCGTCGCGAACGACGGAAAGGTGGAGACTCTCAAGGTTCCGTCGACGCCGAACGATCCGTCGGAAGGGGCGATCGACGCGCTCATCAGTTCGTCCGTCAATCCCGGCGCTATCGACGCTTTCGACCACGGAACGACCGTCGCGACGAATATCGCGATCGAACGAAATCCGGGGACGCGAATCGCGTTTCTCACGAACGACGGGTTCGAGGACATCCCCGAGATCATGCGCACCGACAGGGAGAATCAGTACGATCGACAGTGGACGAAGCCGGAGCCACTGGTTCCCCGGCAGGACCGTCACGGGATTCCCGGTCGAATTCGTGCTAACGGCACCGAGCACGAACCGCTGGATGAGGAGGTAGCCGTCGACGTTATCCGTTCCTACGCAGCGCTGGACGAGGACGTCTCGTACGCCGTTTCGATGCTGTACTCGTTCCTCGATCCGTCCCACGAGCGACGACTCGCCGAACTGATCGACGAGCACCACCCCGAAGCGGCCGTCAGCACCTCCCACAACGTGTTCCCGCAGGCCAAGGAATACGAGCGCGCGAGCACGGTGATCGCTAACGCGTACGTCAAACCGAAGACCGGCCGGTACGTCGAGCGACTGGAGCGGGACCTCGAGAACCTGGGTATCGACGTCCCGATCAACATCATGCAATCGAACGGGGGATTACTCCCGGTCGAAGACGTCTCTCGCGTCCCCGCCAAGACGCTCTTTTCGGGTCCAGCGGGCGGCGTATCTGGGGCGAACCACTACGGCAGCGCCGACTCACCGAACCTCATCACGATGGATATGGGCGGGACCTCCTGTGACGTCTCGCTGATCGTCGACGGCGAGCCCATCACCTCGACGGAAGGGGAGATTGAGTGGGGCATCCCCGTCCAGTTCCCGCAGATCGACATCGAAGCCGTCGGCGCTGGCGGCGGATCGATCGCGTGGATCGACGACGGCGGCCTCCTCAAGGTCGGCCCGCGATCGGCCGGGGCGGACCCGGGGCCGGTCTGTTACGGCCAAGGGGGCACCGAACCGACGATCACAGATGCGAACCTCGTCCTCGGTCGACTCAACCCGGACAAGTTCATCGGCGGCGAGATGAACCTCGACGTCGAGGCAGCACGCGAGGCAATCGCCGATTTGGGTGGGGAACTGGATATGGGCGTCCGCGAGACCGCGCTCGGCATCCTCGAGATCGGGATGAACACGCTCACACAGGCAATCCGGACGGTAACGGTCGAACGAGGGTACGATCCCCGGGAGTTCGCGCTCGTCGCGTTCGGCGGCGCGGGACCGATGCACGCCCCGGGCGTGATGGGCGTTGCAAACATCCCCCGGACCATCGTGCCGCCCAACGCGGGCGTGCTCTCAGCCGCAGGGATGGTGACGACGGACTTCAAGTACGACCAGCTCCAGTCGTTCCTCCACCCGCTCGACGAGGTACGCGGCGAGACGTTATCGGAACTGGACGCCGTCTTCGAGGAGATGATCACAGACGGAATTGCGGTCATCGACGACCAGAACGAATACGTCACGGAGGTGGCCGCACGACTCTCGGTCGACCTGCGCTACCGGGAACAGGCCTACGAGGTTACGGTTCCCCTCGAAACGGAACCGCCGATCGATCGCGACGTCCTCAATCGTGCGGAAACTCGGTTCCACGACCGCCACGAGCAACTGTACGGTCATAGCAGCGAGAGTGATCCGGTCGAAATCGTCAACGTGCTTGTCGACATCGTCGGCTTCCGGCCCGTCCCGGACGCGTTATCCGTCGAGAGCACCGACGAAACCGATCCCGGTTCGCTCGACGACGCACTCGCGGAGGTGCGGCCGATCGTCTTCGACGACGGCGAGTACGAGACGCAAGTCTACGAACGAACGGGACTCGAATCGGGTCACGAACTCGCGGGACCGTTCGTGATCGAAGAACCCCAGGGGACAACTGTCGTGCCGCCCGGACAGCAGGCACACGTCGACAGAATCGGGAACGTCGTCATTGAGGAGGGATCGAAATGAGTGACAAATACGACGTGGATCCGGTGACCCAGGAGGTCGTCGGGAACTACCTACGATCGACGGCCAACGAGATGGGGGTGACGATGATGCGGACAGCCTATTCGTCGATCCTCATCGCGAAAGACTTCTCGACGGGCGTCTTCGACGCCGACGCCAACATCGTCGGTCAGGCCGACTATGTGCCGATCCACATCGCATCGATGCAGTACTCCGTCGAGTGGGCAGTCGAGGAGATCGGTCGGGAGAACCTAGAACCCGGCGACATGCTGATGCACAACGATCCGTTCCGCGGGGGAACCCACATCGCGGACCACACGGTCATCAGGCCCGTCTTCGATCGCGAGACGGAGGATCTGATCGCGTTCACGGCCAACCGGGCCCACCAAATCGACCTCGGCGGGATGAGTGCGGGCGGATTCGCCGGCGACGCGACGGATGCCTATCAGGAAGGAATCCGCGTCCCACCGGTGAAGATCTGGGAAGGCGGCGAGGAGCGTCGCGACCTCTGGAAGTTCATGCTTTCGAACGTCAGAATCCCGAAGTCGACTCATGGCGACATGCGCGCCCAGATCGCTTCGAACCTGACCGGCGAGCGGCGCATCTACGAACTGATCGATCGGTACGACAGGGAGACGTTCGAGGACGCCTGCGCCGCTCTCCGGGACCACTCTGAACGATTGATGCGCAGCGAGATCGAGGAGATCCCGGATGGCACCTACCGCGGCGTCGACTACATGGACGACGACGGGATCACGGACAACTCTGTCCGGATCGAGGTCGAAGTCACCGTCGACGGCTCCGAGATCATCTTCGACTTCGAGGGGACGGACGAACAGACGGACGGGCCGATCAACTGTCCGTGGACGGTGACCGCTGGGGGCGTCTACATCGCACTCTACCATCTCACCGACCCGAACATCACGTTCAACGAGGGCTGTTTCCGTCCCGTCCACATCCTCGTTCCGCCGGGGACGGTGCTGAACGCGAATCACCCAGCGGCCACGTTCGGCGGTAACACGGAGACGTCAAAGCGCGTCATCGACGCGATCATCCGTGCGTTCGCTGACGCGCTGCCCGAACGAGTCACCGGCGCGAACATCGGAACCAGTCTCAACTTCACCGGCGGCGGATCAACCGAGACGCACGGCAACTTTGCCTTCTATATGTTCATTGAGGGTGGCTGGGGTGGTCGATCGACCCACGACGGTATCAGCGCCGCAAAATCGCAAATATCGAATACGAAAAACCAGCCGATCGAGATCCTGGAACGGAAGTACCCGTTCCTGATGCGGCGGTACGGCCTGCGCGAAGATTCGGAAGGGCCCGGCGAGTACCGCGGCGGTCTCGGCGTGGTCTGGGAGATGGAACTCGCCGAGGGCGAGATGTCGGTCAACGCGCTCGCCGACCGCGTGACCCGTCCGCCGTGGGGCGTCCACGGCGGCGATTCAGCGGCACCCAACGAGATCCTCCTGCAGCGCAGCGAGGACGACGACGCCGCTCCTGTCGACGAGCGCGAGGACGCCGTCTCCCCGTCGAAGTTCTCGAACGTGGCGCTTTCCGAGGGCGACGTCGTTTCGATCCGCACCGCGGGCGGTGGCGGATACGGCGACCCGACCGACAGGGACATCGACGCGGTGCTCCGCGACGTCGAACGCGGCTACGTCTCCCCGGAACGCGCACAGCAAGTCTACGGCGTCGACGTCGAACACGGCGAACGGGTCGTCTCGGACGGCGGAACCGACGACGAGGGATCGACGGACGGCGATCCCGATCGATCGGGCCGCAACGGGGGTGAGAGTGCGTGACCTGGATCGAACCGTTCCTCGGTCGCGTCAACCGCAAGTGCGAGAACTGCGGCAAACTCCTCCTCGATGATCCAGACGAGACTCAGTCCGTCGAGGGAAGCGAGGTCTGTTCGGACTGGTGTGCCGACTACTATCGGAAGAACCGGCTCTCCGACTAAACGTGGTTTGGGCGAGTCACCCCGGTCGCTCCATGTGGAAGCGATCCCTCGTGTACGCGTAGTAGCCGCCCGCGAGACGACCGATCGCGTCGATCTTCTCGACGTCAAGTTTTCCGTCGACCAGCACGGACTCGTCGAGGTGGACGTTGACGACCTCGCCGAGGAGCAGGATCGACGTCGGTAACTCGACGGCGTCGTACAGCCGACACTCGAACGTCACCGGCGCGTCCGCGACACGCGGCGCGTCGACGACCGTACACTCCGCCGCTTCGACGCCGACGTGATCGAACTCGTTCTCCCCAGACGAGATCGCCTCGCTAGATTCATTCATCACCTTCGCGTGTGGCGCGGTGACCACGTTGATCGCGAACTCACCGGTCTCGATCGCGTTCGCGGGCGTATCCTTCAGGTCGGGTTCGAAGTTCATCGGACACACGGCCAGAATCGGTGGATCGACGCACGCGATGGTGAAGAAACTGTACGGCGCGAGGTTGTCTCGTCCGTCGGCGTCGCGACTCGACGTCCAGGCGATCGGCCGCGGAACGACGGCCCCCGAAAGCGTTCGGTAGGTGGACAGTTCGTCCGGCGTGGCTTCCATGACGACCCCTCGTTGGGAGTACTCAGCTAAGAAGGTACGGATCGATCGCGATTCGACCACTAGATTGATGCTGGCGGTGCCGAAATGGAACGGTATGGACGACTGCATACATCCACTCCAGGAGGACGATCAACGATGAGCAAGGAAATCCTGTCGTACGAAGTCGACGACGCCGTCGGCGTCGTCACAATCGATCGACCGCCGGTCAACGCGCTCAGGTACCAGGATCTCGAAGCGCTGACCGACCTGCTCGACTCGCTCCCGCGGGAGGACGAGCGCGTTATCGCGCTGACCACTGGGGGCGACCGGACCTTCTCTGCAGGCCACGACGTCACGGAGTTTCGCGAGTACGATCCCGACGCCGCCTCGTACCGCGACGAGGTCTACATGAATTTGCTCGAAACGGTCTACGACCACCCTCTACCGATCGTGGTCGGCGTCGACGGACCAGCCGTCGGCGCCGCGGCCATCATCGCGTCGCTGTGCGACCTCCGTGTCGCCTCGGCGGGCGCGTCGTTCGCGATCCCGGAGATCACCGTCGGAATCGTCGGTGGCTACGGCCCGCTGCGGCGACTCCTCCCCGACGGCGTCGCGAGGCACATGCTCTACACCGGCAACCCCCTCCCGGCCGACCGGGCGTACGATCTGGGGATGGTCTCGGAACTCGTCGAAGATCCGCGCGAGCGTGCCGTCAATCTGGCTACCAATATTGCGTCGAAGAGTCCCGACGCCGTCAATGCGGCGCGAGCGGTCGTCCGGGAGTGCCAGCCAGCGGAACCGATCGAGGAGTACCGGCTCGAGCGTGATCACATCGCCGAACTCCGGCAGGTACCGAACACGCAAGAAGCCGCGGCCGCGTTCCTAGAGGATCGCGATCCGGAGTTCGGTCCAGCCGAGTACGAACCCTGATCTCGACCGCGGTCCGACCCCTAATTGCGCTTGCCGATCGATCGTGGCTGGACCTGCGAATCGCCTTCAGATTGTATCTGTCGACGGAGGCGGTGTGCTCCTGCCGACCGGTGCCTCGACGGCGATGACGGTTCGACCGCTCGCGGAACAAACCTTTTACTCTCCCATGCGAACGATAGTCGTATGCGCGTAGGAATTGGCCTGTTCACGACGCAGCGACCGCAAGAAGATGCGCGATCGACGCGCCAGCGCTATCGACAGACGGTGGACCTCGTTCGACTCGCCGAACGCGAGGGATTCCACTCGGCGTGGGTATCCGAGCATCACGGCACCGACGACGAGTACCTTCCGTCGGTGTTTCCGATGTGCGGGGCGCTCGCCGAGGCAACGAACACGATAACGATCGGGACGTCGCTCGCACTGGCACCGTTCTACGATCCGATCAGGCTCGCCGAGGACGCTGCCGTCGTTGACCTGCTCTCTGGCGGCCGCTTCCAACTCGGTTTGGGGATTGGATACCGAGACCCTGAATTCGAGACCTTCAGCGTGCCGAAGGAGGAGCGTGTTGCCCGTCTAGTCGACTGCGTTCGCGTCTGCAATCACGCCTGGACCGGCAAACCGTTCTCCTACGACGGCAACATCTTCGAATACGAGGACGCGATCGTTACGCCGACGCCGGTACAGGGAACCGATCTCCCAATCCTCATCGGTTCGTATGCTGAACCAGGCGTACGACGCGCAGCCCGGATCGCCGACGGCTACATCGCTGGGGGCGACAGCAAGGACGTCGTCGAACGGCAGTTCGGCTGGATCGCGGATGAGGCTGACGAGTCGTTCCCGACCTACCTCCTCCGGGACGCATTCGTGGGCGACTCCGCCGAGGACGCCTGGGAGAAGATGGTTGACGGGCTGGCTCACACTAAGGGCGTCTACGCGAAGTGGTTCGCCGAATCTTCCGACGAGTTCTCGCGCGCAGACGATCCCGAAGCCAAGTGGCGCGAGGAGGCCCTCTATGGTTCTCCCGACGAGCTTGTGCGCCAGCTCCTCGAGTTTGACGACCTGTTAGGTGCCGAAGATCACATTATCCTACGGATGGACCACCCGGGCCTCTCCTACGACGTCCTCGCGTCTGCGGTCGAGACAGTGGGAAGCGAGGTCATACCGCAAATCTCATCATAGGAGAGCGCCCGATCCAATCGCCGCAGCCGAAACTCGCTCTTTCGATGCTGGCGAATGTTATACCGGTCCGGCGTTGACACGGCAAATGTTTCGCTAAACACGTGATAACACGCCACGATGGCCCACGCTAAATGATGACAAGATGCGGAGTAACAGCCCGACGAAACCACCGTTCAACCGCTAGGCCGAAAATTCGGCTGGAACAATGTATTGATGTCGCGTGCCGAATAGAGATTCCGCCATAGTGAATTTTATAAGGGGTCTCGTGTAAACATTGACCATGGCAACTGAACCCAAAGGCGGGCTGCAAACGACCGAAACGTCCCTGCGAATCATCAACGCACTCAAGGCATTGGACGGTGCTCGCGTGACGCAGCTGGCTTCGGAGCTTGATATGGCGCCCAGCACGGTTCACGGCCATCTCGCGACGCTCGAACAGAACGAATTCGTCGTTAAGCGGGGAGACATCTACTACCTCGGTCTCCGGTTCCTGACCCTGGGCGAGTACGTCCGCAACAACTCTGAGTCGTACATCCACGCCAAGCCTAAGGTGAAGCAACTCGCCGAAGAAACCGGCGGGCGAGCCCACTTCGTCGTAGAGGAGCACGGCCGGGGCGTTTACCTGTACACGAGTACAGGGGAGAAAGCCGTGAAAGCGTACTCGAGCGTCGGTAAACGGGTCAATCTCCACGTCGCCGCGGCCGGGAAGTCCATTCTGGCATTCATTCCCGAACAGCGGGTTGAAGAGATAATTGACGAATGTGGCCTGGAGCAGGAAACCGAGCACACGATCACCGATCCCGATGCCCTGTTCGACGAACTAGCGGAGATCCGCGAGCGTGGCTACGCGTTCAATCGGGAGGAACACATTAAAGGCGTCAACGCCATCGGTGCACCCGTACTCGGACCGGACGATCGCGTGGTCGGCGCGTTCAGCGTCTCCGGTCCTGTCCATCGGATGAAAGGCGACTGGTACGAAGAAGAACTGCCGAATATGCTCCTGGCGACGTCCAACGAACTGGAACTGAACATTATGTACTCCTGACCCCATTGTCGTCCGCTCATCGGTTCGCGTTGACACCGGGCCTGCGTCGCCCCATCGCACCTGCATCCATCAGAATCGAATCGACGACCGAGATACCAGCCTCTCGGACTGATGACCGTAGTACATCCTCTTGCTCATATCGACGCTATTGGCCGCCTCACGGATTTATGAGCATTACTGAGTATTACGTTATAGGTAAGAACGAGCACCGAAGTTCTTCATTACAAAATTATGTTTGTAATTGGTAGAAATACTATATTCTAATTGCACGGAGGTAAATCTCTCGCACCGGACAATTACATATGTAATGATGTAAACGATAGTGGGATATCATGATAACCCACAACGCTACAGCGAACGACTGGGAGACGGGATTCAACACCCGTAATAACTTAAAATATTCACCACAGATGAATGCGCCTATTGAGCCGTAGAACAGCACGTTGATTCGAAGTTCCGTAGCCTCAACCGAACCGCCATCTTGACCTTCCAGGGGATGAATTCGACGGACTGATCGGCGTAGTCGAAATGGAGGAAATATAAAATTCGGGAGGGGCGAACGCTAGACGATCACGGTCACACGATTACGTTTCCGTCGTAGTGCTTCCCCACGGGTGGTCACCAAAGGTTGCCGTTCCGGTGCCTGCGAAACCGCTGCCCTGACGCCGCTCAGAGGAAAGGTTTAATATTGTCTCTGTGCCATCCACACACAGTACCATGACAGACGTTGGTGTATTCCACAATGGGGGAACGAATATCCCGCTCAAGCGCGCCGAGAACGGATCAATAATTGCCGATGGTTCGGTTCGAGAAATGCACGAAGACCTGAAACAGGTGACGAGAGACCAGATTGAACACGCCGTACTCGCGGACGAGTACGGGTTTGATCGCGCGGTGTTCACTGAGCACCACTTCGAACTCACCGGCTCCGAACACAGCCCGAGCCCGATCCTGGCCCAGACAGCCGTAGCTTCCCGGACCGAGCAGATTACTCTCTGCCAGGTGGCGAACATTCTCTCGTGGCACGACCCGGTCCGTCTGGCCGAACAGACCGCGATGCTCGACATTATCAGCGATGGGCGGGCAGAAATTGGCGTGGGTCGCGGCTACCAGCCCCGTGAAAACGAGACGCTCGGCCAATACTGGAGTGGAACGATACAGGACGAAGAACGAAATCGCCGGAGCTTCGAAGAAAAGTTCGAATTGCTGAAGAAGGCCTGGACGGAGGACGTCCTCTCTTACGAAGGCGAGTTTCACACCGTTCCACCGTCGTACACGCGCTGGCATCACGAACAGGACTACGGCTACCTGAACGACGACGTGACCGAGTACCAAGTCGAGGATCTCATAGATTGGGACGAAGACGCCGATCCGGATCCGGGCGACAATCCGGTACTGAAGGGTGGTTCGACGCTCAAGAAGCTTCCAGTCTTCCCACAGCCGCAACAGCAGCCCCATCCACAGGTCTGGGAACCCGTCACCTCTCCCCGATCAACCAAGTTCGCCGCGCGGAACGCGATCAACGGCTATCTGACGACCGGGACGACCGAGATTCTTGAGCGAATTGCCGACGTCTACTACGAGGCGTCGGAAGAAGCGGGATGGCCCGATCACCGACCCGAGTACGACGGCGAACCCTTCCGCTACGGCTGGGACGAGGAGCGAAAGCGGGGTCTCTCCCTTCGCCGGTTCGTCTTCAACACTGGGGCCTCCGATGCGGACGTCTTCGAGCGTTGGAAGGACGGCGTCGAGCAGCGCTGGGACTTCTTCGGACCGTTCGGCTTCGCCAAGGCGGTCGCCAAACCCGGGGAGGATCCGGCCGACGTTCCCCTCGACATCGAGACGTTCATTGAGCGGGACATCGTCCTCGTCGGCGATTCGGAAGAACTGATCGATCAGATCTCCCGGACGAAGGAGGATCTCGGATTCGAAGATTACAGCATCGACATTTCGTTCGAAGTGCCCGGCATCACCGCCGAAGAAGCGAACGAGCAACTCCGGGCCTTCGGCGAGGACGTGCTCCCGTACCTCCACGAAGAACTATAAGCAAGAGAGTCGTTCCCTCGGCGTCACCCATCGAATCAGAGGCACCATATCGACGTAGTTCGACGCACCACCCGAACGGCGAGTGGGACAACGGTAATTCGTTCCCGGGCTTCTCAGCTGCCGAGTACCGATCCCGCCCGTTCGCGTAACTTTCCTTTCTGCACCTTCTCGCCGTGTGGACTCTCGGTCCGCGGGAACTCGTCAACGAACTCGATTGCAGCGGGACGCTTGTAGTCTGCGATTCGATCGACAAGGTACGTTTCTAGATCGCTTACGTCGAAATCCTCCGTCCTCGACACGACGAACGCGACCGGTACCTGTCCGTGGTGGGGGTGGTCGGCGCCGACGACTTGCGCCTCAACGACGGCGTCGTGATCTTGGATGGCGCTTTCGATTTCGGCCGGCGAGACCAGGAATCCCCGCACGCGGATCGTATCGTCCATTCGCGAGTGGTAGTAGAAGTATCCCTGTTCGTCGCGGTGACAGAGATCTCCGGTCCGGAGCCAGCCGTCCTCCGTGAACGCCGCTTGGGTCTGATCCGGTTTGTTCAGATAGCCGGTCATCACATTGTACCCGTTCAGCTGTAATTCTCCTCGCTCGCCCGCCGGCAGTTCGGAACCCGTCGAGGGGTCGACGATGCGCGCGTCCTGTCGCCCCGGATCGACGAGCGGCCCCCCGACCTGCTTGCGCTGTTCACGCGGGTCGGTCGGATCGCCCACGAACACCTGGCTGTTCGCCTCGGAAAGACCGTACGGCTGGACGAGGGGCGCGCCGATCGCGTCCTCAATTCGATCGAATTCCGTCGCGTCGAACCCGTTCATGAACGTGACCACGGCCCGACGGAGCGACGACATCGCGTCCGAGTCGAACCCGTCATCGTCGATCATCCGGGAGTACATCGCGCCGATCGCGTTCAGAAAGGTCACGTCGTGGGCGTCAATCAGCCTGATCGTCTCAGCCGGATCGAAGTGACTCTGCAGGACGACCGGCGTCCCGCTGGTTAGTGCGCTAAACAGCGCGTTGTAGCCGAGGACGCCACAGAAGGGGAGCGCGCCGATACTGACGTCGTCGCCGGTCAGACCGAGATGTTCCCCAACGGCGTGGGAGTGAGCAATCAGCGATCGGTTCGTCTGCTGACATCCCTTCGGATCGCTCGTCGTACCGCTCGTGTAAAAGATGCTTGCGACGGCCATGGGATCGGTCTCGGGTTCGATCGCGTCGCGATCGATTCCCCCGTCCAGGACGTCCGCGTATTCGCGTGTCGCTGGGTGCCCGTCCCCCTCGTCGACGGTGATCACGTGTTCGAGCGCGGGGAACGAGTCCGGATCGAACGATTCGGGATCGACCTCGCCTACCGACGGAACGACCGACGACAGTATCTCGAGGAAATCGATGTCCAGGAAGGTCGACTCGGTCACGAGCGCCGCGCAGTTCGCATCACGAAGCATATACTCGAGCTCGTGGGCGCGATACCGAGTGTTGACGGCGACGACGCTAACCCCGAGGCACGAGGCGGCGAGCTGCGTCGCGATCCACTCGCGGCGGTTCGAGAGCCAGAGACCGATTGTGTCACCGGTTGAAACCCCGAGTTCGGACAGCCCGGCGGCCAATCGTCGGGCTTCCCCGCATAGGTCGTCGTACGTGATCTCGTCGTCGCCGGCGATCAAGGCGGGTCGGTCTCCGCGTTTGTCGGCTATCGCGGCGAGACCGAGGTATATCGTCGTATCGAACCACGCGTCCATGGATCGGAATAGGATCATGCCTGATATAATAGTTCGGCTCATCTCGCTGTGCACCTGGTTCCATCGCCAGACGCTACCGGATGGATTCCGACGCTCGACCGACGATAGAAAGAAACTATAAGTCAATGTAGTCGCTTATAACGAAATGGTTAGCATGCATCGGCGAGTAGATGCTGGTAGATGCACGGTTCGTTCGCAGGGCGGGCCGTGCATATCAGACTAACTCACACAATAGACTCGAACTATGGACTTCGAATTCGACGAGACACAGCAGATGATTCGGAAAACGGCGTCGGAAATCGCCGAACGAGAGTTCGCTGACGACGCCTTCACCTGGAACGACGAGTTCCCCGAATCGAACGTGGAAACGCTGGCTGAAAACGGACTGCTCGGGATCGCACTTCCCGAAGAGTACGGTGGTGGCGGATTTTCTCCCCTAGAAGTCGTGCTGGCTCAGGAGGCAGTCGGGCGCGTCTGCCCCGACACGGCACACGTGCTCTCGCGCTCCTCGATGGGACCGCCGCGGGTTATCGCCGAACTAGGCAACGACTACCTCAAGGAGCGATACTTGGAACGTGTCTGTGACGGTGATGCGGTGCTCTCTGTCGCGATCTCGGAACCAGAGGCCGGAACTGACGCCTCGAACATGTCCACGACCGCGCGCCGCGAGAACGGTGAGGTCGTGTTGAACGGTCGCAAGGCGTGGATCACCAAGGGATTGATCGCCGACGGATTTCTCGTCTACGCTCGCTTCGAGGACGACAACATTGGCGCCGTGATGGTTGACGCCGACGCACCGGGCATGACCGTCGGCGACGGCTACGAGAACATGGCCGGTCACATCCAGACTGATCTGTTCCTCGACGATTGTCGCGTCCCCAAAGAGCACGTCCTCGCTCACGGCACCGAGGCGTTCAAGGAACTACTCCAGGAGTTCAACGTTGAGCGCTGTCACAACTCGATGATGTGCGTAGCGTGCGGCCTCAATGCGCTCGATAAGGCGCTCGATCACGGGAAAGAGCGCGTCCAGTTCGGCCAGCCGATTGCCGAGTTCCAGGGGATTGAGTGGAAGCTGGCACGGATGGCTATAGAACTCGACGCCGCTCGTCTCCTCATCTACCGGGCCGCGAGCAAGGCGCAACCGACGCGAATGGAGACCTCGATCGCCAAAGTCAAAGCCAACGAGGCCGGTCAGATGGCCGTCGACGAATCACTCCAGATTCATGGGGCGAGTGGCTACATGAAGGAGTCACCGCTCGAATATCTCTACCGCCTCGTCCGCGGTTGGAGGATCGCCGGTGGAACGGTCGAAGTACAGCAGAATACGATCGCGTCACAGCTTAAGAAATATGGATTCGACTGAGTCACTCGAACAGGCGGCCGATGCCCCGCTCAACCGATTGTTCGCGCCAGAGTCGATCGCTCTCGTCGGCGCCTCCTCCGATCCGGACAAACTCTCCGGGCGACCGTACCGGTTTCTAGACGAGTACGGCTACCCCGGAGGCGTATATCTCGTCAATCCAAACACGGACGAGATCGACGGCCAACCCTGCTATGACAGCGTCTCAGATCTCCCGGCGGCCGTTGACCTAGCGATGGTGCTGTTGCCGGCGAAGTTCACCCCGTCGGTGATCCGGGAGTGTGGCGAACGAGGGATTCCCTATGCGGTCGTAATCGCGTCAGGTTTCTCCGAGACGGGCGCAGAGGGTGAATCACTGGAGGCGGAGCTCGAAACGGCGGCTCGTGAAGCGGGTGTCAGGCTCGTCGGGCCGAACTCCGAGGGATTCGTGAATCTGAGCGACACGGTACCGCTCTCGTTCTCGTCGATCCTGAAACGTGACGATTTGGAACCTGGACCGGTCGGCTTCGTCACCCAAAGCGGCGCGTTTGGCGGCGCAATCTTCCAGCTCTCGCAGAATCTGGGGATCGGGACGAGCAAGTGGATCTCCACCGGAAACGAGCTCGACCTGACGGCGATCGACTTCCTCGAGTACTTCGTTGAGGATCCCGACACGAAGACGATCGTCACGTACGTCGAAGGACTCCAACAGGGACGGAGACTGCTCGAACTCGGTCGACGCGCTGCCGAGACAGACACCGATATCATTGCGATCCGGGCGGGCGCGTCACCCACAGGTGAGGAGGCGGCCGCGTCTCATACTGGAAGCATCGCAACGGACGACGAGATCTATGATGCCGTCTTCGAGCAGGCGGGCATCACCCGCGTTTTCAGCGTCGACGAACTGGTCGACGTGGTCGAGGCCTCAACCCGGGTTTCGTCGAGCGCATATCCAACCCGGGAAGACGGGATCGGCGTCGTCAGCATCTCTGGTGGGGCAGCCGTGGTGATCGCCGACGCCTGTGAACGATCGGACCTCCCACTCGCCTCCCTTTCCGAATCTACCCGTGATCGGATCGCCGAGGAGATCCCGCCGTACGGATCTGAGACGAATCCGATCGATCTGACCGCCTCAGCGCTGCGGGATCCCGACGTCTTCGTCGGCTGTATCCAGGCCGTCCTAGAGGACGACGTATCCGGACTCATTGTCCAGTTCGGCAACACCGGAGGTTCCGTGGCCGAGGCAATCGAGGAGCAACTAGCCGCGGTCGCTTGGGATACGGACGCGACGATCGCCATGGTCTTCACCGGAAGCGAGCCGAGTGCCGAAACGCAGTCGTACCTTGAAGACGCAGGCATCCTGCTGTTCCGGGATCCTGTCCGCGCTGTCGAGACGCTAGACAATCTTGCGACGCGCGGGGAGTACCTCGCGGCGGACCTTCCGTCGCTCCCGTCGCCGCGACCCGCGGCGGCGCCGGGATTGGATGAGGGCTGGGAGGAAACCGTCTCACGACTCACCGAATACGATATTCCGTTCGCCCCGACTCGGATCGTCGACAACGCGGCGGCGGCCGTTGACGCGGCTGACGAGATCGGTTATCCGGTCGTCTGCAAACTCAATCCTCTCCAGACCGCGCACAAATCAGACGTCGGAGGCGTCAAACCCGATCTCGATTCTCCGGACGCTGTCCGTCACGCCTTCGACGAACTGGCGGCGATTGACGGAAACTCATCGGTGCTCGTCCAGAAAATGGTCACTGGTTCTGAGTTTCTGATCGGCCTCACGGACGACCCGGACTTCGGGCCGATCATGCTGTTCGGACCCGGTGGCGTCTTCGTCGAACTCTTCGACGACTTCGCCTACCGGGCGCTGCCCGTCACTGAGTCGATGGCGATGGAGATGATCGAAGAGACCGCCGCCGGACGGCTCTTGGAGGGCTACCGATCGTACCCCGCGGGAGACAAAGAGGCGCTCGCCCGCGTCATATCGAACGTCTCTCGGGTGTATACGGAACACGACGTCACGGAACTTGAGTTCAATCCGATCATCGTGACGGAGGACGGCCCCCTCGTGGTCGATATCGTCGTCGAGTAACAGCCCTCCGTAGACAATGTCGGCGTCGAGTGGCGAACCTCGACGTTCCGATTTCTTGTCCGTAGCGGACTATTCGACGCTGTCTACTCACGCGTGTCGAGCTGTAGCGCTCGATCGACGGGAACGCTCGGCGACGATCAATTGCGGCAGAAGCCAATAGCTACAGCGGCACCGACGCAGCGTGAAAAATCGCTGATGGTGATTGGACCGGTCGCCGACGACTTGAACGGCTTGAATCGTGTGGGCCTATTCGTTCAAATCCAGTCCGGCTGCTGATACTCACCGGTCGCAATTTCTTCCGGCGCGATACCGACCTGCTCTCCGCCATCGCCATCGGGCTGCCACTGGTACTGCATTTCGCGCAGGAGGTCGTCGCCATGTTTGACGTCGTGCGGAAACTCGTGATCCTGGCCGTAGAACTCGATGGTTCCCGCCGAGCCGTCGTGTGATGTTTCCTCGAGGACCGGGATCAGATCCTCAGGGTCGAGCGAGTCGTCGGCCTCTTCGACCGCTTCGGCGAATATGTACATCGCGTCGTACGTGTGGAAAGCGGGGTACATCGGCGAGACGCCGGGGCCGTCGGCTTCTGCGAACGTCTGGGCGAACTCTTCGCCGCGTTCGGTGAGGTATGCGCCCTGGACTCCGCCAAAGAGGCTCCCGGCGACGAACGCACATGACCCGTCAAGGTCGTCCCAGTAGTTCGGATCCTCGGCCGGTACGGTCGTACCGGCCAACCCCATCGGCCGCTCTTGATCGTACCACTGAACGATCATGTCCGTTCCGATGTGGGCGATCGCCGTCAGGATGCCGTCTGCGTCCGCGCTCTCGGCCTCGTCAAACAGCGGCGAGAAGTCCTCGGTGTCACCCGAGAACCGTGTGTTCATGACGACCTCTGCGTCGGTTACCTCGCCGATCTGCCCGTCGATCACCTCGGAGATTGGCGTTGTCCACTCGTAGTCTTCGACCAGGATGGCGATTCGCTCCCAGCCAAGGTCGCTAATGTGGTTTTCGGCAAATTTGAGTAGTTCTTCACCGCGGAAGTAGCCGTTCAGCGGTCCGACGCGGAAGTAGTACTTGTACCGTTCGTAGTCGTCCGCGAGAAGCTCCGTCGTCCCGGGCGTACCCGACGCGACTCCCATATGGATCGTTTGGCTGTCAGCGATATTGTCCATGATGGCGAGCTGATTCTCGCTCACGTACGGGCCCATTGTCATAGCTGCCCCGGCTTCCTGGATCAATTCCTGATACCGGGACCGCGTCCCCTGTACTTCGTAATTGCTGTTTCTGATGTCGATTTCGACATCAGCACCGGCGATTCCACCGTTTTCGTTGAGCTCCTCAGCTGCGATCTCGGCTGCTGTCTCGATGTTCTGTCCGATTGGGTCGTCGAGTGGCGCGACTGCGCCGATCGTGACCTGGTCGCCGACTCCTTCGTCGTCGTCTCCACCAAGGCACCCTGCGAGTGTCCCAGCACCGATACCTACGGAGGTCGTTTTCAGGAACTGGCGCCTCCGCCAATTACTGCTATGTGATGGCATTCCAGACAATCGTACGTATCTCCTTAACAAAAAAGTATGGTATTTGGTCACAGAACACGTTCGTGGATTTATAACACACGATCACTAATGGGACCGCCTGGATCCCTAAATATCGGTATTTTGATCGTTATACCTCCCACTCGCGGCCTCATTCGTCGTACGGGGGTCGACCGTCGTCTTCGACGGCCGGCGCGCCGACGACGTACCAGACGTGCTCGTCCGCCGTGTCGTTGAATATCTGGCGCGGCGTCTCTGGCGGGATCCGTAATAGCGTCCCCTCGGGAACGTCGCGATCAGTGCCGTCGATCGAGATCCGACCCGGACCTTGAACGACGAAGTAGACCTCCTCTTGCTCGGTCTGGCGGTGATGGCTCATCTCGTCGCCAGGTCCGACGTACCACAATCGCGGCCGCATTTTCTCACAGCCGAGTTCGCCCGCGACGTCAATTTGGGGCGTTCCGGACACTGCCGAGGGGGTCGGGTCGACTTCCGATGGATTGAGGAACGCGTAGTTCGAAGGCATACGTGGGAACCATGAACATATCGCGCCAAATCGATTGTGGTTTTTACGCTGAGCCACTACCGCTCCGGAACGCTCACGTGGTTCGATCCGAGGACGATTGACGATCAGACACGGTCACTCGCCGAGACGCAAGAGTTATTGTAGCATTCGCCAAACGCTAACACACATGACGGAGCTAACTTCCGGCGAGCCGGCTGCGTACGACATGGTCATCGACGGTGAGTCCGTCACGTCGTCGTCCGGCGAACGATTCGAGATCGAGTACCCGTATACGCGAGAAGTGTGGGCGACTGTCCCCAACGGGACGGCCGAGGACATCGATCGAGCGGTTGCCGCCGCGCGTCGATGTTTCGAGAGCGACGAGTGGCAGTCACTGTCGGCTACCGATCGTGGCAAGTTACTCCACGATTTCGCCGATACAATCGAGGAACATAGCGAGGAACTGGCGACGCTCGATACCCACGGAAACGGGAAACTGCTCCGCGAGATGCAAGGGCAGGCGGAGGGGCTTCCGGACTGGTTTCGCTACTTCGCTGGGCTGGCAGACAAGGTACACGGAAAGACCATCCCGATCGAGCAGCAACGGATGTTCACGTTCACCAGGCGAGAACCGTATGGCGTGGTCGGTGCGATCACGCCCTGGAATTCGCCGCTCACACTCGCCCTCTACAAGATCGCGCCCGCAATCGCGGCGGGGAACACGGTCGTGCTCAAGCCCTCGGAGGTGTCGCCGGTGTCGACGATCCGACTCGTCGAACTCGCCAGTGAGGCAGGCCTGCCCGACGGCGCACTCAACGTCGTCACCGGCTTCGGGGAGCCCGGAGCAGCCCTGACTAACCACGCCGACGTCGACAAAATTTCGTTCACCGGTGGCCTGGAGACCGGATCGAAAGTCGCACAAACGGGCGGCGAGCGGATCGTCCCCGTGACGCTCGAACTCGGCGGCAAGAGTCCGAACATCGTGTTTGAGGACGCCGATTTCGACGAGGCCGTAACCGGCGCAGTGAAGGGGATCTTCGCGGCCGCGGGACAGAGCTGTATCGCCGGTTCCCGGCTGTTCCTCCACGAGCCCATACACGATGAGTTCGTCGACGCGCTCGTTGAGCGTGCCGAGGCGATCGAACTCGGCGATCCGATCGATCCAGATATTGAGATGGGCCCGATCGCCTTCGAGGACCAGTTCGAAAAGATCGATCAGTACGTCAACATCGCCCGCGAGGAGGGGGCTACCGTTGTCACCGGCGGCGAGCCACGAGACGACCTCCCTGGCGGCCTCTTCTATCCGCCGACGGTCCTGACCGACGTTTCCAACGATATGCGGATCGCCCAAGAGGAGGTATTCGGACCGGTTCTCTCGGTCATTCCGTTTGAAGACGAAAGCGAACTCGTCGAGATGGCCAACGACTCTGAGTATGGACTGGCTGCGGGCGTCTGGACGAACGATCTCAGGCGGGCCATGCGCATGACCGAGGCAATCAAGGCGGGCGTCGTCTGGGTCAACACCTACCGAAAATCCTCGTTCACGACGCCATCAGGCGGCTACAAGAAGAGCGGAATCGGCCGCGAGAAGGGGGTCGAAGGGATCGAGGAATACCTCCAGACGAAAAGCGTCTGGATCGAGACCGAAGGCGAGGTCTCCGATCCGTTCAAGTTCATCTGAGAAACGGCTCGGGTCCGACGCGATTTAGTTTTTCGACGTACTATGCGTCTTCGTTTTTCAGCACGGTACGAAACGCCGTTTTCGCCACGACTGCGACTTCGAATTTCGACTCGCGGCCTCTGACACCCAAATATTCAACACTACTCGATTCGTGGTGGTTTGTATGACGAACACCGACAGTATGTTCTACAAATGGGGCGGTGGAATCGATCCCGATCACCCGCGAATCGTCGACGCCGAAGACGAGTACCTCACGACCGAGTCCGGCGACCGGATAATCGACGCCGCTGCAGGGGCCGCAGTGGCCAACCTCGGTCACAACATTGAGGGGCTGCCCGACGTGCTCGCCGAACAGGCTGAGTCCGTCGACTACGTCTCGATGTCGTACTTCAGTCACGAGACGACCGAGCGACTTGCCGACCAACTCGTGGACCGAACTCCCGGCGATCTGTCGGCAGCCTTCTTCACCGGATCGGGGAGCGAGGCCGTCGAATCCGCGATCAAACTCGCCCGGGAATACCACCGGAACACGGGGAATCCGGACAAACACGTCGTTATCTCCAGGTGGCAATCCTACCACGGCGCCACGCTCGGCGCGCTCTCCGCTGGCGGGAACACGACTCGACGGACGCCCTACCGGCCGCTGCTGCAGGACTGGCCGAAGATCACGCCAGCCTACCCCTATCGCTGGGAGTACGAGGGAACGCCCGAGGAACAGGCGCGGGCCGCTGCGCGGGAACTGGAACGAACGATCGTTCAGGAGGGCGAAGAGCACGTCTCTGCGTTTATCGCCGAACCGGTTTCGGGTGCCAGCATTCCAGCCGCCCGACCCCATCCCACGTACTATGAGGAGGTTCGGCGTATCTGCGACGAGTACGACGTCCTCTTCGTCGCCGACGAAGTCATGACCGGCTTCGGCAGGACCGGTCCGATGTTCGCCTGCGAGCATTACGACGTCGTGCCGGACATCCTCGTCGTCGGGAAGGGACTCTCCGCCGGAACCGCAGCAATCAGCGCGTCGGTCGTCCGGGAGCACGTCGCATCCGTCTTCGACGCCGCGGCCGACGGGTCGTTCGATCACGGTCACACTTACTCCGGCCACCCAATTTCCGCTGCTGCTGCGTTGTACGTCCTCGAACAGTACACGGACGACGTGCTCGAAGCGGGGCGGGCGAACGGGCGGCGTCTCGAGGCGGCGCTTGCGCCACTCGCAGATCATCCGATGGTCGGCGATTTCCGGCGCTGCGGCCTTATGCTCGGTCTCGAGTTCGTCGCGGATCGCAAGACGAAACGACCGTTCGATCCCGATCGAAAAGTGGCCAAACGCGTCTTTCGGGAGGCGCTGGCCGACGGCGTCTACACCTACCCCGGCACCGGATCAGTCAACGGAGTCGCAGGCGACCATTGTATGCTCGCGCCGCCGTTACCGACAAGCGACGAGGCCATCGATCGAATTGCGTCGGTCGTTGACGACGCCGTACGAACCGTCTACGACGACCTCTCCTGACGAGGGTTCGAAAAACGAAAAAAGGCGTCCGTTACGGACCGACCTAACCGCCCAGATAGACCTCCTGAATTTCCTCGTCGCCTTCGAACGACTCTGGATCACCCTCACGTTGGACCGTCCCGTTTTCGAGGAGGTAGATCCTGTCGGCGTGGTCCATCGCGAACGTCACGTTCTGTTCCGCCAATAGGATCGTGATCCCGCGGTCAAGGATCTCCTCAATGGTGTCGCTAATGTCGTCGATGATGACCGGTGCCAGACCAATCGTCGGCTCGTCGAGGATCAGCAGGTCCGGATCGCCCATCAGGGATCGACCAATCGCGAGCATTTGTTGTTCACCACCGCTCATCGTTCCCGCCTCCTGGTCGGTTCGCTCCTTGAGGGTCGGAAACAGGTCGTAGACGAAGTCAAGGCGGTCGTCCATTCCGTCTGCGTGCCTGTACGCGCCGAGTTCGAGGTTATCCTCGACCGACATGAACGGGAAGAGGTTCCGCGACTCGGTACAGTAAATGACGCCTTCGTTGACCAGTTCGGCGGTCTCACGCTCCCGTACTTCCGTCCCTCGGTAGGTCAACGACCCCCCGTAGTCAAGGAAGCCTGAGATTGTGTCGACGAGCGTCGACTTTCCGGCCCCGTTCGGTCCGATGACCGAAACGATCTCGTTTTCGTCGATGTGCAGATCCACGCCCCGGAGCGCCTTGATCTCTCCGTAGGAGACCGTCAGGTTCGACGCTTCGAGAATTCGATCAGTACTCCCATGTGACGTCGTGTCCCCGCTTACCGTTCGTTCTGAACTCATATGTTTGTATACACCGCTGTTGGGCGATCAGTGCTATAATGCTACCGGATATCACACCTATTATCGATACCCTTCAAACGTCTCATCGACCTCGGTGTCGGCTTCGACGGGTACGCCGGTGCTTTGTTCGAACAGCTTCACCACGCTACAGGCGTCTTCGCCACCGTGACCTTCAGCGCTTGCTTTCGTGAACAGTTGGTAGATCAACGAGGAGAGAACCATCGGCACTTCCTCATTCTCTGCGGTGTCCATCGCCAGTCCAATGTCCTTTTTCGCGTAGTCGACGGTGAATCCGGGCTCGAAGTTTCGGTTGAGGACTCGCGGGAACCGCTTTCGGAACTGGTTCGAAGCCCCGCCTGTGTTCGGAAGAATCTCGTTGAGAACCTCGGGTTCGACGCCCGCGGCGACGCCCATCGATGTGACCTCGAGCGACAGCAACAGGTTCCCCATCGAAATGACGTTGTTGAGCAGCTTTACGGTGTGTCCCGCGCCTGTCTCGCCGGCGTAGTAGACGTTGCGCCCGAGGGAGTCCAGGATCTCCTGTACGTACTCCCGGTCGTAGACGTCGCGGTTCCCGCCACATAGGATCACGAGTGTTCCGTCGAGGCAGTTCTCAGGCCCACCGCTGACCGGTGCGTCGATCAGGTCGATCGCCGGCGCCGATTCGGCTACCGTTCGTGTGGTGTTGGGATCGATCGTACTCATGTCGATCGCCGTCACGCCGTCACCCGCCCCGGCGGCGATCCCGTCGTCACCGAGGTACACGGTGTCGACCACGTCAGGGGTCGGCAGGCTCGTGATGACGACGTCGACCTCGTCCGCAAGTGCCGCTGCTGTTTCCGCGGGTACGAGACCGTCCGTTTCCAGGTCGGCGACCCGTTCATCACTGACGTCGAAGCCGTGGACATCCCACCCCGCGTCGAGGAAGTGCGTCGCGATGTTTCCACCCATCAGTCCGAGACCGACAACACCGATCGATGTGTCTGTCATTCTCTTCCAAAAGTCTGGAGCCGACTCTTAAATAAGTATCGTCCGTCGACGGAACCGCGGCAATTGGCGGTATCGCAGGTGACTGGTGGGGAATCAGGATCGTCCGTCTCGAGACGGCTATGCGTCGGGGTAGCTCCGATCAAGGATTTCGGTAACGTGTCCTCCCAGTACCGTCCCGTCGCCGACGCGGTTCCGAATTCGATCCATACTCTCGTAGCAGCCGCTGACGTCAACGTGCAACCCTGGAGCGATGTAGTCGAGGTCCGACGGCGTGATATCGACTTTGTTTCCGTGTCCGTCGAGCATGCTTGACGCGCTGGGATCGAGATTGTGCTTGCAGTAGGCTAGGTCCGAGATGATACAGACGGGTCCGTCGCTCGTCTCGACGACAATCGACTGCATTCCCGGCGTGTGCCCCGGCGTGTGGAGCAATTCGATCCCCTCGCGTAGCTGGTGGTCACCTTCGACGACCCGCGTCTCAACCTCATCCAGTACTTTGACGTGTTTGTCGAAGAACGTGCGTTCCATGATCGGCAAGGGATCTCGAGCGAACTCCAACTCACTGCGCTGGACGACGAACTCGGCGTCCGGAAACAGGTCGTTGTTCGAGGCGTGATCGTAGTGGAGGTGGGTGAGGACGACGTAGTCAACGTCGCCGGGTTCGAGGCCGCGTTTGGCGAGACCGTCCACGATCGGTTCGCGACCGCCGTTCCTGATTGTCCGCCCTCCGGCAATGGTCTCACCCGGCTCGTGTTGCTCAACGCCGGTATCGACGAATATCACCGTGTCGTCGTCCGGATCGTCCGCCGTGATCAGGAACGTAATCACCGGAATGGGAACGGGCAGCTCGTCGTCGTGGAGGTACGTCAGTCCGCCTTTCGTGATAGGCGATTCGATGACCCCGGACTTGATGGGGTGTACGGTGTACATGCGCTCAATTACCGTATTACGGATACAGTGATATAAACGTCTGGTCCGTTCTGTCGATGTATTCGCTCGGAGGCGTGGATTGGCAGCACTCGCTTTCGAATCAGGATCTGATTCACCGTCGTACTCCGCTCACGTTGCCGACGTCGGCCGTGCTACAGAACCACAATCATTATGCCGTTACACCGTGCGCTTACTCTGTATGTCGACATTCCCGAGCGAAGAGTGGTTCGAAGCGGCAGTAGACTGGCTTGCCAACGACGCTCAGTTCGATCGAACGAGCGTACACTTTGACGCGACGGTGCTGTTCGAGTTTGGCGACGACGGCTACGTCGTTGAATTAAGCGACGGGGAGATCGACGCGGTCCACACCGAACCGATGTTTGTCGGCTGGGACTTCGCGGTTCGTGCACCCGTCGACACGTGGGAAAACTTGCTGTCGGAGTCGCCACCGCCGTTCTACAACGATCTACGGAGCGTCTGGCTCCAGTACGACCTCGAGATCGAGGGCGATCTGAAACGTGCCATTCAGCACTGGCGGCCGCTCAAGCGGATGGTAACCGCCTTCGCGGAGGTGAGCCGATGAACACCGACAACTTCGAGCACGGCGAGCACGAAGAGGTCGCCGGGCGCTACGTCTGGATCAATCACGCTGATTCCGAGTTCCGAACGTACTACGAAGTCGCCGGAGACGGCGATGTTCCGCTCGTTTGTCTCCACACAGCTGGTGCCGATTCGCGGCAGTACCGACACCTGCTCAACGACGACGACATCCTCGAGGACTTCACTGTCTATGCGTTCGACATGCCGTGGCACGGCCGCTCCTATCCACCGACGGACAAGCGCTGGTGGGAGTCGACCTACCAGCTGACGACCGAGTTCTACGCTGGCTTCATCATGGAATTCGTCGAGACGCTCGACCTGGCCGATCCGGTCGTTATGGGCTGTTCGATGGGCGGCGAGATCGTCCTTGAACTGGCCATCAATCACGACGATCGGGTCCGCGCGATCATCGGTCTCGAGACGACGGAATACGTCCCCGCGAGCGAGACTGGCTACCTTGACAACGTGGTCGACTTCCTCGACCACCCTCAGGTAAACCAGGAAGTGTTTCGACCCGAATGGATCTACGGACTCCAGGCGCCCCAGAACCCCGAAGCCTGTAAGCGCGAGGCCTGGTGGATCTACAGTCAGGCGGGTCACGGCGTCTATGCCGGCGACATCTACTTCTACACTCGCGACTGGGATGCTCGTGACCGTCTCGATCAAATCGACACTGACGAGTGCGACGTCTACTTCCTCACGGGCGAGTACGACTTCTCTGGCCGGCCGGAAGACACCGAGCGCGTCGCCGAACAGATAGACGGCGCCTCCCTCGAAATCATGGACGAGATGGGGCACTTTCCACCCGTCGAGAATCCCGACGCCTTCAAGGAGTATCTGGAGCCGGTACTCGCGAAAATCCTCGAATCGGAGTAATCGATCGAATTGCGTCCACCTTCTTACGGTTGTACCGCGTCTACGATCGTCTGCGCGTCATCGAGTGTCGAGAGATCGGTCACGGTCTCGAGTAACCGTTGGCGTTTCTCTTCGGACAGTCGCGATTCGGTCAGGTCGTGGAATTTCGACTCCAAACGCTCCGCCGACAGGGGATTCTCCGGCGATCCGAGCGGGTAGTCGACCGCTTCCTCGAACCGATCGCCGTCGGCCGTCTCGACGACGACGCAGGTGGCACGCGTCTCCGGGTACCGTGCATCCATCTCAGGGTCTGCCGTCACCACGATTCGGTCTCGCAACGAGGCGAGATCGGCGTCGACGTCAGGATCGGAGAACGCCGATCGGTCGTCGGTACCGGTGAACAGGGCCGTCGTGACTGCGTGAGGCATGCTCATTTGGGCATCGAGTATTGTCTCGACGGCAGCTTTGTCGTGGCGCGCCGCAATTGCGTACGTGCCGACTTCGACGCGCTCAATCGCCCACGGCTCTAAGCCGGCATCTCGGATCGCGAGGCAGGCGTCGATCGCTGCGTGAAGATGTCGACAGCATGGATACGGTTTCTGGTATGTGCGGGTGATCTCGAAGGGGTCTCCGAGGGTTGCCAGCGGCGCCGGGTCGTATTCGTCGGCGAACGCGGCCGCGAAGCCGTCCTCCCCTTCGAGGATCGTCTCCGGCCCGTCGAAGCCTTCCGTTGCGAGCCTCGCTGCGGTGATTCCCGCCATGGCGGCCCGTCCTGGATGGAACCGCTTGGCCATCGAACCGTCGGTGAGAAACTCGAAGAGACCGCCGGCCTGGGTTCCTGCCAGTCCGAGCGCGTACGCGAAATCCCGTCGGTCGAGTTCGAGCAAACGGCCGGCGGCCGCGGCGGCCCCGAAACAACCGAGCGTCGCTGTCGCGTGGAAGTGTCGCTCCCGGTGGGACGGCTGTACTGCCATCCCCGTTTTGAGCATCGCCTCGTATCCCGCGACGACGGCGGCTGCGAGGTCGTCGCCCGTAACCTGTCCAGCGATCGGTAATACTGCGAGAGCGGCCGCAGGACGGCGGTGCCGGGGTGGGCTGAGGCCCCCCGGTGGCCGTCGTCGACTTCGAGTGCGTGCGCGGCCGTTCCGTTCGCGAGCGCCGCGAACTCGGGCGTCACCCGCTCGTTCGTCCCCAGAATCGCCGCTCCACCGTCTGGGCTGGCCGTCCGGACGTACGCTCGCATGCGCTCGCTTTCGGGCGTGTCGACGCCCGCTACGCAGGCACCGATCGTATCCACGATTGCCGTTTTGATCTCCGTTCGGACCGATTCAGGGATCTCGTCCCCGTCGAGCGAGGAACAAAAAGCTGCGAGACGGCGCGTCTCCTGTCCGGGTGTACTCACAGTCGTATCAGTCATTGATGTACGGTGCTTTCTCCTTGACGGTATAAAACTCTCCGCTGGAAGCGAGAGGAAAATCAGCGACCGGATTATCCCTGCGATCCGAGGTACGCGTTCTGGACTTCTTCGTTCTCTCTGATCTCTTCAGGCGTTCCTTCTGCGATCTTCGCCCCGAATCGAATGACGATCACCCGATCGACCAACGTGAGTAGCCCCCGCATGTTGTGGTCGATGACGACGAGAGTGTATCCTTCGTCCCGGAGTTCCGAAAACAGCTGAGAGAGCTCTGCGACCTCCGTACTGGTCAACCCTGCGAAGGGTTCGTCGATCAGAATCAGATCCGGATCGTTCGCCAACGCCCGCGCCAGTTCGAGGCGGATCATCTCGGCGTGGGGCAATTCGCTGGGCTCCTGGTCGATACGGTCGTTGAGTCCGACCCGCTCACAGAGTTCGATCGCTCGGTCTTGCGTCTGGCCTAACAGCCCGGAGACCGTGAACAGCTTGTCCGTCGACAGCGGCAGCATCACGTTCTCCAGAACGGTCCGATCGTTGAGCGGTCGAAACGACTGGAAGGTGCGGCTGATCCCCCGATTAACGATCTCGTGGGCTGGCAGGTCGGTGATGTTCTCGCCGTCGTACCAGACGGTTCCCTCCGTGGCCGGGAACATCTTCGTCACGCAGTTGAACGTCGTTGACTTCCCGGCTCCGTTGGGACCGATGAAGCCGAGGATTTCACCCTCTTCGACGTGGAACGAGAGGTCGCTGACTGCGACGAGCCCGCCGAACCGTTTGGTGAGGTTCTGCAACACGAGCAGCCCGTCCTCGGACGAGTAGCTCTCGGAATCGACTGCTGATTTGGTTTGAGACGTGTCTGATTTCATTTCTCACCACCTCTGTTGAACGCATCCTGGAATCCGTTACGCAACTTGTCCATGGACTGGCGCAGCGGCGAATCGTTCTCGTCCGACACGCTCTCTTCGTCTGCTCCGATGAGTTTCCGTCCGCGTTCGATCAACCATGGAATGAACCCTTGCGGCTGGTAGAACATGATTAGTACGGCCATCGAGTAGAAGAGGACAAGATCAATGTGAGAGATCGCGACGTCGGTCGTCGGGATCGTCGTCCCCACGTTCGCGAGTTGTTCGCGAAGCATGAAGAAGAAGATGCCGCCGCCAGCGGCACCGATGATTGTTCCCATGCCGCCGATGACCGTGGCTGTGATGATGTTGATGTTAACCGACAGCTCCAGTAACTGACCCGGCGTTGCGGATCCGACGTTGCTGTGTACCAACAGCGCTCCGGCGAGACCGCCTACCGTCCCGGAGAGCACGAACGAGTAGATTTTGTACTTCGCTGGGTTGATACCCGCGGCGACGACCGCGTCCTCGTCTTCGCGAATCGCGGTGAGGATTTCCCCAGTATCGGAACGGGTGATCGCGTAAAACAGCGCGAACATGGCGGCGAACAGGGCGAACGCGATGTAGTAGTTGACCATCGGCTCAGACGTGATGTTTTCTGTACCGGTGAGACCGACTTCGCCGCCGGTGAAGTCGCTGAAGTAGATGAATACCTGCAGCAAGATTAGCGGTGCTGCCATCGTCACGAGCGAGAGGTACGGTCCATGAACCCGCAGTGTCGGGATGCCGAGTAGCAGGCCGCCGAGAGTCGCGGCCACCATTCCGATTGGAATCGCCAGTACCGGATCGAGCCCGTAGTGAAGGTTCATAATTCCCGACGTGTATCCCCCGACCGCGAAGAAGAACGCATGGCCGAAACTGATCTCTCCGGTGTAACCGGACTGGAAGTCCCAGGTCATCGCGAACGTGGCGAGATACAGGGCACCGGTCATTCGTAACACCGTGATCGTATCGAAGACGAACGGCAGTAGTCCGATTACTACGAACAGTACCACGCCGATCTTTCGCCGGAGCGGCAAGGGAAATTCTGAAAGTCGGTGCATCATACTTGACGTCCTCGCTGTGTCGCTCATTATTCTTCCTCCATGATGAGTTCACGCCCGAACATTCCCTTCGGTTTGAACATGATCACAAGAACGAGGATGACCATCCCTCCCAATCCGTTGAGCCGCGGGCTGACGAAGGAGACCATCGCTGTCTCAACTCCACCAATTAGGTATGCGCCAATAATGCTGCCCTTGATCGATCCGAGACCACCGATGACGACGATGGCGAACGCGAGAATCAGTGGCGTAAGTCCCATGTTGTAGGTCGCCGTCTGGAACGAAGCGAGGAACACCCCCGCAACACCCGCAAGAACGCCTGCGAGAATCCAAACAGAGAGGAACATCCGCCCGCTGTTTATCCCCACGACGGCGGCACCCTTCGTGTCCATGCTCGTGGCAGTGATCGCCCTCCCGAGCTGAGTATACTTGATGAACACCATTAACCCGCCGATGATAACCCAGGAGAGGACGAATACGATGATCCGGTTGATCTGGACTCTCGCACCCAGAATCTCCGTCGTTCCGGGGATCAGCGCAGGTACGACTCGTGGTGAACTTCCGATCGAGATCAAAACGATGTGCTCGACGACGACCGCGAGAATGAGTGTCATCACCATGATTACGATCGGTTTCTTCTGAATCGGTCTGATCATCCCGAGGTATAATGCAGCGTTTACGACCCCTGGAACGGCCAGCCCGATCAATAATGCTACTGCTACCGGTACCCCCGACGCGTACGAGTAGTGTGCGGCGTACGCGCCGATCGTGATTGAGGCACCGTGAAACAGGTTGATCGCATTCCCAACGCCGAAGATCATCGTGAACCCGATTGCGATAAGCGCGTACAGTGCACTCAGCAGTAGCCAGTTTGCGATAACACTGATCATGGGCTTTTCACTCCTAGCATGGTATGCTAACACCTCTACCACTATATTAAACCTGCTGTTCGGTCCAGATCTTACGACCAAAAGTCGAGTAATGCCGCAGGTTACCGACCGGAACGTGACTCGACAAGCAATCGCAACTCTCCGTCTAAGATGAGATCGTCGTCCTGGTTGTGCACTTCCGATTTCAGAGTGACGATTCCCGTCCCCGCCTTGGGTTCGACGTTCGTGACTGTCAACTGCGGGAAGACAGTATCGCCGATGAACACTGGCTCATGAAACGTCGACTTCTGACTTAGGAAGGCGATCATCGACTCGTGCAGATGCGGGGAGAGATCGGTCGCTCCGACGACGGTAAGCGAAGTGATCAGCATTCCGTGGGCCACCCGACGTCCGAACTGCGTCTCGCTTGCGTACTCTTCGTCTATGTGGATTGGGTTGAAATCACCCGTCAATCCGGCAAAGTCCCGGAAGTGGGATTCGGAGATCGTTTGTGACGGCCCGTTCCAGACCGAGCCGATCTCGATGTCCTCAAGATACAGCTGTTCGCGCGTCATACTCCGACGTTGTCAACGAACGTTCTTAGTCGTTCGTGCGGGAAGATACATAGTGTCGCGGTTCACCGTCGAGGCTCACTGTGTATAGTTCCGGAGGCTGCCGTACAATTGCGGCCTGTGCGTCGTTTTGCGCGTCGAACGATCGACATATGCAGACCGACGCTACCCCCACAGTTTAGTAATCTACGCACCTTTTTCCAGTAATGGTGTTACCACAGCGCGCGTTCCTCGAGGAGAATGCGGACCTGCGGACCGATGAGACAGCGATCCGATCGGTCGACGCCGACGAAACGCTGAGCTATGGTGAGTTCGACGAGCAGGTCAACCGGTTGGCGAATGGCCTCCGAGAACGAGGACTGCGGCCGAGTGATCGCGTCGCGATGGCACTACACAACACCGTCGAGTTCCTGGTGACGATGTACGCCTGTCACAAACTCGGTCTCGTCGCAGTTCCGATCAACTATCGTCTCTCCGCTGGAGAGGTCCAAACTATCCTCGACGACGCCAACGTTGCAGCCGTAATCTACGACGCGGCGTTCGCCGACACCGTAGAGCCTGCCGCAAACGACTCGATTCGTGAGAGGGCGCCGATCAGGGTAGGTGGCTCCGGCGAGGCGGAATCCTACGAGACGGTCCTGGAATCGGGATCGACCGAGCGGCCGCCGCCGATCGATCAGGGGCCCGACGAGCCGACGTACCTCATTTACACCAGCGGGACGACCGGCCGCCCGAAGGGGGTCGTACACACGGTCTCGTCGGCCCGGGAGCGGACGCTCGCGGCGATCATCTCCTTCGACATCGATCCCGACAGCGTCGTTCTCTCCCAACTCCCGTACTTTCACGGCGGTGGCTTGGACGCGGCGCTCCGTTCGTCGTTGACGGTCGGCGCGGAGCTCGTTGTCTCCTCGGCGTACGCGGACCCCGATCTGTCGCTCGATACGATCGATCGCCATGGCGTGACTCACGTAGTCGGCATTCCGACGGTGAGCAGGCGAATGATCGAACAGGGAGACGTCGACGCGTACGACCTGTCGTCGATCGAGTGCTGGTACCACACCGGGGAAGTGATGCTCGAAGATCGGGCACGAGAGTTCCAGTCCGAACTCACCCCGAATGTGATCAATTCCTACGGCTCCTCGGAGGGCGGATTCATCACGGTCCTCCGTTCCGATGCGCTCACTGAGCAGGCCGGGACGGTTGGCAAGCCCACCCTCGGTACGCGGATTCGCGTCATTGACCTTGACGTTGACGGTCAAGCTGATCCCTCTCGGACCGTTCCGCGAGGCGAAGAGGGTGAGGTGATTATCGAGTCGGACCAGCTGTTCGACAAGTACTTCCAGAACGCCACTGCCACGAGCGAGGCGTTTCGCGAAGGGTGGTACTATACGAACGACCTGGGCTTCGTGAACGATGACGGCTACCTGAAGATCACTGGCCGTGTCGACGACGTCATCATCAGCGGCGGCGAACTGATCGCACCGGCGGAGGTCGAAGAGATTCTTGAGAGGCACCGAGCCGTCTACGAAGCGGTCGTCGTCGGCGAACGTGACGACGAGTGGGGGGAACGCGTCGCGGCCTTCGTTGACCCGGACGGCGACGTGACCGCGGACGAACTTGACGCCTTCTGCCGGGACGAGGCCGATCTCGCGGCCTACAAGCGGCCTCGATCGTACGAGTTTGTCGACGAGATCGAACACACCGAGAGCGGAAAGAAGTCCAGAAGTACTTACCGGAAGCATTGATTCGGGAGCACCTCCCGGGGAAGATCGAACGCCTACTCGTCTGAGTCCGTCCAGGGACCGGGGTCGGCTTCCTCGGCGGTGTCAGCGCTTTTCATCTCACCGTCCTCGAATGTGAACGGTGTGATGAGTTCGATGAGCGTCCCGTGAGCGGAACTGGGGTGGATGTACGTGTAGACGTTGTCGCGATCGGCCTCGGGATCGGATCGCCAGGGTCGATCGCCGACGGTCGTGAATCCGAGTTCAGAGAGGGTCGCGAACAGTTCGCCGAACTCGCTCTTCGGTGAGATCCAGAAACTGATGTGATGGAGTCCTTCGCCGAACTTCTGGATGTAGCTGCCAATCGCTCCGGAGCCGACCTCGCCCGGTTCCAGGAGTTCGATCTGCACGCCGTTTCCGGTTTCGAGATACGCGAAGCGCATCTCCTCGACGAGATTTCCGTCTTCGTCGTACTCATAGCCAGGATCGATGCGGTGGGACTCGGCGTCCTCACCAAGGAGTTTCCCGAACGTTTCGACGGCTTCGTCCAGATCACGGACAGCGATACCGACGTGATCCAGACCGGTGATCCGGTCCATGCGGTGGCAATTCGGTCAGACGGCTATAAGAATTGTGCCGGTCAACGGACCGAATCTACGGGTCGTCGAGTGATCCATCTTCACTGGTTGTCTGCCGTTCTCGTTTCCTGCGGACGAGGCGTGCCTTCCGCCGTACACCTGGGCGGCGTCAGGTCGGTTAGGGAGCCAGCTCAATCGGGTGTCAGATCGGCCGAGCGACGATTCGCGCTGGGGCACCATCGCCGCCCCTGATCTTCGATGGATACGCTCGGATCTCGATCCGTTCGCCAAGCAGTGGTTCGAGGTTCGTTAGGTGTTCAGCGATGAGGACATCGTTTTGTAGAAGGGGTTTGTGGATCGGGTATTCGTCCCAGTCGTCAGGCCGGATCGAGTAGGAGATGTCCGGACTGACCGTGTCGACACAAAGCATCCCCGCTTCCTTTTCGAGCAGCCAGTCGGCGACCTCGGGTGCGAGCCATGGGTAGGGATCGTAGTCGTCGTCGCCGTACTTGTGATACCAGCCAGTGTAGAGGACGACGGTGTCGCCCGCCTGAACCTCGCCCTCGGCGGCTTGCAACTCCTCGAGCTGGATTTCGCGGGCTTCGTCTTGTCGCACGTCGAGGACGACCCCCTCTCCGTGGAATCGTTCGATCGGTAATTCGTCGATCGTCCGTCCGTCTGGATCGAAGTGCAACGGCGCGTCAACGTGCGTGCCGACGTGGGTCGGCGCGCAGTAACACTGGACGTTGATACCGTCCTTCTTAACGTCGAACACCGTCTCGAATTCCGGTTCGGGGAGCATCGCCGAGTGGGGCATCTCGCCGTGAAACGGCTGTGTGAGATCGTACCACATACCAGGATAGAGGAAGGTCAGCGACATAAAAGTCGTCTATCCGGACCTGCCGACGGCGAACCAGGCCTGCGACGGTGCTGGTTAGTCCCACGAAGTTATGGTGTATGAGAGCGATTGTCGTACGAGTCCTCATGACACAGCGAGTTGCAGATCAGGTGAGCGAGTACTTCGAACGACGCGGCGTTGAGTACTACTTCGGGTACCACGGCGGATCGGTCTGGCCTCTCCTCGACGGCCTTCGCGACTGTTCGGCGGAGGGAATCCAGGTGAAACACGAAGCTCAGGCCGCGCACATGGCCGACGGCTACTTCCGCGTCTCCGGGAAGATCGCACCAGTGGTCGTCACGAAGGGACCCGGCGCGTTGAACGCCCTCCCGGGCGTCGCGAACCTCATACACGACTCAACCGCAACCGTTGTCGTCAGCGGCGGCGTGTCGACCCAGCACAAAGGAAAGCTGGCCTTCGAGGCGCTCGATTACCACAATCAGGAAGGATTGCTTGACGTGTATGAGGAGGTGACGAAGCGGACCTGGAACGGCTACCGGCCCGATACGGCAGTGGACTTCCTCGATCGGGCGTTCAAGACCGCCCTCGAGGGGCGGCCCGGTCCGACAGCTATCGTGCTTCCCTACGACGTCCAGAACACCGAGGTCGAGGTCAACGTGCCGGACCCCGCGGACTCCCGGGCCGACTCCCGTCCAGAGCCGGCAGCGGAGTCGCTCTCGAAGGCGGCCGACGTCCTCGCCGAGGCCGATCGGCCGCTCGCGATCGCGGGCGGCGGTGTCAGGCTCTCCGGCGGTACCAACGAGTTTATAGATCTCGTCGAGGCGTTCGAGATTCCGTTCGTGACCACCCACATGGGGAAGGGGGCGTTCCCCGAGGACCACGACCTCTGTCTTGGCCCGGTCGGCCGGTCCGGCTGGGAGTGTTCGCTCCAGGCGACGCGCGACACCGACGTCATCCTCGCGATCGGCTGCCGGTTCTCGGACGGGAACACGATGGGATACGAGAAGGGCGCGGTGTACAACGTCCCACCAACGAAGGTGATTCACGCGGATATCGACTCGAACGAAATCGGCAAAAGCGTCCCGGTTGAGGTCGGCATCGTCAGTGACGCCACCTCATTCGCGGAACAGTTCCGTGATCGACTCGCCGCCGACGGGGTCAAGACGGTCGGGACGGACGACTGGCGCGAACAAACGGCCACCTGGAAGGCCGATTGGGACGGCTGGGTCGCCGAGACGACGAGTCACGAGGGATCGCCAGTCCACCCCCACCGGCTGGTACACGACACGAAGGAGACGATGGCGGACGACGACCTTTTGTTCGTTGACGTCGGCGACGTGATCCAGTACGCTGAGCCGTTCGCCCGCGTCTACGAAGAAGACACGTACTTCTTCAACGGTGGAATGCTCCAAATGGGGTGGGGTGCAGGAGCGGTGCTCGGCGGAAAGCTCGCCGCGCCAGACCGTGAGGCAGTCTGTCTCGTCGGCGACGGCGCGCTTACACAGAATATGAGTGTGATCCCCCTCGCTGTCGAACACGACATCCCGGTAACGTGGGTACTTTTGAACAACTACGGCCCCAACATCGAGCGGAAGGGCCAGCGCAACATCTGGGGCGAGGCCCACGAATGGGGATCGTTCGGGAACGAGGACGATCTCTACAACCCGGACTGGGTCGCCTTCGCCGAGTCCTGCGGCGCAGCGGGGCGCCGGGTTGAACGCTCGGAGGAAGTCGCCAGCGCCGTCCGCGAGGGTCTCGACTCCGACGTGCCGTTCCTGGTTGACGCTGTGATCGACCGCGACGTCCCGACGTACTTCACGCCCGGTCTCGAGCACAACTATCCGACATCCTGGACGGAGTCGGCCGACTACCTGTGACCCCCCCCGTTTCGACCGGCGTCGACTATATGATATCTCGCTTGGCCAGCTCGTCGAGATCCTCCTCGTCGTATCCGAGTCGATCGCCAAGCACCTCCGTCGTGTGTTCGCCGAGTTTCGGCGGCGGGAGGCGAACGTCGACCTCCAGATCCGAGAACTTTACTGGGATACCCGGCAGCTTGAGCCGATCGCCGTCGGGGTGTTCTATCTCCTCGATCATGTTGCGCGCGTCGACGTGGGGATCGTTCACCACGTCCTCGACGTCGTTGACGGGCGTACACGGGACACCGGCGTCCTGGAGTCGATCGATCCACTCCTCGGCCGGTCGCTCGGCGAACAGCGCCTCGAGTTCTCGATCGAACGCCTCCCGGTTCTCGGTCCGGCCGCCGAACGTGCCGAACTGTGAGTGATCGATCCACTCCTCGCGATCGACCGCCCGGCAGAACTTCGGCCAGAGGCTCTCGCTGACGACGCCGACTACGAGGTAGTCGTCGGCCGTCTCGACGGCCTGATACGGGGCGAGGTTCGGGTGCTTCGTTCCCAGCATCCCTGGCGTCTCCCCCGTCGCGAAGTAGTTCGTCACGTGGTAGAGCATATAGGAGAAGGCGGTGTCGAAGAGGGCGATGTCGATATACTGCCCTTCACCGGTCCGTTCCCGGTGGTACAGTGCCGTCAGGATGGCGTAGGTGGCGGTCATTGCCCCGGAGATGTCGGCGATCGAGACCCCGATGCGAACCGGTTCGCCGTCTTCGGTTCCGGTGACACTCATCAGCCCAGACTCCCCTTGTGCGATGATGTCGAACAGCTTCCGATCAGCGTACGGACTGTCTTCGCCGTAGCCCGAGAGCGAACAGTAGATCAGTTCCTCGTTTTCCGCCGCGAGAGTCTCGTATTTCGCGTCGAACGTCTCCGCCTTTCCGGGACTGAAGTTGTGGACGAACACGTCCGCATCGGCGGCGAGTTCGTGGAGCACCGACTGTCCGCGCTCCGTCGTCATATTGAGCGTGATGCTCTTCTTGTTTCGGTTAAGGCTCGTGAAGTACGCAGAGTAGTCTCCATACCGCGTCGCGAAGTTCCTGGTCAGATCGCCGGTCGACGGTCGCTCGATTTTGATCACTTCAGCTCCTAGGTCACCGAGGATTTGCGTCGCCAGTGGCCCAAATAGGGCCTGCGTAGAATCGAGGACGACGAGGTCCTTGAGCGGGCGCATGGCAGATCAATTAGAGCAGTAGTATTTAAAACCTTAGCGCCGGTGACGATCCCGACGCGTCTGCCGATCGGTAGATATCGCGAATCGCGGATTCGACGCTAAACCAGCAGCGCGTCGAATCCGATCCGGTACGCGGCACAAAACGCTATGTGGCTGGAATCGATACGTCGGTGCATGACGTTCCTCGAGGGTGTCCGCGTGCTGGACGCGACCCGGATGATCGCCGGTCCGCTCGCGTCGATGTACCTCGGCGACCTCGGCGCGGAAGTGGTCAAGGTCGAACAGCCCGGCCGTGGCGAGTTGACCAGGAGTTCGGTCCGTTTGTCGACGGCGAGAGCGCGTACTTCGCCTCGCTCAACCGGAACAAGCAGTGTCTCACGCTCGATCTCGCGACTGACGAGGGAAGCAATATCTTCCTCGAACTGGCCGCTGAAGTCGACATCGTCCTGGAGAACTTCAAACCCGGCGTCACCGAGCACTTCGGGATCGACTACGACTCGGTTCACGACGTCAACGACGACGTCGTCTACTGTACGATCACTGGCTTCGGCGAGGATTCACCGTACGCCGACACGCCCGCGTTCGACATGGTCGTCCAGGCGATGGGCGGTGCGATGAGCGTCACCGGGGAGCCGAATGGGCCGCCGGTCCGGAGCAACGTTCCGATGGGCGACGTGGCTCCGGCGATGTTCGCCGTCCAGTCGATCCTCGCGGCGCTGTACGCCCGCGACGTCGGCGACGTCGGCGGCGAACGAATCGAGGTCTCGATGCTCGACGCGATGATCTCTTGGCTCGGTCCGCGGGCGGCGAGGAGCGTCGTCTTGGACGAACCGTATCCGCGCACCGGAACCGCCCACGAGGAGTTCGCGCCGTATCGCCGGTTCGAGACGGCCGACTCCCACGTGGTCGTCTGCGTCGCCGCCGAAAGCCTCTGGCCGCGGTTCTGTCGGGCGATCGATCACGAGGAATTGATCGATGATCCGCGCTTCGCGACGAACGCGGATCGGAGCGCCAGCCAGGATGCGCTGTACGAACATCTCGAACCGATCTTCGAACGCCGGTCCACGACGGAGTGGGTGGAACGACTCCGCGACCACGGCGTCCCCGTCGGGCCAGTGTACGACACCCTCGAACTGTGGAACGACCCGCACGTTGAACACCGTGAACTGCTGCAGTGGCTCCCAGGCGACCGTGCTGGAGAGGAGTTACCGTCTGTCGCGTACCCCGTCCAGTTCTCGGGCGACCTCGACGACCCATCGGCGCCGGAGGCGATCGGCGCGTCGACGGAGCGGTACCTCCGGGACCTCGGCTACTCGCCGGAAACAATCGAGTCCCTCGCCGAGAACGGCGTGATCTGATTCGACGAGCGTACGATAATCGGACGGTCGATAGCATTAGGACAGGCGGTAGGATTATTTCGATCCCGTCCGAGTCGGCCTGTATGGGTAATTATTCGTACGAAATCAGCCACCCGGTCCGGTATCGCGACATGGACCCGATGGGGATGGTCAACAACGCAGTATTCGCCACGTACACCGAGCACGCACGGATGGAATACTTCGCCGACATCCTCGACGTACGACTCGAGGAGGTTTCGACGGTCCTCGCAACACTGACAATGGACTATCGGCGTCCAATCGAAGGCGGCGGAGACGTGACCGTCGCCATGCGCGTCGATGACCTCGGCGAGTCGAGTATGACGATGGCATACGAAATCAGGGACGAAGACGGCGTCACCGCAACCGCCGAGACGGTACAGGTCGCGGTCGACCCAGAAACCGGGTCGTCGCGTCCGCTGCCCGAGGAATGGCGCCGACGCATCGAGGCCCACGAGGACCTCGACGAGTAACGTTTCGACGAACAATTATAGTTATAGAGATCGAACTTCTTTGAGCCATGGTAACGCTCGTCAGTTTCACTCGTCAAAAAAGACGATCTGACTCAGGAGGAGTTCGTTGAACACTGGATGGACGAACACGTACCGCTCGACAGCCAATTACCGGGCCTGCAACGGTACGCGACGATTGTACCGGACGACCCCGGAGACAGCCGATACGACGGCGTCGCGATACTGGAGTTCGACGACGAGACGACGGTATCGGAGGCGTTCGATTCGGAGGTAGGTCTGCGAACCGTCGACGACCTTGACAACTTCGTCGCGGAGGTCGTTCGGGTGGCCGGAGGAGAAATCGTACACGTCGAGTGAGTCGGCTCCCGCCGCAGTAATGGGAGCGTCCCGTAAGCCAGTCCGGTCAGCCGAGCACGTCGTCGATCGCCTCAACGATGAGCCGACGCCGACCTCCGCCTGCTGTTCGGTGATGACCAGCGGCGGCAACAGGCGAACGACGTCACCACGCCGACCGGCGGTCCAAATGACAACGCCGCGCTCCAGCGCGGCGGTCTGTACCGTGCGGACGACCTCTCCCGCGGTTCGATCGCCCGTGCCCGCGAACTCGACGCCGATGAACAGCCCCTTCCCCCGGACGTCGACGACGGCGTCGTGCTCACTCGCGCACTCCGCCAGCCGACTGCGGATTAGGTCGCCGGTCCGGACGACATGGCTGAGCAGGTCGTGCTCCTCGACGAATTCGATCGCAGCGAGTCCGGCGGCCATCGCAGGGAGGTAGCCGCGGAACGTTCCGGTGTGGGCGCCCGGCTCCACCGTGTCGATGCGCTCGTCGTACACGGTCGCGGAGAGCGGCAGACTCCCGCCGGCGGCCTTGGCCACCGGCATCGCGTCGGGAGAGACGTCGTACCAGTCGCTGGCGAACCACTTTCCGGTGCGACCGAATCCGGTCTGCACCTCGTCGACGACGAGCGGGACGTCGTTCTCCGCGGCGATCTCGGCTAGTCCGTCGAGGAATCCCTCGGGGGCGGGCTGAACGCCGCCCTCGCCCTGTATCGGTTCAACCCAGATGCCCGCCGGATCGGCCATCCCGCCGTACGGGTCCTCGATCGCCTCGCGGACGGCGGCCAGCGACGCGTCGACCGCGTCCTCAATCGACCCGTCCATCGCCAGCGTCCGCGGGTGCGGTAGGTGCGTGACGTCCGGCAGCAACGGCGCGTACTCCCGCTTGGCGCTGCGCTTGGCCGACAGGCTCAGCCCACCCGACGTCGAACCGTGGAAGTCCCCGGTGAACGTCAACAGCCCGCGATTCCCGGTCGCGTGTTTCGCGAGTTTGATCGTCGCCTCAACTGCGTTGCTGCCGGTCGGGCCACCGAACATCACCGTCCCGTCGTCGCGGAGATTCCCCGGCGCGATCGCCGTCAGCTTCTCGACGAACGCCAGACGCGTCTCCGTCGGAAAGTCGAGCGTGTGCACGAGTCGTTCGGTCTGTTCGGCCGCCGCCTCAACGACCCGCGGGTTCGAGTGGCCCACGTTCGCCACCCCGACACCCGCGAAGAAGTCTAGGAAGACGTTGCCGTCAGCGTCCCGAATCGTCGCCCCCTTCGCCTCGTCGAGGGCGATCGGCACCCGGTTCGGATAGAGCACGGCACCGCTCTCCACCCGTTGCTGGCGCTCGATGAGACGCCTCGAGTTCGGCCCCGGTATGTCTTCAACTTGCGGTTCCTGAGCGAGATGGAGGCGTCTGAGCGCGTCGGCGTCTCCCATGGTCGCGATTCGTACGCACCGGTAAAGAATGTTGACCGAACCCGTCGCTTACTCGTCACCGGACGATCCGGCAGTTTCACGTCGACCGTCGGGGGTCTCCGCGTCTTCGTGTTCAGCCGCAATTGCTTCGACGGTTTTCGCGTCGGGATCAACGACGACGCCGTACGCCTCGCGTGCGGTGTCCGCGTCGACGTAGCCGTCGAGAACGTCCGCGAGGACCGCGTCCGCGTCGCGCTCGGTTGGATCACCGAACCCGCCTCCGCCGGCGGGTTGAATGACGATCTTTTCCCCGGCCGGACGGTCAGCGTCGTCTTCGACGGAATCAACCGTTCCACGCCATCGACGTCGACGTGGCGGTACTCAGCGGCGGCACCGGGTCGCCCACCGTCGAGACCGTACGGTTGCGTGGTGTCCCGCTCGGCGGCCAGAATGATCTCGGTCTCTCGATCGAAGCGCAGGACCCGACGTGCGGCACAGCCGCCTCGGTACCGTCCGGGGCCGCCCGTGTCCTCGGCGATGGTGAGCGACTCGACGGTCACGTACTCGTAGTCCTGCTCGATCCGTTCGATCGGCTGGAGACCGGTGTTGCCGACGCCGTTGCGGATCGCGTCAATCCCGTCACGATCGGGCAGCGCGCCCATCCCCCCAGCCATGACGGTGTAGTTGAGCGACTCGTCATCAACGGCCTGGTAATTGAGGACGTTGGTGCTCCCCTCGCCGGCACCGAACGCGAGTTCGGGATCAATCTCGGCAATCGCTCGGACGACGACATCGTAGATCCGGTACGTCGTTTCGTGGTTGCCGGCGACAACCGGCGCAGGATACTTCGCGTCGACGAGACACCCGGACGGGGCGACGACGTCGATCGGTCGAAAGGCCCCGGTCGTGCCGGGCGCTCCTGGATCGAGCGTCACCTTAAACGCGTAGTAGGTGGCCGTCTTTGTACACGACATCGAGGTGTTAATCCCCCCCTCGACCCGGTCCGCCGTGCCGGCGAAGTCGACCGTCAGTTCGTCACTTTCGACAGTCAGGGTCGCGCGAATCGGAAGTTGCCGGTCGGTGACGCCGTCGCCGTCCATGTAGTCCTCCGCGGCGTACTTGCCGTCCGGCAGGTCGGCGATTCGGCTTCGCATCCGCGACTCCTCGTTCGCGAGAATCTGGTCCATCGCGGCGATTGTCGCCTCGACGCCGTGGGTCTCGGCGATCTCGGTAAGGCGCTTTCGGCCTCGACGGACGCCGGCCAACTGGGCGTTCATGTCACCCGCGCGTTCGTCACGTCCGCGGACGTTGGCGAGTATCGTCTCGTAGAGCGCGTCGTTGCGCTCCCCGGCAGCGTACAGCTTTCCGGGGGGCACTCTGAGTCCTTCCTTGATTATGTGGCCGGCGTCGATCGCGTAGCTCGTCGGCGCGGTGCCGCCGACGTCGACCCAGTGTCCCCGAACCGCCGAGAAGCCGATGAGTAGATCGTCGACGAACACCGGAGCGGCCAGCAGGAAGTCGGGGAGGTGGTTGTTGCCGGAGTACGGGTCGTTCTGAACGAGGACGTCCCCCTCTTGGAGGGAGTCGAGACCGCCGGTGCGCTCGATTGCGGCGGTCGTCGAGTCGACCATCGTGGCGACGTGCAACGGGATGACGCGTTCGCCCTGTCCGACGATCTCCAGGTTTGGACCCAGCAGCGCACACGAGAGGTCGCCGGCTTCCTGCCAGAGCGGAGAGTATGCCGCGTTCATCACCGTCGCCTGCATCTCCCTTGCAACGTCCAGCAGCTGATTCCGGACGACCTCGACGGTGACCGGATCGACGTCGGTCATCGCTCAGCCCTCCGGGCGACGAGGTGGCCATCGTCGTCGACCGTCGCATCGAACGACGGGGCGATCCACGCAGTCGTGTTCCGCGCTTCGACGATCGCCGGTCCGGACACCGAGGCGCCAGTGCCGAGCGACTCCCACTCGTAGAAGGGGGCGTCGACCGTCTCGTCGACGTCCACGCGAACCTCGCGCTCGCCCAGTCGTGCGTCGGCCGCGTCTCCCCCGTTAGCGTCGCCGCCGGTCCCGGCATCGCGGTTGGCGCCTGCACAGGCCCCCACTGCGCCGGCCGCGGTTAGCCGGAGATTGACGAGTTCGATCGGATTGGCGTCGTCCCGGAAGCCGTAGCGGTCGTCGTGAGCGCGCTCAAACGACGTCTCGAGTTCGGCGAGCACCGATCGGTCGACCGACGTTGAGGACACTGGGATCGTCAGGTAGTGAGCCTGCCCCTCGTACATCACGTCGAACGACAGTTCGAACGATCGGCCCGCCGGGGGCACGCCCTCGGTGTCAAGTTCGTCTCGCGCGCGTTCGAGGAGGCGCTCCACGGCGTCCGTGATGGCGTCCGGATCGGCGTCTTCGATCGTTGTCACCAGCGATCGGACGTACTCGTGGCGAATGTCCGACTCGAGCAGCCCCGTAGCGGAGAACAGTCCGGAGTTCGACGGGAACACTACCCTGTCGATACCGAGCTCGGTCGCGATGTCGCAGGCGTGGGCCGGGCCTGCACCGCCGAAGGCCATGAGCGCGAATTCGCGCGGATCGTTCCCCTCCTGGACGGTGACGACGCGGATCGCGCTCGCGAGTTTGCTGTCGATGACCTCGCGAACTGCGACCGCCGTCTCATTGACGCTCATGCTCAGCTGCTCCGCGACCGTTGACAGACTCTCCCGCGCGGCGTCCACGTCAAGGGCGACCTCGCCGCCCGCGAAGTTCGATGGGTTGAGGACGCCGAGTACGAGGTTTGCGTCGGTGACGGTCGGTTCGGTGCCGCCCCGCCGGTAGCAGGCCGGCCCCGGGCGCGCACCCGCGGACCGTGGTCCGACCTTGAGTGCGTTGACGTCGTTGAGCCAGGCGATCGATCCCCCGCCCGCGCCGACGGTGTTGATGTTCACAAACGGACCGTTGATCTTGAGACCGCGCACCATGCGGCGTGATTCCTCGACCGGAGCGCCGTCCTTGATGAGGGCGACGTCGGCCGACGTGCCACCCATGTCGAACGTTATCACGTCGCCCAAATCGGCGGTCGCGGCCACGGACTGGGACGCTTTCACGCCCGCGACGGGACCGGAGATGACCTGCGTGATCGGTCGCCGCGAGGCAACGGTCGGCTGCGCGAGACCGCCATCTGACTTCATGATATTGATAGTTCCCTCGACGCCCGCCGTCCCAAGCGCGTCGACGAGCCGCGAGAGGTACGTACTCACGGCCGGCTTGACGTAGGCGTCCGCGGCAGTGGTGGCGGTCCTCGTGTACTCCCGTATCTCGGGGGAGACGTCCGTGGAGAGACTGACGTCTATCTCGGGCGCGTGGTCGGCCAGAATCTCGCGAGCGCGTCGCTCGTGTTTCGGGTTGGCGTACGCGTGGAGGAAGCAGACGGCCGCGCTCTCGACGTCGCGCTCGCGAAGCGCGGCTGCCACGTCCGCGACCGCGTCCTCGTTGAGCGGCGTCACGATAGAGCCGTCGGCAGCCGTCCGCTCGGTCACTTCGAACCGGAATCGCCTGCGGACGAGCGGCGGGTGGTGCTCGCCGCGCGGGTCGTACAGCAGCGACGCGTCCCGGTACGCTTCGCCGATCTCGAAGACATCCCGAAACCCGTCGGACGTAACGATAGCCGTCTTCGCGCCGGTTCCCTCGATGAGCGTGTTGACCGCCACGGTGCTCCCATGATTGAAACTCTCGATCGTTTCGGGTTCGATTCCGGCTCGGGTCGTCGTCGCGTCAACGCCGGCGACGACCCCGCAGACGAGGTCCTCGGTCGTCGGCGTTTTGACCGTGTGAACGGCGTCCCCGTCGACGAGTACGGTGTCGGTGAACGTCCCACCGATGTCTACGCCTATGTGTGGCATGCCCCATACTGTGACAGTCGATTCAATAATTCTTCGCCTCAGTCACGTCCAGCTCGTCGATTGCGCACACTGCTCCGTGGATCGATCGGATCAGGTTGGAGGTGGTAATAAATACTAGCAGTACGACGGTGTGTTCATGAGTAACGACAGTACGAAACACGGCATTCGTCCGCACAACTGGATCTCGGCCGAGGAATCGTTTGACGAGATCGTCGAGTGGGTCGTCCGCGCGGAAGAACGGGGATTCGACTCCGTCCACGCTGTCGATCGGATGCTCTCGAAGGTGCCGCCGATCTACGAGACGACTGCCTACGAGGTGACGACAGCACTGACCACGTACGCGGCGCACACCGACTCCGTCCAGCTGGGACCGCTGGTGTACATCCTGCCGTATCGCAATCCGATCCAGGTGGCGAAGCAGTTCGCGGCGATGGACATCGCCTCCAACGGTCGGTTGGTGTTCGCCGTCGGTGCTGGCTGGAACGCTCACGAGTTCGAAGCGCTTGGGGTCCCTCGTCGAGAACGCGGGAAGCGGCTTGAGGAAGGGGTTGAGGTGTTAAAACGCCTCTGGACGGAAGATCACGTCGATCATGACGGCGACATTTGGTCGTTCGAGGATGTGTCGATCGACCCGAAACCGGTACAGGATCCGCATCCGCCTATCTGGTTCGGCTCGTTCGGTCCCGAGGTCGACGAGTTCACTCCGGTAATCGATCGAGTTCTCCGCCGTATCGGCCGTCTCGGCGACGGCTGGGCACCGCTCGTGTACTCGACCGAGGCAAAGGAGATGATCGACGCCGAGAAATTGGGACGAGCCTGGGAACGGATTGTGGACGGCGCTCGCGACAGCAATCGCGATCCCGAGGAGATCGAGATTATCTACTCGGTATGGCCGTACGTGATGGAAGACGAGGACGCGGAACGTGAGGAGTGCTACGAGGCCGTTTCCGGCTGGTTCGACGGAACGTACCAGGAGGCAAAGCGGACGTATCCGATCGGATCCGCCGAGGAAGTCGCCGACAGGATCGCAAAGAATGTCTCCGAACTTCCCCGGGTTGATCGGTTCATTTTCACCCCATTCAACTACGATCACGCGCAGATGGATCGATTGCGCGACGAAGTCATCCCTCGACTCGAGGAGCATATCGACTGATCAACTGATCGCCGATAGACCGATTCGCTGCGTCAACGACCGGTTCGGACGGTCGTGGTCGTCAGGTTCGAGGGCCAGTACTGATGGCGGTCCGCCTCGGTCCATCGATCCCGTTACCCGAGGGCGGTGGTAGCGTCACGACCAGATCCTGATCGCTCGGTCGTCTCTCATACCGCTCTGCAGCCGTCGCTCGCGACAGGAAAGAGGCCCAATTTAACTGATATAATAACAGTACGTAGAAATTGCAGTTTTCGAGTCGAAGTCATATTTGATATGAAATAATACGAAATAGAAGATTAGAATCTGATGGAGACGTTTATACCGGTGAATATTAACCAAATAGAAAATTTGACACAAGAAAAACAGCCTCTATGGCTGACGAAACAGCAGAAGTTATCAAAACGTTGTAGCGCCTGGTGAATACTCCCGGTTTCGCAAACACTTACGCCCGGGGGAGCACAACCAACGATGATGAAGGTACTCGTACCGGTCAAGGAGGTTGCCACCGTCGAAGACGAGTTCGAAATCGACGGGACGACCATCGACGAGCGGTATCTCGGCGCCGATCTCAACGAGTGGGACGACTACGCCATCGAGGAGGCCGTCCAGCTCGAGGAAGACGGCGTCGTCGACGAGGTCGTCACCGTCACCATCGGCGACGAGGAGACCGAACAGACCATCCGCCAGGCGCTCGCGAAGGGTGCCGACCGCGCCATCCGCGTCTGGGACGACGCCCTCGAGGACGTCGACCTCCTCGACGTCGGCGCGAAGATCGCCATCCTCGAGGCGGTCGTCGAAGCCGAGGACCCCGACCTCGTCCTGACGGGCGTCCAGTCGGGCGACGACAGCTTCGGTGCGACGGGCGTCGCCCTCGCCGAAGCCGTCGGTTACCAGTGGGGCGCCGTCGTCAACCAGCTCGATCTGGAGGCCGGAGACGAGACCGCGTCGGTCCACCGCGAGCCGAGGGCGGCATCGAGGGCTGACCGAGATCGACGTCCCCGCGGTGCTGACGATCCAGACGGGGATCAACGAGCCCCGCTACGCCAGTCTCCGGGGCATCCGGATGGCCCAGCGCAAGGAACTCGACCACCAGACGCTCGCCGACCTGGGCGTCGAGGCCGACGCCGTCGCGGGCGACCTCCGACTGACCGCGATGTACGAACCCGAGAGCGAGAGCGACACCACCGTCTTCGAGGGCGGCGCCGACGAGACGGCCGCGCAACTCGCTGATCTCCTGCGGGAGAAGGGGGTGGCCCAATGAGCGATATTCTGGCCGTCGCCGAGCACCGCCAGGGCGACCTCCGCGACGTCAGTCGCGAGGTCGTCACCGCGGGCACCGAACTCGCCGGCGAAACCGGCGGCGACCTCCACGTGGCCGTCGTCGGCGGCGACGTCGAGACCTTCGCCGACGCGCTGAACCTCGAGGGCGTCGACACCGTCCACACTGTCGCCTACGGCGAGGAGTTCAACCACGACGTCTACACCCAGGCGGTCACCCAGCTGGCGGGCGAACTCGAGTCCGGCTACCTGGTGATGCCCAACAGCGTCAACGGGCTGGACTACGCGCCCGCGGTCGCCACGCGACTCGACGTTCCGCTCGTCACCGACGCCGTCGGTCTCGCGACCGAGGGCGACACGCTCGTCGGCACGCGCGAGATGTACGGCGGGAAGGTCGAGACGACCACCGAGGTCGACGCAGACCAGGTCGCGGTCACCATCCGCGGCGCCGAGTGGGAACCCACCGAGGCGGCGGGTGACGCCACCGTCGAGGCCTTCGACGCCGACATCGACGAGGACGCCATCGGCTCGACGGTGACGGGATTCGAGGAGGTCGCCGGCGGCGACGTCGACATCAGCGAGGCAGACCTGCTGGTCTCGATCGGCCGCGGGATCGAGGAGGAGGAGAACCTGGACCTGATCCGCGAGCTGGTGGAGGCGCTCGACGCGACGCTCTCGTCGTCGCGACCGATCGTCGACGCGGGCTGGCTGCCCGCCAACCGCCAGGTCGGCCAGTCCGGGAAGGTCGTCACGCCCGACGTCTACATCGCCATCGGCATCTCCGGGGCGGTGCAGCACGTCGCCGGGATGAAGGGCTCCGATACCATCGTGGCGATCAACACGGACCCGAACGCGCCGATCATGGACATCGCCGATTACGCGATTCACGACGACCTCTTCGACGTGGTCCCCGCACTGATCGAGCAATTCCAGTAATGTTCGATACCAGTGGGTTATTTTCGTGTTAGTGACTTCATCAGTTCGTTCAAAGAGATGAGTTCATCAGTGACATCCTCGTCAGGATGGACGAGTCGGCCACGTGCTCCAGCGGGGCGAAAGGTCAAGGACACCGTGAACCTGGCCGCATTGAGATTGTCAACGCCAAGTAGCCGCGATGAACATCTTCGACTTGGCTTCCTCAGTTTTGGCAGTGGACTTATAATCAATTGCAGCCTACGGCTACACAGACTTTCTTCGAGTTCTCTTTAAGCCGTATCATCTCAGAAGTCGGTTTCGTTCAGCGAACGGCTCGATAGTATAGTGAATTACGGTTTATCTCCTCCAAAGGGATAGGAAAGGGTATGTTGGGGATTTTTAGCCGACGCTGCATCAATATGGCACTCAAAATTCAACGAATCATTGATTCACTGATCGACGTCTTGCTTCGCGAGTTCGCGTATTTTTTCCTTCGTTTCGTCTCGATGCTCGCCGAATGCCACTTCGAAGACGCCGCGGTAGAAGTGTTTGTTCTTCTCCAGAGTGATGTCCTCTCGCTTGAGCTGCTTTTTCAGGCGGGTGAACGTGATCTCGATGTCCTCGCTTTGCTCAGGTTCAACATAGATCGTGGCTGAATCCCAATCCTTGCGGATGTTCAGCGGTTCGTCGTCTGTTTCTTCTATCTCACTTGCTGAGGAGTCTGTCTTTGCCGTGGAAGCGGTCTCCTCCTGCTTCGATTCTTGTTCGGATGCCGCAATTACTTCGCGCTCTTGTCCTTCTGATTCCGACGTCCTCGTGGTCTCTTCCTCAGTAACACCATCATCTTCTTCATCTGATGGATCCTCGAATCGCTCATCCATTCCTCGAGGCATATTTACACCTCCACCTGCGGTTTGTCAAATGCCCGTTCCATGGTCTCTGCAACCTCTACGAAGAGGTCGCGCTCTACCTGTTGGTCGTTCGCGTCCTCCCATTCGAAAATATCTTGCCCATTGTCCCAGGCGCGCTGGATTGCCACTCGCATCGGGAGTTTGAAAACCGGGGCCATCGATGCGAAGGACTCGTCGAATTCATCCAGGAATTTCTGTGACTGACCGTCGTCCCGGTACATATTCGCCAGAAGTCCGACGATTGCGATCTCTATTTGCTGGTTGTCCTCTATCGATTCCAGTTGATCCCACAGGTCGTCTAGGGCATCACGTGACGTAGCCTGGGTCTGTGCAGCCAGGAAGACGTTTTGCGCTGCGATGAACGCTGCGTCCGTCAAGACCGAGAGGTCAGGCGGACAGTCGATGAGGATGTAATCGTAATCGAATCCGTCCTCAACCAGTCCCTCGAGGGCGAGTTTCAATGAGAGACGGGCGTTCGCATCGTCCATCCAATCTCGAGCAAGACCCATGTCCTTGTGGCTCGGAACGAGGTCGAAGTTCAGGTGGTCGTACTCGTCGGCTTCAATCACGATCTCTGAAAGGCTCGTATCGTGCGTACGCGGATTGTCGACGAGAACGTCCAGGAGGTTCGAATCATCGGTAACAAGCGTGTTTGGAAGGTCATTCTTCGGACTCGAGGGGTCGTTCTCGTCGCCCGGCCCCAACCCAAGTCCCTTCGTCATGTCGGCCTGTGGGTCCATATCGATTGCAAGGACATCGTGGCCACGAGTGCCCAGCGCCGCTGCGCTGTTAATCGTCGCCGTTGTTTTTCCGGTTCCACCTTTCTGATTCCCGAAGGCAATCGTCGGGATGCCAGTCGATGGCGTAACACCCCATCCGCGAGGTAATTCGGACATGATTGGATCATTGAATCAATGACTCATAAATCCACGTCAGACATTTCGCTACGTTTCAGCTCTGCCTCTTCTGTTGTATGTCGTGGATACAGGTGCTGTATGCCGTAAATTCGGGAACTGGACGTACCTCACTGATTCATTGATTCAGTGATCCATGGCTTCCTGAACTCATTACATCACGTACTCATTTACTCCCCGATCTGTATCCCTGGAGATTGCTGAGCTCTCGATCTATGGCTCCACGCCTTTCTCGATCCACAATCTCACTGATTCATGGAATCAATAAGTTTGGCGTAAGCTATTGGATTTTCAAAGTCAGATGCTCTGTGAATCAGTTATTCACGATCTCTGGGAATTGTTGAGTCACTGATTCAGTGATTCATGGACTCGGTGAATCCAGTGAATGGTTATTCGATTCTTGGAATCAGTGATTCTGTGATTCAGCTGTTCAAGATATCATGTAGTCCCTTAATCACTGCTTCATCGGTTCATTGAATCATTGATTCAGTGATACTGCTATAGTGCTGCAGCTATCCTGGAATCAAATAGTCTATGATTCTGTTATTCAAGATATCATAGAATCATTGATTCCCTGAGTCACAACTTCATGGACTAATGGCCAGTAGGGGTTTGCTATAGCATTTACTCCTCCCGAGGGTCCTCGATCCATTCACTCACCTTCCACTATTCGTGGGTTCGAGGAATCACTGAATCACTGAATCACTGATTCATCAATTCACGAGCTCACTAATTCAATATCCCAGCAGAGACTTATTGGTCGAGAGTATCAGAAGCGATTATCTCCCTCTGAAGGCTGCCTTCAACTGTTCCTGCATGAACTCTCTGCGCACTTGACGAGACCGCGAATCGGAAAGATAATTTTGCATAACCACCCGAGGATCGCTACTACCTTGCTCTGAAGCGATTTCGTCGACACCCTCGAGAACGCCCTTGAGGACCGTTGTATAGGTATCGTACCAAAAACGACGACAGAGCTGCGGACTCGGCCGTTCTTCTTCGATTCGGTCAGGGAGACCCGCCTTCGATGCAAGAGTCTGGAACCAGTTCCGGATCGTATCCCGCGTTACGTGTGGTGTTTTCCCCTGTGAAGATGGAAACAGGTACCCTGTCCACGTCTCATCGTCCGCTAGCTCATCGATTCGGGAGTCGAGCAGGTCTAACCCGAAGAGTAGAGACACTTCACCAGGTCCGTTCTTGCGGTTCTCGAACGCGATGAAGGGGACGTCGTCTGCAGGGACGTTACGATGGAACTGCGAGATATGGAGTGCGGCGACCTCGCTTGCTCGAAGTCCCCAGCCCGCTAATGCCACTAGTAACAGCTGCTCTCGCGTCGACGTTGCCTCCTGCATCAGTTTCCGAATATGGTCTGCTGAAAGAGCTGGGGTCGAGGACTCTTCGGCTTCCCATTTGAATTCGTCGTAGAGACCGCTCGCCGGATTTATCGAGGCAATCCGACGTCCCACAAGATGCTGGTACCAGGCGTCGACGACCCGTCGCACACGCTGCAGGGTCTGGCCGCTGTATTCGTGTTCTGCTCCCTCGTTCAACCAGTCGAACGCTGCATAACACGCGTCAACGGCTTCGTAGGCTGGTGTCTCTCGATCCCGTTGAATCGGTGTGAGTAGGTCGTCTGTGTCGTTCGCTTTCCTGTAGGCACGGACGTAGAGGTTCAGCCGCGTTCGGAGCGCGTCGACGGATGACTCCGCCAGACTGTATCGGGATTTTCGGCGGTCGAGGAACTCTTCGAGAGCGTCGATTGTTGCTTCGTCTGCGGTTGCCCACGAGTAGCCCTCGTCATCATTACCAAGCCCGAGATCCTCTTTCCAGAACTCCCCGAAGGAACGGTCGTGATGGCGTCGGAGAGCTGCGAGGAACGCCCGTGCGTCGTGATCCCGAAACCACTTATGGGCCGGCTTCTCGCACGTCGGATCGATCCCCTCTGCCTCGAGGCATGGGGCGATCTCCTCCCAGTACAGGTCTGTGAAGTCCTTGAGCGAACACGACGTCCATCGAATGTCGTCGAATGAAGGTGCCCGAACCACATCGGTCTCCCTCTCCTGATCGGCATCTAATTGGCTCATTGGAGCGTTCTCTGTGAGTGTCGACTGCTCGTGACCGTACTGAAGAAGAAATTGGCAGAAGCCTTCTCGCGGTCCGGTAGTGCGATTCTAAGAGTGACATTTTCAGCTTGCTTAGCGTATTAGTTGAATCTCTTATTAATTTGTGGGTTCGGCTGACTGGCAGAGTCTGCTAAACCCACGCCAAAACGGCGGAGATAGTGTGTTCGGGTAATAAACTCTATGACGCGATATGCTTTCCATCCCGATCGAATTCACAGAGTTTCGGAGGATGGGCTAGTTTTGGGTCACATCTCCGTCGGCTCGTAGTTCTTCTCACCTGAAAAGGGTCGATATCGAACCTTCATGGGCGTAGCTATCGAATAGACGTGAGGAATTGCACAGGTTCTTGCGCTGTTAAACAGTGTTGCCACTCCCGAGCAGCTGACTCGGGGAGCCCAGCTGGTTAGTCGGGCGGGATAAACGCCGAGAACTTGTTCCACGGTCGTCTGTTGGAGCATGTATTCGGATCACGCCACGGGAGATCGTGGCGTCCATTGTCAGCGTACCACTCCAGTAGGATATCGACAATTTCGTTGCCGCCACCATCGCACATACGAGTCCCTGGTCCCTCCATCATACTTAGAAAGTCAGCCGTCTCCGGAAGATGGTGTGACTCAACCACGCACTCAGTACCCGAGTCCTCGAAATTCACTGCGCCAGTAGAGCAAAAACACGAAAACGGAATCACGACGAAGGTATTTAGAGATTATTGCCTCGTAGAGGCACGAATGCAGCGGCATGCAGCTATGATTTCAGCGCTGTTACGACTTCGTCCACGGTGAACAACCGCAGATCGTCTCGTTCCTCGGCAGCGTCCTCTACGGTCTGGGTAAAGCCGCTTCGAGAGAACAACGCGTATTCGTGCTTCCGTTCTCCACCACCGGATGGCGCCCATCGAAGTTCATCCACGTGAGTTCGAAGCTTCGAGAACGCGTCGTAATCCAACGGTGACCGCTGGAATTTGCACTCTCCAGCGATCAACGCGTCCTCGTTCGTCAGACCCACGACGTCGACCTCGTGCTCCTGATACCACCACTGACCGACGTCCGTGATCGTATACTCTTGATACAGCGTTCGAAGAGCGGAACCGCAGAGATCTTCGAACGAGTCGCTTACGAAATTCGCCAGTTCCGGTTCGATGAGCATCTCGTACGCGTCGTCTCCGAAATCCTCGTACCTGTCACCGCTCCCGTAGACGAAGTGGAACCAGAATCGGAAGAACTGGTCACGGATGCGATAGCGGCTTCGCTTGGTCCGCTCCTTTCGTTCGGTAATCGGAACGTGTTGCTCGACCAGTCGCAACCGAGAAAGTCGATTCAAATATTTTGATAGTTGATTGTAATCGATACCCGTCGCTCCAGAGATCTCGTTTCGACTCGTACTTCCGCCTGCGATCGCTTCCAGAATTGAAAAGTATCGTGTCGGCTCCGTGAGTTCCATTCGGAGAACGTAGTCCGGTTCGTCGTGCAGCGTCCCGTGCCGGGAGAGGATCGTCCGTTGAATGTTCTCTCCGAGGCTCCCCGTCGGATCCACTTCTTCGAGATAGTACGGAACGCCACCGAAGACGCCCCAGGTGAACACCTGCTCGTTAGCGGTGTAGCTCCCCGAGAAGAACTCCATCGCCGCATCGAACGGAAGCTGTCTAACATCTAGTTTTAGTGACGAACGACCGTAAAGTGGACTGTTTCCCAGCAGCGCGGCTTCCTCCATCATACTGATCGACGAACCGACGATGACGAACGTCGCACTGGAGTCGTCGAGTTCGTGATCGAACATCGCTTGCAGAACGGAGGGGAGGCTTTCGTCTTGTTCAACCAAATACGGAAACTCGTCGAGGACGACGATCGCGTCCTGATCTGCGAGATACCCGAGGATAGACTCCCACTCTTCGCGGATCCGCGTAATCCCTGGGTCCACGTCCGAAGCGACCTCAACGAACTGCTGGAGCTGTAACGCACTCGTTTTTTGCTTCGCCTGATAGACGATGGCCTCGTCGCATCCTTTGAGAGACTGCTTGACGAGTTCGGTTTTCCCGAGTCGTCGTCGCCCGAAAATCACTGCCAACTCCGCCTCATCCGACTCGTAGAGGTTGTGAAGGCGCGAGAGTTCCTCCGTTCGGTTCACGAACCCAGGCATAGTCTCCAATACCGTATCCTCGAATATAGTACTTCTCATAATCATACTCTAAAGTATCGTACTTCAAAGTACGTTACTCGATTGCTGGCACAAAATATCGGGTCTCCACAAACCAATCGTCGAGCCGTTGAGTCACTTGGCGTTGAAGTAAGTTCCAGATGCACCCTCGGGGAGTTGAAGCCTGGGCCAGCCCGAGTTCGGCGGAGGTAGATTCGTTCCAGATGCACCCTCGTGGGGTTGAAGCCACGTGATGGATCTCGACACGGTCTCCGAGCTCTTGGTTCCAGACGAACTCTCGTGAGGTTGAAGTGGCACCCGCAACAACGATGACGAGCGTTGGGCTCGTATCCAGCACACCGAGAAGGGTGCTTAAGGTGATGTACGGCCAGAAGAGCGGCTGGGCCCGCCCTCAGTTTGTGGTCACTTCCAGTAAGTTTTTGAACAGTATATCCGTGCGGTATACTATGTCGCGCCCCCAACTCACAGTAACGGATTTTGGAACCGAGACGGACTCTAGTTACGTCATCGTCGAGATCACTGCGTTCAATGCCGATCCAAGCGACCTCCCTCCACACATCGACCCAGAGGATGTGTTATTCGGTGCCGACGAGTTCGCAGAGATCATCCCGCTTCTTCACGAGATCGAGGAATACGATTCCGCTGCGCGACTTGAGATTGAGCGCAGGCACCTGGACAGCAATCCAGCGCACACGATGCGCTTCACTGTGGGTGAGTTGACAGAGATCGCGATGTCGCTGGCAATCGCAGCAACTGTTGCGAGCTACCACGAGGAGTTCGAGAGTCACCGGAGTATCGTCGCATTCGGTGGACTGATCACGCGTGAAGTCGACGCACCACTTGACGAGACGTTCCTGGAGAAAACGTTCACCGATCTTGTCCCCTACGAGGAGGACAAGTCTATCGATCCGTTTGCAGTGATCTCTTCGAAACAGAGTCTCCACTTCCTCGATGACGACGGCGAGCCCATACCCCGCCACGAGCGCGAGCGAATCGAGTACTACGATGCTGAGAAGATGGAGGGGAAAACGCCTATTGAAGAGCTGTTCGAAGAAGATTTCTCGCCTAGCGACATTTCCTAGGTTACCTCTACTCGGCGCAACTCACACATGCTCGTGTTCCAGACGAACCCCACGTGAGGTTGAAGCCCTATCGCGGCGTTCGTGCTCATGTACCGACTGTAGTTTCAGATGTACCCTTGGTGGGGTTGAAGGCTGGCGTGGATGGTCGTGACGTAAGCCTGGCCGCTGGTTATAGACGAACCCAGTGGAAGTGGTTCCGTCGACGACCGCAACGATGGGGCATGGCCGGCATCCAAGGCGTCACTGACTAAGCTGGCTGTAGCTACGAGCGCATACAAGGATCTGGTCGCCCGATCTCAACCCGGGCGATGACGTCCGCGAGGTGATGCTCGAGGAGGAGCAACCCGTGTTTTCGGTCTAGCAAATCCAGCAGTTTCTCGACTCCACCGTCTCCGATAAAACGGTCAGGAGACGATCAATCCACGTATTCCGATACTGTCATCTGTCGTTCGCCTTTCGCGTGTCGGAGGATACTCCCACCCACAACCTCCGCAAGTTTCGGCGGTACGGCGTTCCCGATCCACTGACCGAGTTTGTTGAGACCAATCTCGTCAGCATCTTTCCCGTTCAAGAACTGGTAATCGTCTGGGAACGTCTGTAGAATCGCGCCCTCACGAATACTTAGGGCACGATCTTGATCGGTGTCGTAGTGGCCGAAGCGGCCGCTCCCGTAGTTGTAGAACTGCGTGGTGATCGTCGGTGCTGGCTCGTCACCTTCCATGCGACTGTACGGTGCCTTGTACGTGATCCCACTGTCCTTTTGGTGGCAATCGGCTACTAGGTCTCCCCGTCCCTGGGCCTCCCAGTCCGTCCAATCGCCACCGGGCTTCGAGATCTCGATTCGTTCGATGTTCTTCTCCTCCAAATTGCGAGCTCTGTGTAACGGATCGTCTTCGTGCTGTTCACCGGCTTCGATCGGCGGGAGATGGTCTATACGATCTGCTACCGTAAGGTCAGACTCCGGATCGACGTTAGCTCTCTTTGGCGGATTGAGTTCGATAGGGCCCGCTCTCGATGCGAGCGTTATCCACCGTTTTCGTTGTTGTGGGATTCCATATTCCGGACAATAGACACCTCGTTCGTCGATCTCGTTGAAGTAGTAGCCAGCGTTCTCGAGCGTATCGACGAGGTCGTGGTACTCGCCGTCGTCTCGAACGCCATAAACGTTCTCCATGGCGACGATGTCCGGTTGCACCTCGTTCACGATTTCGGCGAATGCGGTGACGAGACCCGCCTTCTCGTGGGGAACCTCCGAATCGACGAGAGTCGAGTAGGGTTGACACGGTGGTCCACCGGCGATGACGTGAACGTCCGCAGACTCGTCGAACAACTCACCGACCCACCCAGGTTCGTCGCGTGCGACCTGCTTCAGGTCCTTGTGATAGAATTCTGCGTCGTGGTTAGCTTCGTACGGGGCCTCACAGTCTGGATCAACGTCGACACCTGCGACAACGTCGATGCCGGCTCGTTCGAGACCCTCGGTGAATCCCCCAGCACCGCAGAAGAGATCGACAGCAAATACGTCGGGATCCTCAACAGACATGTGATTTTCAATGTCGCTCCCACTCATCGTTCTTACGAATCTGCCGGTCAGGAGTTAATGCTACCGCCGCCAACAACACGTTTCTCGAAATCATCCTCGCTGATATCCGTCCTGTGTACACGGCGGGCGTCCAGCACTCTCGATATCGTGCATAGTGTGGCTTCTAACACAAGCGGTTGTTGTACGTAGCGTAGGGCTGATTCTCGATAATTGCGGTAGCCTACAATGCAGAGACAAATTCAATAGGGTTCCAATCTGAATTTGAGTTGTGGCTGATCCGACTCGTGAACGCTTTCGGCAGGGGATCCTACAGTGGGCCGAGGACAACCTCCGTGATTTTCCGTGGCGGGAACCAGATAGGACTCTGTACGAGGTGTTCGTTGCCGAGTTCTTTCTCACGCAGACACCAGCCGAGAACGTAAGGAGTGTCTATCCCGATTTTCTCTCGAAGTACCCTACTATCGAGAGACTGGAAGAAGCCCCTCAAGACGAGATAGAGGAGGTAATTGAACCTTTGGGATTTCAGCGGATGCGCGCCGAGGCACTCACAAGGATAGCCGATCGAGTAGACACACTCCCGGCAGACGAAGACGAGTTACTGGAGCTCCCTCGAGTTGGCCCCTACGTCGCGAATGCGACGCTCTGTTTCGCTCTGGATCAACCACGTGTGATCGCGGACCGGAACGTAGTGAGGGTCTACGATAGAGTCTTCAGAGAAGAGTTCCCGGAGAAAGAGAGCGAGCGACGGGAATTCGCTACCGAGATGCTGCCCGAAGACGGGAGTGTCGCTCGCACCTACAACCTCGCACTGCTCGACTTCGGAGCTCTCGTCTGTACGAAGCGTTCACCACGTTGTGCAAGTTGTTTCGCGAACGAGTACTGTTCGTACTACCGTTCGAGCACCGAGGGCGAGTAGCCACCTCGAGCGGCGCCAATCGGGTTGCCTATCTCGAACCCTACCGCACGTCCCAGACGATCTCACGCATCATCTGCTCGACGTCGGCCTGAGTCAGTCCCTCGAGTTGCACACTCGTCAGCGAGTGATTGAACTGATTGGTCGCCTCGTCGATTACTGAAGATGGCTCGTCCTTGAGCACCTCACAGACTGCTACAACTGCGGGGTCGTACCGAGCGAACCACCTGTCGAACACCTTGTTGACGATCGTCTGGTTGGAGAAGACGCTCTCCGTCAGCGAGTAATCGTCTGTCTCCTCGTCGTAGGTGAGTTCGGCGATCCACCACAGTCGATGCAACGCGTTCGAATATAGGTCCGACCCCGCGCCTAGGAACTTCTCCCGCATCGCCTTCTCCGAACGGTACTCCCACCGCTGCCAAACGAACTCGGGGTGCTGGCAGATTGCCAGCCAGTGCCAGAGACCCGGATCACCCGCGGTTCGATAGCTCAAATCTGACACCGGTGAATGTCCTCTGCGAGTGCTTTGTCCATCGAAGTGTCGAACCGGGAGTGTTCGTCGACGACAGTCTCGACCTTCTCGTCGAGAGTATCTAAGTCGGCGGTCGGTTCTCCCGGCATCGGCTCGACGTACCCCGAGAGCTCTTCCTCGTCGATCTCTTCTTCGCCTCTCAAGAACGGCTCGCCTACTGGCGCCGTCCGTCCTCGGTCAACCGGTGGAGTATACGATCGGTCATTTTAGATCTTGAGGCCCTCTTCCATGAGATTGATCAGTTGAGTCCTTGGTTCGAGGTAATCTTGCAGTTCACGGTCGATACGTGACATCACTTCTGGGAGCGAGTCCGGATCACGAACGTCCCGGCGGAGCGCGAGTGCTGCTTCCGTGGTATCGTCGGTCTCGTAAATATCACGGGCGAACGACTCGAGGACGGTCTGTTGCCACTGATGTTCTACCTCTCCGCTGTCGTCGACTGCACACCCTGCGCGTAATATGAGTTGGGTCCACACGGGGTTAGCGATCTGGTCCAGAAGCACGTCTCGCATACGAGGTTCTGCGCCGACGGACCCCTCCGATTGGAGGATGTCCGTGATACGAGGGTAGTCCGTGTTGAGCCACAGTTTCGGCCGTGCTTCGTTTCGGAAGTCGAGGTAGTAGATTTTCTCACCATCGGGGAGGTGAGGTGTCTGAGAGAAACTGACCTCTTCACCGTCGATCCACGCTTCTCCCTCGTCTTCAATGGGGTCCACCAACGCAGTGAACGTCTTTCCACTCGCCACGCGTAGATGCTCTTCTGTCGCGTACTTCCCGTCGTGATCCGTCGACTCTGTCCGTACGAGATGTGGCCGGAGTTCCACCTTGTCCCGGAATTCGTCACGGTCGAGTTCGATCCCGAAACCGTAGCTCTGTGGCTCTACTGGTGGTTCTCGTACCACTACTTTGTCGCGGTAAATCGTCTCGTGGCACTGGATCACCACGAACAGCCTCGCAGGCGGCGCAGATCTCTCATCCGGTGGAAAGAGGCTCTCGACGGTAGACTCCGTCAGCTCCACTGAACCGAACAGTTCTACCGTCTCCCACTCGTCTCGGTCTTCGTCCGGTGGAATCGGGATCGTCGTCTGACCTGCCTTGAGCCAAGGACCGTTTTTCACTCCCGTCAATCGAGTATTCGTCGAGTTCGAAACTCAACCCGTTGCCGAGATAGGCGTGGGGGAGTGAAGTCGTACGGTAACGTTGTGACAATCGCTCCACGGTCACTCACCTCTCCGAGTTCTTAGTTCGGCTCGAATGTCTAACCGCGTTTCTCCCACCGTAACTGTCGAAGAGTCTCCGTCCCCGACCGGGTAAGATTCGCCCTCGAAGTCGATCTCTGCAGCCCCGTTCTCTGCTACGAGTCTGGCAATTCCATCTTCGTACTCTTTCGTGACGGCGTCGTCGGACGTCCAGACCGATTCGATCGGCACCTGCCCGTAGGTCCCGCCGTCTTCACCGACCCCTTTCATCGAGATGTCGACACTCCACCCTTCGAACTCGTCTTCGGTGACCTCGATTCGGCCCTCGAAGGTCCACCGGCCGTCCTCGAACGACGAGGTGCTGTCGATGTCGAAGACTGTAGTGGGCTCGCTGACGGATCGGCGGTGGTTCCTGACGTCGTGGATAGGAAATCGTTTGCGCACTCGTCGAGAGAGTGACTCCCCACTACCGTCGCTCCGAGCGATCAGGTGTCGAAGCCCATCACGGAGCGTACCGAACATGTCGTCCAGTGCTGTTCGGAACCCTCGCCTGTACTTTTCGCGTAGGTTTTCGGTGGAGATCCACTCGTCGTGTTCGGGTGGTTCTGCGTAGCGGAGGAAACGGTCGATCTCCTGGTCTGCTCTCGTCGATAAACCGTCGTGTCGTGCCTCACCACACGCGAGTACGGCGTGGAAGTCTCGATCTCCGAATGCAACACGGCTTTGGTCGTGATATTTGACGACCATTCCCGCTCCCCGAAAGAGAGCGACTTTGTTGAGATAGGTGCCGTCGTCGGCAGGTGAGGCGAGACGGGCTGCGAGTCTGACACTCCCGTCCGGAGTCTCGGTCTCGTCTGCTCGAGCTGGAAGGTTCATCGGGACGTCTACACCGGCGACGTCTCCGGGTTGGTCCAAGGTACCCTGGCCCTCGTTCCTCTGCTCGAAGCACTCCACGAAGGGTTGGATAGCGGGTACGTTCTCGACACTCGCCTCGAACTCGTCTTCCGGCGTCTCGATCGTGACACGCAGATCTCCTCTCTGCATTGCCGGCCAGAAGTACTTGACTGCGGCCTCTACGAACTCGTCTGCCAGATCTTCGATCTCCGGTCTGGTGTCCCGGGTCGGATCCCGGTACCCGACGACCATGATACTGGTGCCGCTCCCCTCTGGCCGCTCCAGGTAGAGTCGATTAGCCAGATTCACTGCGTCCGCTCCCCAGATCGACGCAGGACGGATCCCCTCGTCAGTTTCCAGTGGATTGCAGAACCATCCCGCGCCCTGGTAGGTCACGTCTCCGAGTTCGTGGGTCGGGAGTTTCGTTCGGCCTACGAATCGGGGCGGGACCACTTCGTCGGGAGTGGTGACTGGTGACGAGTTGAACAGTACTGTCGAAGCACCGGAGAACGTCCACAAGACAGATTTACCGAGTCCGTACGACCCACCAGCAGTATCTCCCTGCTTGCTACTGTAGAGCTCGTCACGCACGAGCGCGGCGTAATTCGAGTCCTCGGACCATCGTCCCGTGAGGCCAGTCGTATTTCGGTCTTCGATCACCAGTAAACGGAGTTCGGCGTCGGAATCGGCGAGTCGTTCCAGAAATCGATCGTAACCTCTCCCTGTATCTCTATCCGAGACGGTCTGGAGACGGTCACGCAGACCCGTCTCCCAACCGATCCTTTTCAGAAAACCTTCGCGTTCATCTCCGGTGAGAGTGAGAAAGCGAAATCGGATCTCGACAGGCTCGTCGTTGTCGAGTCGCTGGTCGTTGGCGTTCTGGATCACTTCCCTGACGAAACTCTCCGTGTCGTGGTCCACAGCGTGTTTCGTCGGGTCGTCACCGTACCGCGGCGCACCTGGTCCACCACTGAAGAAGAACCACTCAGAAACGGTGTCAGGAACATTTTTCACTGTTGTCATATATGTGTATTCGAAGTAGCCGTCTGAATCTATCTCGTGAGTTGTAGCCTCGAGCCATATGATACTTCCCACTATCGTCCACTCGTCTCCGTTGTCACTACCTTAATGTAGCTCCTGGCGAAAGTGGCTGCTATGAATATATCCGCAGTCGATCTCTTCTGTGGTGCTGGTGGTATGACACATGGTCTCGAACGCGCCGGAATCGACGTAACGACAGGCATCGATAACGCGCGAGCGGGTCGCTATCCTTATACGGAGAATACTAACGCAGAGTTCGTAGATGCAGACGTCGAGGCACTTGCACACAATCCCGAGCGAGTCGCGAGAATGTACCCTTTCCAGTCCGACTTGACCGTACTGGCTGCTTGTGCCCCGTGCCAGCCGTACTCTACGATGGGACACTCGAGAGCCGGTGGCCGAGAGGACCACGACAAGTGGGGCCTTCTCAACTCGGTACAGAAGATCGTGGAGTACGTCGAACCGGACGTCCTCGTCACCGAGAACGTGCTGCAGGTACGCAACGACGGGATCTACGAAGAATTCGAAGAACGTCTCGAGGAATTGGGGTACGCACTGAACTCCGATCAGAACAAGAACGTCTACTGTCCAGAGTACGGGATCCCACAGAAACGGAAGCGGTGGGTACTCATTGCGTCGAAAGAGGGGGCGATCGAACTACCGAGTCCGATATACGAAGACGAGGATGAATATCCAACGGTACGTGAAACGATCGGTCACCTCCCTCCGATCGATGCAGGCGAGGCTCATCCTGAGTTAGAGCTACACAGGGCTCGAGATCTATCAGACACGAACCTCGAGCGAATACGAAACATAGAACCCGGCCAAGACTGGAGTGTTTGGGAAGAGAACGGTCTCGATCACCTACTCGCGGACTGCCACAAACGAGATAGCGGTCGGTCGTACAAGACACCTTACAGTCGACTGCGACCAGACGAACCAGCTCCGACGATCACCACGCAGTTCTACAACTACGGGAGCGGCCGCTTCGGCCACTACGACACCGATCAGGATCGCGCGCTCTCCATCCTCGAGGGTGCCCTCCTACAGACGTTCCCTCAGGACTACGACTTTTACGACGAGTGGGACGACGTGGGGATCAATAATCTCGGTCGGCTGATCGGGAACGCAGTCCCACCTCGACTCGCCGAGTTAGCCGGAAGGAGTATCTGCGAGAAGGTGGGCGTCGAAACGCCTCGAACTTCGATCGTCGGTCCTGCATAGGAGATTAGGGCGCCCTCGAACAGGGTACGGGAATTCGTCCAAAAAACTCGCTCTTCGACACCGGGGCGAGGGCGGAACCGTGACGAGAACGTGGGTGACGGAGAGCTCATCGTTGACGACTGACGACGGTACGTCGACCAGGAGGGAACCACGTGGATCGTACGACGGTTACACCTTGACATCCTCCACACGACTTCAGTCGTTGGCTTTCTCCTCGATGTTCTGTAACCCTATGCACACGCGGTCGTATCCATACACACATCACACACAGGAACGAGCGTGCGAGAAGTAAATACCATCTTCGCACGAGTTGGGTGATGAGCGCCGGAAGCTAGTAGATTAGGTGGCGTTTATCCCAACGTTGTCCGACCTGATGGCCGAATCGGTTAGCGTGCGCCACTGAAGAAAACCTTATATATTCGCCCCCCATACACATAGAACACGCACATACACATGGGAACAGGACAACTACACGCGGCGTTCAAAGAGCTGAAGTCCGAGGACTCGTTCGTCGGGTTGCCTCAGACCGACTTCGCGTTGGATTCGGTGCTCGAGACACTCCCCCGCGAATTAATCCAAAACGTCTACGACGCACGACAAGACGGAGAGAAGCCAGGGATCAACTTCTTCCTCGAGATACTGGAGGAGGGAGGGGAGCTGGACGACTTCAAAGACGCGATCGACTGGCCCACTCTCAAACCCCACCTCGAGGCAGTAGCAGATGACGACGAGAAACTGGGCGTCCAGAAGATGATCGACCAAATTGACGGGGGTAAACTGTGGATCCTCGGCGTAGAAGACGTGAACGCCGTCGGGCTCGAAGGGAACGAGGATAGTCGTGGGACGAACTACGCATCACTAGTCAAGGACTTCGGGGACTCGACCAAGAAACAGGGCGGTGGCGTCCACGGAGTAGGCGCCTCGGTACTGTGGGCCTTCTCCGGGTTCAAATTGGTCCTGTTCCACAGCCAACCAGAAGGCGACGACCCGAAACTCGTCGGACGGCTGGATCTCCCCGATCACGAACTGGGCGGCCAGGAGTACAAGGGTGGTGGGTGGATCGGTATCCACGACAGTGGTCACGACCGACCGGTCGCGATGAATAAGATTCCCGATGGCCTGGCCGAGACGCTTCGTGTCGACCGTCCCGACGAACGCGGAACAACGGCCCTCATCGTCGGGTTCAGAGAGCCGACGCGAGCGACGAGAGACCCGGAAGAGATCGTCGACGGGCTCTACGAGGCCGCGGCGAGGTACTACTGGCCGCTCATCGTCGACGACGGAATCGACGTCACCGTGCAAGGTCCGAGCGACACGTCTCCCCGCACTGTCGAACCCGAGGGTGTCGACAGGGCTGCCCCGTACGTGAAAGGGTACGAGTCCCGGGAGAACCCGGACCCCGATTTCGGGGAACCGGGGACCGTTGCCGTAGAGACGGTGGAGTTCGAGGTGCCACCGACGGAATCTGAGCCTGGCACAACGGGAGAGCGTGCTAGTCGTCAGGCTGGCCGACGACGACACCGACCTCAGCAAGCACCGAAACAAAGTCGCGATGTTCCGCGGGGCACGACACGTAGTGAAGTATCGGAACTACGGCTCCGTCTCCCGGACGACCGGAAAGGACTTCCACGCTCTTCTACTCGCAGGAGGGGCCAAACACGAGGTAGGTCTGGAAGCGGACGACCTGCCCGACGCTGCAGACCGAGCCATCGAGTCCTTCTTCCGCGATGCCGAACCGGAGGCACACGACACGTGGGAGAAACCCACGCAGAAGTTGGCGAACGCATACGAGGACGACAATCCGTCACAGCGGATCGTCTCGTTCCTGAAGACCGACGTCAAACGGACACTCCAGCAAATTCTGGGCGCAGCGAAGACAGACGACGACGAACGCGTCGGCACCTTAGGGTCGGAGTTCCCGTTCTTCGAAGACGAACACGGCTCTACTAGAGAAGGAGGCGGAGGCGGTGGTGGTGGTGGTGGCTCGTTACCGTTCGACGTCGTGTGGGTCGACAGCTGGTTCGATGGGGCCCACCAGTACGAGGGTGAGCTGGAACTCGACACTGCCCCGTCTGGCCCGTGGAGCGTGACGGTCTCGATCGACGAAGTCGACGGATCGAACAAGACGATAGACCAGATCGACGTCGCGGACGGTAGCTCACCGCAACAGGAGGGGAGGAGTGTGGACGACGGTGAGATCACGTTCGAGTTCGACCAGGATACGACGAGTGCGAGGTTCGAACTGTCTTCGGACTCTGTCGGTGACGAAATCCTGGCCGGGCGAACACGGTTGGACTTCCAGTACGACCTGACGGGTGGTGGTTCGGCATGAGCAGCGACCGTGGGAGCAAACGAGTCGATACCCGTCCCTACAGATACGCCGGAGAGAGCCTCGAGTTCGACTACGTTGAGTGTACACTCGGCAGCGGGACAACACTGTCACTCGGTGATACGATAGAATTGGACCTCACGGACGAGGACGAAGAGTGGGAGACGAGTGAACTCACTGTGAGCATATCCGTCTCGAAGAGTACCCTCGAGAGAGTCTTCCCCGCATCTCCCCCTCACAACGGTGCACTGGTCGTCGTGGGATACTGCCCGACGAACCACCACCGGTTCGAGAGCGTGATCGAGAACGCACCCCTCTCGCCGGGGGAGTACACAGACTCGGTTGAACTGAAGTACGACGATCTCCGGGGCCGTCTCGAACTGACTCCCCTGCTGGTACGGACGAAACCGCTCAGAAGTCAGCCCACAGGTCACAGCGGTCCACCGTTCGCCGAACGAGCTGGCCGAAAACTCGCTCACGGCCCGATTGGCACAGTAGACGTAGACCCGCCGACCAGCGGTCGATCGAACGAACTGCCGACGATTCCAACGTCGTTCACGGATGCACCCTTCCCAGCCAACGACGGGAATATGTGGTACCTGGATCTGAGCGACGAAGCCAAGCCGAAACTGTACATCAACTCGGATCACGGCTTCGTTCCTCCACTCTTCGAGGACAAGGGCCAACACGCACGTGGGAGGGTCCGCCAGTTGGTGGTCGATCTACTGGGTACGCAGATCATGACGCAGTTCGTCCTCGAAGCTGCAGAACTCTACGTCGTCCACAGTGAGATGAAGTACCCCTGGCAGAGACGGATGTTGACCGAAGTGTGCGACGAGTTGTTCGAAGAGAAGTCGCCAGACGAGGTCGAGGAGATGTTAGAAACCGGCACACTGTCGGAGACCGTCAACCAGATCGCCACTACGGTACAGCGACGTCGAACACCACACGAAGACCTCGAACGCGTACTAGAACTCAGCCTATGAGCCAAGACACACTTTACCGACTCAGCGACGACGCCTCGCTCCTCGTCACCGAGGAGCTGATGAGAGATGACGACTTCGAATTCTCGGACGAGAAGCTGTCCGAGTATCGAACCGACACTGATCTGACCGCGAACCTCAGCGCACTCGGACAGGTAATCGACTACGTCATCGGGCCAGAGAGTGACTTCGACCGCGGTGACGAACCAATCGATGCCGCCGTGGCCCCGGCCGTTCGAGAGTTCATCGATATCCCGCTCCGGGAGGCGGGTGATCCACGGATCTGGCACTATCTCGCGATCGGATGGCGGCCGGACTTCGTGCGATACCGGTGGCCGCGTGATGGGGCTAACCGTACGCACAGGTCGATGACCGAGAAGTTCTTGGGCTCCACACAGGACCTGTACACGAACGCGTTCTCGCGGTTGTGGTTCATGGCGGAGTTCAGTCGGGACGGTGACGACTACTCGGTGACAGAGGAGATCCTCAAGGAAGCGTACAAGTCGAACCGGATTTTCGACCGCATGGACCTTCGACGACCCCGTACTGGGCGCGTCTTGTGCAGTATCGCTAGTGCCGAGCCGGACGCCGACATCGTCGAGGACACCGCCAAGTCGGTGAGCCACCAGTGGTCGGTGACGAGCGAAGAACACCTCTCGGACCCTCAGTTGAAAGAGATCGTCGAAGAGATCTACAGGGAGTGTTCGTAGGATGCGCGTCGTCGTCGATATCCCGCCAGAAACCGTCGATGACATCCGTTCGGCGGTCCAAAGGGTAACTACGAGAGCCCCGAGGAGTTCCTCGAGCGAGCGCTCACCTGGCTGAAGTTGGAATCGAGGCAAGCAAGAGACCCTGATGTCGTTCGGTGATGCCATAGAGGCAGGAGGCCCGCCCGAGCGCGAGCAAACCACCGAACAACCGTCGTTCACCCAGTCGACCTGTTGGAGCAGACCGGTCGAATCTCGAAGATCTCTCGACGTTCGACTTCGACGCCGCTACGGTCGACCCGTCGGACGCCGAGAGAATATATGGGGCCTCTCTGGGGCCAATACAACCGTATCTTCCCGATGAAGTTGTCGGTTCGTCGGCTCGCAATCGTCCTGGCCAGATGACCGAGTCAGACGGAGTCTCGTACCAGCAGTTCCGCAACGAAACGGCGAGGAGT